>NZ_LT629772.1:1224166-1530207 GCF_900105385.1 Microlunatus soli | reverse complement strand
TTGAACGTCGCCCGAGCGTTGCGGGTCAGCACGGTGAGGATCCGTTCATCGGTCTCATCGAGCACCATCGGTCCGGACATGCGCCCCCCCTGTGCAATAAATAGCCACCAACATCCGACAGCTGCAATATATCGCTATCATCTGTGAAATGTTTGGCGATTGATTGCGCCAGGCCGGACTCGTACGGTCCAGATATGTCGACCACTACTCTGACCCGCCACGAGCGGGCGGCGCGGCAGCCACGCCTGCGCAACTTCGCGATGACCAGGCCGGACCACTTCGCGGTCCGCTACGCGATCAATCCCTGGATGGATCCGGGTCGGCCGGTCGATGTGGACCGTGCGGTGGCCCAGTGGCAGCAGTTGCAGGACAGCTACCGGCAGTTGGGGCATCAGGTCAACTTGGTGCCGTCACTGCCCGGTCTGCCGGACATGGTGTACGCCGCCAACGGCGGCCTGGTCGTCGACGGGCTCGCGATCACCGCCCGCTTCGCCCACCCCGAACGATCGGCCGAAGGTCCCGCGTACGCCGAGTGGTTCGGCACACAGGGGCTGACCGTTCACGACAGCGTCGCCACCAATGAGGGGGAGGGGGACTTCCTGGTGGTCGGCGACCGGATCCTTGCCGGCTGGGGCTTCCGGACCGATCCGGCAGCCCACGTAGAGGTCGCCGAGGTGACCGGCCGCGAGGTGATCAGCCTGGAGCTGGTCGATCCGCGGTACTACCACCTGGACACCGCGCTCGCGGTGCTGTCCGAGGACGAGATCGCCTACTATCCCGACGCCTTCGCCCCGACCAGCCGATCCCTGCTAAAGACGCTCTATCCCGATGCGGTGCTGGCCACCGCCGCTGACGCCGCGGTTCTCGGCCTGAACGCGGTGTCCGACGGACTGCACGTGATCATGACCGACGCTGCTCCCGAACTCGCCGAGCAGCTGCGGCGCAGAGGGTTCGAACCGATCGGAGTCGACCTGTCCGAGCTGCTCAAGGGCGGCGGTTCGGTGAAGTGCTGCACCTTGGAGATCCGGCGATGACCACCACCACGAAGGGAGAATCCATGATCACCACGCCCGAGCAGGGCGAGATCGGGTCGGAGAAGCCGCGTCCGGATGCCGACCGGCTCAGCCTGGAGTTGATCGACCAGCATGTCGCCCACAACTACCACCCGCTTCCGGTGGTCGCCGCGGCGGCCACCGGAGCCTGGGTCACCGATCTGCGCGGCCGGCGCTACCTCGACCTGCTGAGTGCCTACTCGGCGATGAACTTCGGCCACGCCAACCAGCGGCTGCTGATGGCGGCCCGCCGGCAGTTGGACGAACTGACGCTGGTCAGCCGGGCGTTCAACCATGATCAACTCGGTCCGTTCGCCGCCGAGCTCTGCTCGCTGGTCGGCAAAGAGATGATGATCCCGATGAACACCGGCGCTGAAGCGGTCGAGACCGCGATCAAGATCAGCCGGAAGTGGGCGTATGACGTCAAAGGCGTCCCCGACGGCGCCGCAGAGATCATCGTCGCGGCCGGCAACTTCCACGGCCGTACCACCACGATCGTCGGGTTCTCCGACGATCCGATCGCCCGGGACGGGTTCGGTCCGTTCACGCCGGGCTTCGTCACCGTCCCGTACGGCGACGCCGATGCGTTGGCCGCAGCCATCACCGACAACACCGCCGCCGTGTTGATCGAACCGATCCAGGGTGAGGCCGGGGTGATCATTCCGCCCGACGGCTACCTGAGCCGGGTGCGCCAACTGTGCTCGGACCATCGGGTGTTGTTCGTCGCCGACGAGATCCAGTCCGGTCTCGGGCGCACCGGGCGAACGCTGGCCGTCGACCATGTCGGAGTCAGCCCCGACCTGATCATCCTCGGCAAGGCGCTCGGCGGCGGCATCGTCCCGGTGTCGGCGGTGGTCGGCAACACCGAGATCCTCGGCGTCCTCGGCCCGGGGCAGCACGGCTCCACCTTCGGTGGCAACCCACTGGCCTGCGCCATCGGCCGCGAGGTCGTGGCCATCCTGGCCGAGGGCGAGGTCCAGCGGCGGGCCGAACGAGTCGGGGAGGTCTTGGCCGATGAACTGAAACCCCTGCTGGGCAACGGATTGCGAGCGGTCCGGACGATCGGCCTGTGGGCCGGGATCGACATCGAGCCTGAGCTCGGTTCCGGCCGCGACGTCTGCGAACGACTCGCTGATCGGGGCATCCTGGCCAAGGACACCCACGGCTCGACGATCCGATTCTCTCCGCCGCTGGTGATCGCCGAGGAGGACCTGCGCTGGGCGGTCGGCCAACTCGCCGCCGTCCTCGCCGATCGGGCGGCCGGACGGTCCGCCGAGGAGCCAACCTGAGGAGGACTGGCGTCGGCGGGGTGGGGTGACTACTCTGCGCCGGGACGGACCCGGGATCGGGACCGTGACATAGTGAGACTGTCTCGCCGACGTCGACTTCTCAGGGAGCATGTGTGAGCACCTCGTCCGAACCCGAGGCCGAGTTCGCCCCGGTCGCCGCCGTGATCGTGCTGGCGGCCGGCGGCGGCACCCGGATGAAGTCGGCGAAGTCCAAACTGCTGCACGAGATCGCCGGTCGACCGCTGGTCGGGCACGCCATCAACGCCGCCGAGCAGTTGCGTTCGGAACATCTGGTCGTCGTGGTGGGCGTGATGGCCGACCAGGTCGAACCGGCGCTGGCCCAGATCGCCCCCAACGTCCAGGTGGTCCATCAGTCCGACGACGCCTACGGCACCGGTCACGCTGTTCGCTGCGCGATGGACCAGCTCGGTGACGTGGCCGGTGAGGTCGTCGTCACTCTCGGCGATGCGCCGCTGCTGACCGGCAGCACCCTGCAGCGCTTCGTCCATCAGCACCGCGCCGAGCAGAACGCGCTCACCGTCCTCAGCGCCCGGGTCCCGGACCCGACCGGCTACGGACGGATCATCCGGGACAGCACCGGCCGGGTGCAACGCATCGTCGAGCACAAGGACGCCGACGCCGCCGAGCGAGCTGTCGACGAGATCAACTCCGGGCTGTTCGTCTTCGACGCCGCCGTACTGCGCGAAGGACTGAGCCGGCTGACCACCGACAACTCCCAAGGCGAGTACTACCTCACCGACCTGCCCGCCATCGCCGAAGCCGCGGGGCATCGGATCGGGGCCTACGTCACCGATGACCTGTGGGAGGTCGAGGGCGTCAACACCCGCGTCCAGCTCGCCGCCGTGGGCAAGGAACTGAACCGGCGGATCTGCGAACACTGGATGCTGGAGGGCGTCACCATCGTGGACCCGGCCACCACCTGGATCCACGCCGACGTCGATCTGGCCGCCGACGTCACGCTGCTGCCCGGCACGGTCCTGGAAGGCACCACCGTCGTCGGCGCGGACTCGGTGATCGGACCGGACACCACACTGACCGACGTCGAGGTCGGCGAAGGCGCCACGGTCTGCCGTACGCATGGCTCGCTGGCCGTGATCGGATCCGGCGTGACGATCGGACCGTACGCGTACCTGCGGCCGGGAACGGTGCTGGACGCCGACGCACACATCGGCACCTTCGTCGAGCTGAAGAACTCCCACGTCGGCCCCGGCGCCAAGGTGCCGCATCTGACCTACGCCGGCGACACCGAGATCGGCGAGGGCGCCAACATCGGTGCGGGCACGATCTTCGCCAACTACGACGGGGTGAACAAGCACAGCTCCAGTGTCGGACGGTTCAGCTTCGTCGGCAGCGACAGCGTGTTGGTGGCGCCGGTCACCGTCGCCGACGGCGCCTATGTTGCGGCCGGTTCGGTGGTCACCGAAGATGTCGGAGTCGGCGAGTTGGGGATTGCGCGGGGTAGGCAGCACAATTCGACGGGCTGGGTTGCTCGCAACCGAGCCGGCAGCAAGACCGCCGATGCTGCAACGGCAGCGGAGGACCAGGGCACGGAATAGGCCGAGCCGTGTGCAGGAAGCAGGACCGAGCAGCGCAGCATCAGGGCCGACCAGCGCAGCATCAGGGCCGAACAGCGCAGGACCAGGGCCGGACGCAGGACCA
The DNA here is from genome assembly GCF_900105385.1 of Microlunatus soli. Classification (NCBI taxonomy): domain Bacteria; kingdom Bacillati; phylum Actinomycetota; class Actinomycetes; order Propionibacteriales; family Propionibacteriaceae; genus Microlunatus; species Microlunatus soli. The sequence goes on along the minus strand of NZ_LT629772.1, from coordinate 1,526,186 downwards.
GGGCCGAACAAGGGGAGACCAGCGATGACCGGAGTTCTCAAACCGAACAACAAGCACCTGATGTTGTTCAGCGGCCGGGCCTATCCCGAGCTCGCACACGAGATCGCTGACCTGATGAAGGTCGAGTTGGTGCCGACCCGCGCGCTGGCCTACGCCAACTCCGAGATCTACGTCCGCTTCGAGGAGTCGGTGCGCGGCAGCGACGCCTTCGTCATCCAGTCCCACGCCGCACCGGTCAACGAGTGGGTGATGGAGCAGTTGATCATGGTCGATGCGCTGAAGCGGGCGTCGGCCAAGCGGATCACGGTGGTCGCGCCGTTCTACCCGTACGCGCGTCAGGACAAGAAGCACGCCGGCCGGGAGCCGATCTCGGCCCGGCTGATCGCAGATCTCTACAAGACCGCCGGCGCCGATCGGCTGATGTCGGTCGACCTGCACGCCGCCCAGATCCAGGGCTTCTTCGACGGCCCGGTCGACCACCTCTGGGCGTTGCCCGTGCTCGCCCAGCACGTCAAGGCCCAGTACGACACCTCCGAGATGACGATCGTGTCGCCGGACGCCGGCCGGGTCCGGCTGGCGGACATGTGGAGTGACCAACTCGGCTGCCCGCTGGCGATCATCCACAAGCGGCGCGATCCCAACGTGGCCAACACCGTTGCCGTGCACGAGGTGGTCGGCGACGTGTCCGGCCGGGTCTGCCTGCTGGTCGACGACATGATCGACACCGCCGGCACGATCTGCCAGGCCGCCGAGGCACTGGTTGCCCGCGGCGCCAAGGCCGTGATCGCCGCAGCCACCCACCCGGTGCTCTCCGGCCCGGCGACCGAACGGCTGAACAACTCCCCGTTCGAAGAGGTCATCGTCACCAACACCCTGCCGATCCCGCCCGAGCGGCAGTTCGGCAAGCTCACCGTGCTCTCCATCGCCCCGCTGATCTCCCGCGCCATCCAGGAGGTCTTCGAGGACGGCTCGGTCACCTCCCTGTTCAACGGCGCGAGCTGATAGGTCCTCGCTTCGCTCGGCGGCGGGCGACCCCCGGACCCCGGGCGTGGGCACCCACCGTGGTCACCTACGCTGCTCACCCCACGTCGTCGCATCTGGATAGCGCTGATCGTGGAGTGCAGGGGAGGCTGAGCGCGGAGTTGGCGGTGCGGTGACCCATTGGGTACGCTGTCCCGGTTGCCTCGGCGAGGGCCGGATCGGCCGTGATCGACCTGGTTGCGTCGCACCGTGTGTGCACGCCGGTCACTCCTCGCTGAGCATGTCGGAAATCAAAACGCATTCAGTTCGAGGAGTCGTTCGTGGCCGAGGTCAAGCTCACCGCCGAATTGCGCACCGAATTCGGCAAGGGTGCAGCCCGCCGTATTCGTCGCGCCGACAAGGTCCCCGCCGTCCTGTACGGACACGGTTCGGATCCCCAGCACATCACCCTTCCGGGACACGCGACCCTGATGGCACTGCGCGAGCACAACGCGCTGCTGTCGATCGAGGTCGACGGCAAGTCCCAGCTCGCGCTGCCCAAGCAGATCCAGCGCGATCCGATCAAGGGCTTCATCGAGCACGTCGACCTGGTGATGGTGCGTCGCGGTGAGAAGGTCACCGTCGACGTCACCCTGCACTCCGAGGGCGAGACCGCTCCGGACACCGTCGCGATGTGGGACCGCAACGATGTCGCCATCGAGGCCGAGGCCACCAACATCCCCGAAGGCATCACCATCTCCGTCGAGGGCCTGGACGTCGGTGCACAGATCCACGCCTCGGATCTGGAGCTGCCGGAGGGCTCGACCCTGGCGGTCGATCCGGACACCCTGATCGTGAGCGTCAGCGCTGCTCGGTCCGCGGCCGAGGAAGAGGAAGAAGCGGCCGCAGCCGAAGGCGAGGAGACCGAGGGCGAGGGCGAAGGCGAGGAGTCCGGCGAGGATTCCGAGTCCGACGACTCCGAGTCCTGACCGATCGCGGCTGCGCACCAACACCGCCATCACCGCTTGACCTGACCGACCACCTGGAAGTCGACGACACTGATGTGGCTGATCGTTGGGCTCGGAAACCCGGGCCCCGGATATGCCATGCATCGGCACAACGTCGGCTTCCGGGTGGTCGACGAGCTTGGGCGCCGTTTCGGGTCGAAATTCTCCAACCCGGCACGGATGCGGGCCGAGATCGCCGAAGGCCGGATCGGTCCACCCGGGCCGGACAGCACCCGCGCAGTGCTGCTCAAATCCCGTACTTTCATGAACGAGACCGGTGCCGCGGTCAGCAAGGCATCCGGCTACTACAAGATCAAACCCGATCATCTGATCGTGATCCATGACGAGCTCGATCTCGATCTCGGCCAGATGCGGGTCAAACTCGGCGGCGGCGACAACGGACACAATGGTCTGCGGTCGATCCGCAAGTCGCTGTCGGTCGGCGACTACTACCGGGTCCGGTTCGGTGTCGGCCGTCCGCCCGGCCGGCAGGATCCCGCAGACTTCCTGCTCAGCAACTTCGCCGCTCGAGAACGCGACGATGTCGAGATCGAGATCGCTCGCGCCGCCGACGCCGTCGAGTCCTTGATCATCAACGGCCTCGAACGCACCCAGAGCAGCTTCAACTCCTGACCGTTTTCAACACAGCCTGGTTGATCGCGAGCGGTACCGCGCCAGACCCGGCCAGATCCTGCACTCCGCTCAACAAGACGTACTCATCTCGGACGCAGTAAGCACGCCTGGCTCGACGGTGGTGCGCACGATGGCGTCAGGTCCATCGATAGCCGCCGGTGGGACCGTCCACCTCAGGTCGCGGTCGAAGGCTCGCCACTCGAGGTCACTGCGCAGATTGACGAGAGCGAGGGCGCGATTCCCGCGGGTAGCTGCCGGGCACCAATCGACGACGCCGTGGAAGTTGGCACCGTGTGCCGGCCGGTGGCGAAGGTGGCGGCGTCGGTGAACGGCCGAGGTCAGCCGAGCGGCCCGAGCCGTCTGCTACCCGCGAAACGTGGACGAATGTCCGAAACTTCTCGCGTCGACCTGGCGTTGAGCCTGGGAAAAGTGGACGAGTGTCCGGGTTTCGCGGGTTGACCGGCGGTGGGCTTGGGAATGTGGACGAGTGTCTGAATTTCCGGCGGAGCACGGGGCGGCGGGATTTTGCCGGAGCAGCTACGGACAACCATGCACCAGTCGGCGATGTCGGAGCCGGACTGTGAGGGCAACGGCACTGCGGCGCGGCACGACTTGATCATCGATCGGAGGATGACCTCTCAGCACCCGCGGAGTCTGACCTGGTTGCTTGACGTCACGGAAGGAGCCGGAGTTCGTGAGCCGCGGCCACTGCTCCGGCGCGGGTCTCGACACCCAGCTTGCTGTAGATCCGGCCCAGATGCGTTTTGACTGTTGCTTCGCTGATGAACAGCGTCCGGGAGATCTCCCGATTGCCGATTCCGTCGGCGAGCAGCTTCAGGATCTCGGTCTCGCGTCGGGTCAGGCGAGCAGGTGCGGTTCCGCGCATCTGATTCATCACCCGATCCGCGACCGGCGCGGAGAGCGTCGTCCGGCCTACGGCCGCGGCACGGATCGCGGCGAAGAGTTCTTCGGGGCGTTCGGCCTTGAGCAGGTAGCCGGTGGCGCCGGCACCGATGGCCCGGGTGATGTCGGCGTCGGTGTCATAGGTGGTGAGGACGAGCACCTGCACGCCGGTCGTGGCGATCCGTCGGGTCGCTTCGACGCCGTCGATCCCGTCACCCAACTGCAGGTCCATCAGCACCACATCGGGCCGCAACTTCGCGGCCATCGCGATCGCCTCCTCGCCGCTGCCGGCCTCGCCGACGACCTCGATGTCCGGTTCGCTGCCCAGCAGAGCGAGCAGCCCGGCACGGACCACGACGTGATCGTCGCAGACGACAAGGCGTACCGGGTTCATGGCGTGGTCCTCATGACGTCGGGTTACCGAGCGGGATCGCCGCCGACACGACGGTGCTCTCGCCGGGGGTCGATTCGACGGTGACGGTGCCGCCGACCTGTTGGGCGCGGGCGCGCATAGCCGGGAGGCCGTGGCCCCGGAAGCCATCAGATCCCTGTGTGGGTGTGAATCCCCGACCGTTGTCAGCAATGTCCAGCATCACCTGATCATCGAGATAGGTGACGGTGATCACGGCCACGCCAGCGTCGGCATGCTCGCGGACGTTGGCCAGTGCGCCCTGCGCGATCCGTAGCAAGGTCGACTGGACGCGTTCGGGAAGCGGCGTTGCCGACGTACCGTCCTGGTGGAAACGGACCCGGAGGGAGTCGGTGGACTCTCGTTCGGCCAACGAACGCAGCGCATCGTCCAGGCCGTTGCCCTCAGCCAGGTCAGCGGGTGCAAGATCATGAACGAAGCGCCGAGCCTCGATGAGATTGCGTTCCGCGATGCTCTCGGCGGACCGGAGATGACGGTGCGCGGCGTCGGGATCGCTGTCCCAGAGCCGGTTCGCCGCCTGCAACAGCATCTGCTGGCTGGACAAGCCCTGCGCGAGACTGTCGTGGATCTCCATCGACAAGCGCTGGCGTTCGGTCAAGGTGCCCGCACGCCGTTCGGTTGCCGCCAGCTCGCGGCGGGTCTCCACCAGATCGGCGATGGCATCACGCAGCCGGTCGGCCTGGCGCTGGGAGTAGATGAACATCGCCGTTGCCACCGCGGCGACGGCCGGGGGAGCGAACATCAGATTGGGATCGAAGCCGAACTTCATCCGCAGCCTGACCTGCGCAGCGACCACCAGAGCGGTGAACAACACGACCAGGACGATCGCCGCCTGCGGCCGGAGCATCCGCAGTGCCGTGTAGAACAGCGGTACCGCGCACCAGCCGAAGCTCGGCGCGAGGATCACCAATGTCGCCCAGCAGGTGATCACGGCCGCGAGCCAGAGCCTGGACGACGTGCTGACCGGGACCGTCCTCTCGGCCGGCCCGGCGACCGGTCCGAAGACGTACAACACGGCAAGGGCGATGGCCAGCAGGATCACCCACACCGAGATGGGCTTGTCGAAGTGAACGATCAAGAAGCGGGTCAAGGACGAGGACAGCAGCACGAAGAACGCGACATGCATCACTGTCGCCAACCAGCGGGCATCGGAGTCCCTGGGAGGACCCGCCGGAGCCGCATCGTCCGTCACATGCACCTCCCTGATCGTCGCCGCACCGTTTCCAGGCTATCGGGAGTGGATCCGTGCCTGGGTCAACCGATCGGATGACCCAGGCCTGGTCCCTCCGGCGCTCAGCTGTCAGCCTGACGATCGACGCCATGGCGCAGGTTCCGGGCTGAGCATGGATACCAGAGCGGGACAGCAGAAGGCTTCCCGTCCCCAAGCTCCGAGTCGAAGGAATCCTCATGAACAAGCTGTCCCTGCGTACCCGTGTGCTGACCGGTGTCGCTGCGGCCACCGTGGCAGTCGGCGCCTTCGGTGCCCTCGCGACCGCCCAGGCAGAGCCGGCCACCGAGGCTCCCGCAGCTGCGGCCAACACGAACGTCATGCAGTCCAGCCACCTCACCGTGGCAGCCGCAACCGAGGCTGCCCAGGCCGCTATGAACGCGGCGGAGAAGGAGGACCAGCGGGTCTCGGTCGCCGTCGTCGACCGCAACGGCAACACGATTGTCACCCTGCGGGGCGACGGTGCAGGACCGCAGTCGCCGGAGTCGGCGGTGCGGAAGGCCTACACCGCTGTCGCGTGGAACGCCCCGACATCCGAACTCGTCGAGCGGCTCGAGCAGACGCCCAACCTGAAGGACATCCCGGGCACCCTGTTCCTCGGTGGTGGCGCCCCGGTCACCTCCAAGGACGCCCCGATCGCGGGTGTCGGAGTCGCCGGCGCTCCGAGCGGTGATCTCGATCAGAAGTTCGCCCAGGCCGGTGCCGAGGCGCTGGACGACTGACGCATCACCCACCATCATCGGCGGCACTCGGCGGCGAGTGTCGCCGATGATCATTTCCGGGTACGGCGAGGAGGGCTGAGAGGTCAGTGCCGGGCGAGGTGCTCGAAGGACTCCTCCCCAGCTCGCCAGGCCATCCAGTGCCGATCGGCGAATCCGTGCAGTTCGGCGATCTCGGGTCCGATCTCGTCGAGTTCGTCCCAGGTCGGGTTGATCTGGAGCGTTCCGGATGGCAGTTCGATGACCAGTCCTTCGCGGTCTCCCTCTCGGGTCGCTATGACGATCTGCGGGATGAAGGACCGCAGCGCGTCGGCCCACCCCAGGTCACCTTCGGTCCACCGGACGCCGTCGGTGATCACTGCCGGCCAGGCGTAGCTGTTCAGCATCGGCCGGTCGGAATGATCATTGTCGAACCACAGCTGGACGTAGTCCATCACGAACTGCACCGAGTAGAGCCGGCAACCGACCAGCCGACCGAGTATCGGGACGTAGGCCATGGCGGCAGCGTAGTGCCACGCACATTCGCGCCGCGACTCCCGACCGGACGGGCGCGGATCCGCTGGATGGTGATGGACTGCGCTGAGCTCGGCGGAACATCATCAATCATGACAACGGACCGTGAGCAGGTCACCGATCGACGGCAGCGGATCCACCCGCGCTAGGACACTAGATCATCGACGGCGCTCTGATCGTGCTGGCAGTGGTCTTCATCGTCGAGAACCGGCAGGCGGTCCAGATCCGTCTGATCGTGCCGGTCGCCACGTTGCCGTTGTGGCTGACACTGGCGGGGATCTTCCTGATCGGCGGCGTCGCCGGTTGGCTGTCGGCGCGCCGCCGGGCGGCCCGGAAGGTGACGCCGAAGGGGGAGCCGGGACACCAGGTGCCCGGTGTCGATGAACAGCAGTGCGATGCTGGGGACCATGAGCCTGACCGACGTACTGGCCGACGTCGCCGCCGAACGAGCGCGGCAGGACGCACGATGGGGGGAGCAGAACCATCCCGATGGCACCGGTGCCGACTACACCCTGTCCGAGGTCCCCGAACTGGACGTGCGCTTCGCGCGGACCCGCTGTGATCGAGCCTTCGAACGCGGCGCAGGCAGCTGGGAACACATCCTGTACGAGGAGTTCTGCGAGGCGATGGCCGAGGACGACCCGGCCCGATTGCGTGCCGAACTGCTCCAACTCGCCGCCGTCGCCGTGCACTGGATGGAAGCCATCGACGCCCGGCAGGCCCCCGCAGCACAACCGTGAGCCAGTTGTGAGAAAGCCGTGATGGCACGGTCGTCTCGTTGAGCCGTTGCCCTCCTAACGTCATCATCACCACCTCGTCGGGAGGTGGCGGTACAAGATCGACTTGGGGGTGCGCCGGTGAGCAAGAGGATGACCGATCCGGCGTCCGAGTCGGGAGCGTCTTGGATCGCCGCCGCCCGCGAGGGGACTACCAGCTCGGCTTGTGGGTGCACAGCCGATCGGTGTCCGTACGCCTTGAGGATGATCTTGGTCTGCTGAGATGCGGATCTGTCCGAAAGGCACTCCCGGGGCTCGTCGGCCGGGTCTAGCGTCATGGTGTCGGGATCTGTCGGGGTCCCGCAGACAAAGGGGTTCAATCATGATCAAGAAGGTCGTCAGCGTGGCCGTGGCCGCCCTGACAGCAGGAGCAGGCCTGGTGTCGCTCGGGGCGACGACGGCCGACGCAGCAAGCTCGGACGGCAAGATCATCGCCAAGCCGAGCCTCTCGGTCCGGTATGCGCCGAGCAGTCACGCCAAGTACCTGACCTCGATCAAGTACGGCAAGGTGGTTCCGCTCAACTGCAAGGTGACCGGCACCAGTGTCGGCGGCAACAACCGCTGGTACTTGCTGCCCGGCGACAGCTTCGGCGGCCACGAATGGATCGCGGCCCGCTACGTGACCAACATCGGGTCGACGCCGGGCTGGTGCGGCAACAGCGAACGGTTCGTCGGTCGGGCGACGACCACGGTCAGCAAGCGCACCGGACCGACCACCGCAGACCCCCGTTCGGGCTCGATCGCCAGGGGCGTTGGCGTCGACATCATCTGCAAGTTGCCGTCGCAGAGCGTCAACGGCAACAAGCTCTGGTATTGGACGACCGACCACAAGTGGGTCTCCGCCCGATACATCGACAACGTCGGACGGGCGCCGAATCACTGCGTCTGATCCGTCCCAGGACTGGCCCGGCTCGGGGGCAGGGCCATGACGTGTGGCCTCGGCGGTACCGCATCACCGCCGGGGCCGCACCTTTCATCGACACGCATCACCAAGGGGAGTTCATGATCAAGAAGATTGCCGCCACGGCAGCGGCGCTCGCAGCAGCCACCGCCGGGACCTTGGCATTGGGCGCCGGCACCGCACAGGCAGCGGACTACCAGGGTCAGGTGACCGCCTCCGGCGGACTGTCGGTCCGGTATGCGCCGAGCACCCACGCCTCCAAGGTCGATCACCTCAAGAAGGGCGAGAAGGTAGGACTCGGCTGTTGGGTCTACGGCACCTCGGTCGACGGCAATCGCACCTGGTACGCCGGGCAGACCGACAGCCCGAGCAGTCAGTGGATCTCCGGCCGCTACGTCAAGCTGCTGGGCAAGAAGCCGCCGCGCTGCACCGGCGACACGGCCAAGGCCAAGGCCACTGCAACGCTGTCGGTCCGGCACGGACCGAACACCAGCGACAAGCGCACCGGGACGATCGGGAAATCCACGTCGTTCAGCGTGATCTGCAAGCAACCCGGCCAGAGCGTCGGCGGCAACAACCGCTGGTACCTGACCAGCGAGAAGGGTTGGGTCTCCGCCCGCTACGTCGACAACGTCGGCAAGGCTCCACAGTGGTGCCGTTGGGACAACTGAACCAGCACCACGGAGCGACTGCCCGGATGCGGCCATCGGCCCTGTCCGGGCCGCTCTCCGGCACGATCCGAGGAGTCGCTGCCAGCTGAGCCGGACAACCGGGCGGGCGGTAACGATCATGGAATCGCCGTCCTGGGCAACGATGCCTTCGACGTGTCGAGGTTCGCGCAGTTCCTGGGAGGTCACCCGGCGATCGTCAGGTCGATGATCCAGGAGGCCGGTGCCGGTTCGTTCGTGGTCGTAGCGCTTGGCGATGTCGTCGGTCCGTCGCGAACCGGCGAGACGCTGCTTCGATTCCGCCGACGACCTGCCGTTGCGCATCGTGCAGACGTGGGCCGCCGCCCGATGACGACGCCGTCGACAGTTCCGTCCGACGGATCTCGACCGGCTCCGGTTGCTCCGATTCGTCGAAACCGAGCGGGCCGACATCGCTGCCGGGATCGTCACGACTCGGCTCCTGAGGCGGCGCGACCGGGATCCGCCGACGTGCGCGACCGCGCGGCTCGATCCGCCGCAGGGCGATTCGGTAACACCAGGTGCGATGTGTGCCGGGATGACGCTGGTTCTGGGGCGATTTGGTAGCACCGGTTGCGATATGTCCCGGTGTGGTGCTGCCGCCAAGGCGATGTGGTAACACGAGTTGCGATGTGTGCCGGGAACGCCATGAGCACTCGTCTGGTGCTGCTCGTTACGCGACACCTCAGTGTTCAGGACCCACGACAGTACGGCGCGGCGGGAGCCGGTCATCCACAGCCACGATTCCGGCCGTGGAACCATCGCGAGTAGGGTTACCCGGTGACCCTTTCGGGACTCGTCGACCTTCTTGCAACAGAACCCACCATCTCCGAAGCCATCGGTGATGCGCGCTCGCATGCCGTGAACGCGCTGGACCTGACCATGCCGGCACCGATGCGCCCCCTTTTCGCCGCGGCCATGACCGCGGCCACCGACCGTGGCGGCGCCGACGCGCCGGTGCTGCTGGTCACCTCGACCTACCGTGAGGCCGAGGACGTCACCGAGACCCTGCAGTCTCTGATGGACCCGGACCTGGTCGCCTATTACCCGGCCTGGGAGACGCTGCCGCACGAGCGGCTGAGTCCGCGGTCCGACACCGTCGGCCGGCGGCTGGCAGTGCTGCGCCGGCTCGTCCATCCCACGGCGGACGAGACGCCGCTCAAGATCATCGTCGCACCGATCCGCAGCGTGCTGCAGCCGCAGGTCAGGGGGCTGGCCGACCTGAAGCCGGTCCGGCTCCGCACCGGCGAGGACTTCGACATCTCCGACCTGGCTCGCGCCCTGGTGGATGCCGCCTACGTCCGGGTCGACCTGGTCGAGCGACGCGGCGAGTTCGCCGTCCGCGGCGGCATCGTCGACGTCTTCCCACCGACCGAGGAACACCCGGTCCGGATCGACTTCTTCGGCGACACCATCGAGGAGATCCGCTACTTCGCCGTCGCCGACCAGCGGTCCTCCGACCTGACCACCGACGACATCACCGCCTCGCCCTGCCGCGAACTGCTGCTGACCGACCAGGTCAAGCAGCGGGCCGCCGAGCTGATGGAGGCCCATCCCGAGCTGTCGGAGATGCTGGAACGGATCGCCGCCGGCCATGCCGTGGAAGGCATGGAGTCGCTGTCCCCGGCACTGGTCGACGGCATGGAGCTGTTGGTCGATCTGCTCCCCGACGGCACCCACGTGCTGGTCGCGGACCCGGAACTGGTCCGCACCCGGTCGGCCGATCTGGTCAAGACCAGCGAGGAGTTCCTCGGTGCCTCCTGGGCCGCGGCCGCAGGCGGAGGTCAGGCGCCGATCGATCTCGGCTCGTCGTCCTACCGACCGCTGGCCGAGGTCCGCGAACACGCGTTGGACCGTGGGCTGGCCTGGTGGACGCTGTCGGTCTTCAGCGCCGGGCCGGAGCAGCAGAGTGGTCCGATCCGCACCGAGGAAGGGGAGATCATCGATTTCTCCACCGCGGTCAGCACCCTCGGAGTCTCCTCCCGTACGGTCGAGGCGCAACTGCCCGAGACGCACCGTGGGGATGCGGAGAAGTCGATCGCCGAGATCGCCGATCATGCCCGCGATGGCTGGCGGGTCGTGCTGGTCGCCGAGGGCAAGGGCACCGCACAGCGGATGGTGCAACTGCTCGGCGAGCAGGACATCGCCGCCCGGCTGATCGACGATCTCGGCACCGCACCGGAGCCGCAACTGGTCAGCGTCAGCACCGGTGAGCTGCGCACCGGTCTGCTGGTGGACAAGATCAAACTCGCCGTCTACACCACCGGCGACCTGTCCGGTCAGCATCAGGTCGACCGCTCCGAGCGGAAGATGCCGGCCCGGCGCAAGAAGCAGATCGATCCGCTGGAACTGCAGCCGGGCGACGCGATCGTGCACGAACAGCACGGCGTCGGCCGCTACCGTGAGATGGTTCAACGCACGGTCGCCGGCTCCACCCGGGAATACCTCGTCGTGGAGTACGCCGCCAGCAAACGCGGCCAGCCCGGTGACCGGCTCTATGTGCCGATGGACCAGCTCGATCTGGTCACCCGTTACGTCGGCGGCGAGGCTCCGTCGCTGGACCGGATGGGTGGCTCGGACTGGGCCAAGCGCAAGGGCCGGGCGCGCAAGGCCGTTCGCGAGATCGCCGCCGAGTTGATCAAGCTGTACGCCGCCCGGCAGGCCAGCCGCGGCCACGCCTTCGCCCCGGACACCACCTGGCAGCGGGAGCTGGAGGACGCGTTCAACTTCGTCGAGACGCCGGACCAGCTGGCCTGCATCGACGAGGTCAAGCACGACATGGAACAGGTCATCCCGATGGACAGGCTGATCTGTGGCGACGTCGGCTACGGGAAGACCGAGATCGCCGTCCGGGCAGCGTTCAAGGCCGTCCAGGACGGCAAGCAGGTCGCCATCCTGGTGCCGACAACGCTGCTGGTGCAGCAGCACTACAACACCTTCGCCGACCGGTACGCCGGCTTCCCGATCAAGGTCGGTGCGCTGAGCCGCTTCTCCTCCGACGCCGACAGCAAGGCGACCGTCGCCGGACTTGCCGACGGCAGTGTCGATGTCGTCGTCGGCACCCATCGGTTGATCAGCGACAAGATCAGGTTCAAGGATCTTGGTCTGGTGATCATCGACGAGGAACAGCGATTCGGCGTCGAGCACAAGGAATCGCTGAAGCGGCTGCGGATGGACGTCGACGTGCTCGCCATGTCGGCGACCCCGATCCCGCGCACCCTGGAGATGGCCGTTACCGGCATCCGTGAGATGTCCACGATCACCACCCCACCGGAGGAACGTCACCCGGTGCTCACCTTCGCCGGCCCGTACGACGAGGCCCAGGTGACGGCGGCGATCCGCCGTGAGCTGATGCGGGAAGGCCAGGTCTTCTTCGTGCACAACCGGGTGCAGTCGATCGAGAAGGCCGCCCGCCGGATCCGTGAGTTGGTGCCCGAGGCCCGCGTGGTGACCGCGCATGGACAGATGGGGGAGCACCAGCTGGAACAGGTGATGGTGGACTTCTGGGAACGTCGCGCAGACGTCCTGGTGGCGACCACGATCGTCGAAGCGGGGTTGGACATCTCGACGGCGAACACCTTGATCGTCGAACGGTCCGACACCCTCGGTCTGTCCCAGCTCCACCAGTTGCGCGGCCGGGTCGGCAGGAGCCGGGAACGGGGGTATGCCTACTTCCTGTATCCGCCGGAGAAGCCGCTCACCGAGACCGCCCATGATCGACTCGCCACGATCGCTGCGCACACCGACCTCGGGGCCGGGATGGCGGTGGCGATGAAGGACCTGGAGATCCGTGGCGCCGGCAACCTGCTGGGTGGTCAGCAGTCCGGTCACATCGCCGACGTCGGTTTCGATCTCTACGTCCGGTTGGTCGGCGAGGCGGTCGCGGAGTTCCGCGGCGACGGTGTCGAGCCGGAGGCCGAGGTCAAGATCGAATTGCCGATCGAGGCGCATCTGCCGACCGACTACGTCGAGTCCGAACGGCTTCGGCTGGAGATGTACAAGCGGATCGCCGAGGTCCGCGAACCGGCCGACATCGAGGCCGTCCGGGCCGAGCTCACCGACCGTTACGGCGCTCCCGGCTCCGAGGTGGAGAGCCTGTTGGCCGTCGCGAGATTCCGTTTGCTGGCCAGGCAGGCAGGACTGTCCGAGGTGGTCATCGCCGGCAACTTCATCCGTTTCGCCCCGGTCGACCTGGCCGAGTCCAAACAGCTGCGGCTGAAGCGTCTCTACCCGGGCAGCGTGGTCAAGGAGAAGGCCGGCCTGATGCTGGTGCCGAAGCCGAAGTCACCGCAGATCGGTGGGCCGCCGATCAAGGATCTCGAGCTCCTCGACTGGTGCACCGAGGTGGTCAGCAACGTCCTGATCGCCACCAACGCGCCGGCATCCTGAAGCTACCCGGACCGCTGCCCGAGGTCCCTGAGCTTGTCGAGGTTGGTTCCGCTGGTCGCGTTCTCGGTCCGTCGACCGGTTCAGGACCCGTGGTTGATCTTGACACTGTGTCATGGGTTGGAGTGGTGATCGACATGTTGAGCATCGGTGAGTTGGCCCACCGGACGGGAGTGTCCCGCCGGATGCTGCGGCACTGGGAGACGGTCGGATTGCTGTCACCGGCCGAGGTCGATCAGTGGACCGGGCGTCGGAGGTACGCGCCGCACCAGGTCGGCCGGGTGCAGGCGATCGCAGGGTTGCGTGCCGTCGGCTTCGGCCTGGACACGATCGGCGACCTGCTGGCGGAAGGGCTCTCGGAGCAGCGGCTCGTCGAGCTGCTCCGAGCTCGGGAAGCGGAGTTGACCGAGCAGATCACCGAGGCTTCGAGATGTCTCAGCGAGGTGCGGGCGCGCCTCGGAGCCATCGAGGAAGGTCATCGAACGATCATGGAAACATTGCAACTCACTGCACTGCCGGCGCTGAAACTGCTGGGTGCCCAGGAAATCGTGACCGATGAGTCGGAGATCGGCGCGGCGGTCGGCCAGCTGGTCGGCAGCCTTCGGGAGCGGGTGCCGGGTGATCGTGACCTGGTGCTGACCTACGACGGAACATCGGATCCGGAGTCGATCATGGTGACCGCCGGCATCGTGCACGAGCCGGAGCCGGCTCCGGTGGCGGGCCTGGAGGTCATCGAGATCGCCGGGTCGGAGCAGGGGGCGGCCGTCCACTATCCGCAAGCGCCGGTGAACATCGGCGATGCCTGGATGACCCTCGACACCGCCCTGGAACGGTATGCACTGCGGACGTCCGGTGTCTACCGGCAGTTGGTGGCACGGGAGGGCGCCGTGACCCTGCAGGCACCGGTCGTCGGCAGGGATGCTTGCGAACGATGAAGGCCGGTCGAGGATCCTGGTCGGGTTCGAGGTCCTTCGACAGGCTCAGGACCCTGGTGGGTTAGGGAGCGGCCGTCGGGATGGGGGAGAGTTCCTGTCCCTGTTGGGAGATCTGCTGCTGCCAACCGGTCAGGCGCGTCTCGAAATCGTCCAGCGCGGCCCCCAGCCGGACGGCTTCGGAGTGGTCGGCGGCGTACAGGTTGCTGGTCTCCGCCTCGTCGACGGCGAGATGGTAGAGCCCGATCTTTTCGACGGTCGGCGCACCGAGCCGTTCGCGGACGTTGCGGACCAGTTTCCAGGTGCCGTCGCTGACAGCCGTCTGGCCGTCGTATTCCCAGTACAGCAAGCGATCCTCGGGCTCCGACTTCGTGCCGGTGAGCAGGTCCAAGACCGAGGAACCGTCCACGACATGCTGGTCAGCCGGTGGGATGCCGGCCGCGTCGAGCACGGTCGGCAGCACGTCACTCATCTGACAGCAGGTCGTGATCTGGGTGCCGGGTGTGATCCGTGCCGGCCAGGACCAGAGCGTCGGCATCCGGATGCCGCCCTCGTACAACGAGCCCTTGTGTCCACGAAGGCCGCCGGCCGATCCGCCGGCGAAGGCGATCTCCTCCCCGTTCAGCCAGTTGCGCTCTTCGGCGGACGGGCCGTTGTCGGAGGAGAACAGGATGATCGTGTTGTCCCGGATCCCTTGTCGTTCCAGGGCGGCGACGATCTCGCCGACCCCGTCGTCGACCGCTGACATCATCGCCGCGATCATCCGCCGGTCCTCCGGGAGGTGGGCGTTGCGGTCGACATACTCCTGCGGGGCGTGCAGCGGGTAGTGCGGCGCGTTGTAGCTGACGAACAGGAACATCGGATCGTCGGCCACCTCGTCGATCACCTGCACGGCCGCATCGGTGATCATGGTCGTCAGATACTCCCCGTTGCGCCAGGTCTCCTGGGTCCCGGTCCACAGGTCATGGATCGGATGATGGTCACCCCAGTACATGATGTGGGAGTAGTAGTCGACGCAACCGGCCAGGAATCCGAAGAAGGATCCGAACCCGAGGGCCCGCGGAGACGAGGACTCCGACGTACCCAGATGCCACTTGCCGACCATACTGGTGGCGTAGCCGGCGTCGGCGAGCCGAGACGCCAGCGTGGGCTGCGGCGGCAAGCCGTCCCGGCCGCGCGGTGCGCCGAGGATGTGGTCGACACCGGCCCGCGACGGATGGCAGCCGGTGAGCAGAGCTGCCCGCGACGGTGAGCAGACCGGCGAGTTGGAGTACCACCGCCGCATCGTCGCCCCGCCGGCGGCCAGCGCGTCCAGATGCGGGGTGGCGATGTCGCTCGGCCCGAGGAAGCCGACGTCGCCGTAGCCGAGGTCGTCGGTGTAGATCACGATCAGATGGGGGCGTTCGGGTGTCGTCACAGTCTTCCTCGGGGCTGGCTCGATGTGGGCGGGATGTCTTTGTCGGGGAATCGGGTGCCGGGATGCTACGTCGGGTCGTACCGGTCGACGACGGTGTCCAGTAGCACGGTGCGGTGCTCGGTGGTTCGGCCAACAGGCTGATCGGCGAGCAGGCCCTGCAGTGTCTGCGCCGCGACCCGGGCCAGCTCGTCGAGATCGCCGTGGGTGATGATCAACCGCACCGGTGTCAGCTCCGGTGTGTCGATGGTCTCGTAGGAGGCGATCGCGATCGGCCAGTCGTGCTCCGCCGCCATTCGCAGCGCCGCATGCAGCGGCGGTGCCACCGTGACCACCAGTGCCGTCGGCGGGTCGGCGAGCGTCCGAAGCTGCTCCAGCGCCGGCCAGGTGTCCTGATCGGTCAGATGATCGGTGCTGATCAGGTCCGGGTCCGGCTCGACCCCGTGGGACCGCAGCCCGTCACGGAAGGCGGCCAGCCGGCGTCGTCCCGGATCCTCGGCGACCGTGCCGCCCAGGAAGGCGATCCGCCGGTGCCCGTCGGCCCACAGCTGGTCGATCTGCTCCAGCCCGGCACGGTAGTAGTCGAACGTCACCACGTCGGCGTCGATCCCGGGCGGGAACCGCTCTACATACACCACCGGGAGACCGGCGGGATGCCGCGCACGGTCGCCGCTGCGGTCACCCGACGCCGCGACCACGAACAATCCGTCGACCTGCCGGGCGCGCATCTCCATCAGGATCCGCCGCTCGCGTTCGTAGGCCTTCTGGGTGGTGACGATCAGCAGCGTGCAGCCGTCCTCGAGCGCGATCTTGGTCAACGATTCGGCGAGCCCGGAGAAGAAGGCGGTGTTGAGGTCGTCGACCAGCAGGGCGTAGGTCCGGGTCCGAGTCCCACGCAAGGATCGGGCCGAGACGTTGGTGACATAGTCCAGCTGCTGCAGCGCCTGCTCGATCCGGGCGCGCTTCTCGGGGGTGACGCCACCCCGGTCGTTGAGCACGCGGGAAACGGTGCTCATGCTGACACCGGCCAGCGCGGCGACGTCGCGCAACGTCGGCACGGTCATCGGCACTACTCCTTCACACCACCGGCTGCCAGGCCGGACACCAGTCGTCGCTGGGCCACCGCGAACAGGACGATCGTCGGCACGGAAGCCAGCACCGAGGCTGCCATGACCAGGTCCCATCGCGTGGTGAACTCGCCGAAGAAGTTTGCCAGCCCGACCTGGACGGTCTTCATCTCATCGTCGGTGACCAGCACCTTGGCGAACAGATACTCCTCCCAGGACAGGATGAACGCGTTGATGCCGACGGTAGCGATCCCCGGCCAAGCGACCGGCAACACCACCCGGAACAGCACACCGACCGTGCTGCAGCCGTCCACCCGGGCGGCCTCGTCCAGCGAGGTGGGGATCGTCTCGAAGAACCCCAACATCAGGTACGACGCGAACGGCAACGTGATCGCCACGTAGGCGATGATCAGCCCGAGGTGGGTGTTCAGCAGCTGCAGCTCGGAGAAGAACGCGTACATCGGGGTGATCAGGATGACGAACGGGAACAGGTGGACGGCGATGATCGCCACCATGATCAGCCGGCGGCCCCGGAACCGATAGCGGGAGAACGCATACCCCGACAGACTCGACAGCACCACCGAGACGACCATCGCAGCACAGGAGACGATCAGCGAGTTCGCCGTGTAGGTGAGGAATTTCGACTGGGTGATCAACTGCACGTAGTTGCCGATCGTCGCGGTCTCGATCCGCGGCAGCAGGCGTTGTGGCGTGAAGAGTTCTTCGGGCGGGAAGAAGGACGTGATCACCATCCACAGGAACGGGAAGGCGATCATCAGACAGACCACGACCGTGATCACTACGGTGGCGATCTCGGCACCGGTCAGCGGTTTGCGACGCAGCGACCTGGTGGCTCGGGCGGTCGATGCGGCGGTGGCCTCACTCATCGTTCCTCCGGGTGGTTGCCGTCAGGTAGATCACCGCGAAGATCAGCATCACCGCACTCATCACCAGTCCGATGGCGGCCCCCTTGCCGAGCTGGTTGTCGACGAACGCGGTGCTGTACAGCTGGGTGGCCAGCACCTGGGTGAAGGTGCCGGGGCCGCCGCCGGTGGTCAGCCAGACGTAGATGAAGTTGTTGAAGGCGCCGATGGTGATCATCAGCCCGACGACTGCGATCACCGGGCGCAGATTCGGCAGCGTCACATACCAGAACGCCCGCCAGGCGGTCGCGCCGTCCAGCGCAGCGGCCTCGTACTGATCGGACGGGATCGCCTGCAGGCCGGCCATCAGCGAGATCACCACGAAGGGCAGCTCCCGCCAGACCATCACCGCGGCGATGCTCGGCCAGACCGTGGAGAGCTCACCGAAGAAGGCGATGCCTTGATCGATGACGCCGAGCTGCAGCAGCACCTTGTTGACCAGCCCGGTCCGGCCGTCCAGCAACCACTGCCAGGCCGCGACGGCGACCGTGGGCGGGATCATCCACGGCAGCAGGATGATCGTCCGCGCGACGCCGAGGATCCGGATCCGTCGCAACACGGCCTGCTGCAGCAGCACGGCCAGACCGAGCCCGAAGATCAGCCGGAGCAGGACGGTCGCCAGCGTCAGCCAGAGCACCGTATTGCGGGCCGACAGCCAGAGCTGCGGACTGGTCAGCACGGACGCGAAGTTCTTCCCCGCAACGAAGTCGCCATCGCCGAGTGCGTCGTACGGCGTGACCTCGTGCAGTGCCAGCCAGACGTTGTAGACCGCCGGCACGGCGAACAGCAGGGCCAGCAGTACCAGCGTCGGGGTCAGCAGCGCGTACGGTGTCGGGTTGCGCCGCCGGCGCCGGTGTGCGGCGCCGCTCGGCGCCGATCCGCCGGTGGATTCGGGACGGCGCGCGGTGGCGACTGCGGTCACCTCGGAGGTCACCCCTTGATCGCCGACGCGATGCCGTCGACCAGTTCGGTCGCCGCCTGGGCCGGCTTCTTCTGACCGGCATACACCGAACCGAACGCCGCACAGGTCAGCTTCTGCAGGGTCGCCACCGGCACCGGGCCTGCTGTGTAGCGAGCGAAGGACCGGGAGTGCGGGATCTGTTGCTGGTAGCCATCTTCACCGTCCGGGGCCTGAAGATCATTCAGCACGGTGGTGGCCGCCGGGTACTGCGGGATGTCTTCGAAGGCCTTGGCGCTGTTCAGATACTTGACGAACTCCCAGGCCTCCTCGGGGTGGTCGGAGGATGCGTTGATGCCGAGCGATCGACCGCCCAAATGGGTGTTGCCGTCGGTCAGGCCGTCCGGCATCACCGCCGAGACGACCTTGGTCGACGACTCCCGGGCCTGCCGCAGGGTCTGCGGCGCCATCATGGTCATCGCCACGGTCCCGCCGGCCACGCCGGAGATCAGCTGAGGATCGTTGATCGCCTCGACCGCGATCATCGACCGCGGGGTGGCCTTGGTGGTGAAGAGCGAGTTGAAGTACTCCATCGCGGACCTGAATTGCTCGACCGTAGCTCCCGGAGCCCAGCTGCCGCCGTTGTCGGCGATCAGCGTGAAGCCGTTGCTCCACAGGTAATAGTTGATCGCAAACCATTGGCCCGCGGTCGGGCTGCTGGCGCCGGGGAACGCGAAGCCCGCGGTACCGCTCTTGCTGATCTCGGCGGCGTTGTCACGCAACTCGTCCCAGCTGGTCGGCGGCTTCATCCCCGCCTTCTTCATGGTCGTGCTGTTGTAGGCGAGGGCGAAGGTGTCGACGGTCCACGGCAATGCCCAGGTCTGCTCCTCGAACCGGTTGATGTCCAGGGCGAGGAACTTGTCGATCGGCGTGTCCGGCTGGGATTTCTCAGCCAGCTCGGAGACGGGCTTGAGGATCTTCGGCTTGGCCAGGTCCTTGACGTTGACGAAGCCGAGCTGAACCACGTCCGGACCGGACCCCGAGTTGGCCTCCCGGGCGAACTGCTGCGCGTAGTCGTCGGAACCGGTCAGGGTCTCGATCTTGACCTGGATGTCGGCGTGGCTCTTGTTCCACGCCTGGACGGCCTTGGTCAGGCCGTCGATCTCGGTCGGCGGGTCGAACTGTCGGAACGTGAGCTGGACCTTGCCGCCGGAGCTGCCCGAACCCGAGTCGGATCCGCCGCAGCCGGCGAGTGTTGTGGTGGCCCCCAAGGCCGAAGCGGCGGCGAGCGAGCCGATGAATTGACGACGACGCATCTGAGCAGACTCCCTTGTTTGACCGATGACGCACCCTGTTCGACCGATGTCGCACTGACTGACCGGTGCCGGGCAGCGCGACCGATGCGGGCCTGGCGGCTGAAGGCGGGCCGCCTGAGCCGATGATCTCGACGGTAGTTGGCAACGTTGCCAGACGTCAAGACTCATTCGGCGACGGAATGCTTCTGGGCAAGAAGGACAGCGCGAATGAGGCGATTGCAAACGTTGCCAAGAGAGATCCTCAAGGTTTCCGAACGACCGCGGGAACGCGGGGATCGACGGCGGGCAGCACAGCCGCCTTGCTGTCGCCGAGTCGTCAGCTCGATCGGACGTCTCCGCAGACGATCTCGCCGCCACGCTGATCGCGGACGGTGAAGCCGGCCGCCGCCAACTCCGCGCGGAGGGCGTCGGCAGACGGGTGTCGCCGGTTCGGAAGTCAGCGCCGGCCGGACCGTACGACGCTGTCCGGGCTCGCCGTGGCGGTGGGTGTCCAGACGATGCCGGTGGCGTCGCGCTGATCCAGGATGAGGTCGAAGCGGGCGGTGGTCGGGCCCCAGCGCCAGACGTCCTGGATCGCGAACTCGATGTCGCCGCCACGCCGGCGGGCGTGCTCTCGGGCGAGCGTGACGGCGTCCGGCACAAGATCAACTGCGGTGACCCGATAGCCCAGTTCGGCCAGCCGGACCGCGGAACCGCCGCTGCCGCAGCCGTAGACCAGTGCCGATCGTGCAGCGTTGTCGGCGGGCCGGACAACCCGATCCACAAACTGGCGGCTGGGGACGTCGTCGTAGCCGGTCCGCTGTTCGTGCGGGTCGCTCCACTGATCCAGCCGTCGGCTGCGGATCTCTGCGTACGCAGCGAAGTGCTCGTTCTCGTCGGAGCGGCGACCGGACATGGGCCAACACTGGCAGCGCGAGCTCGGCCCGACAATCAGGTTTGCCGGCTCGGTGCTGTCGTGCTCAACGGGTCAGGGTCTGCGGCAGTCGCAGCGCTCGACCGGTCCGTGGGGCGGCGCCGGATCGAGGGTTGGCGCCGGGGCCTCGGATCGCGCCGGGGTCGGCGACAGCCGTGGGTGTGCGGGAGGCCCGAGCGTCGATCGCGGCTGAGGGGAAGCGCGGCTCCGGAACCGGGCGGGTCGACCAGGCTGCCAGGGCAGGAGTCCCGGCCAGCAGGACGATGGCGACCGGCAGGGGTGCGACACCGGCCCGGCCGAGCAGCACCGCGACGGTCAGGGCCGCCAGACCGAAGCCGGCGACCGCCAGCACGTACAGTCCTCCGAGCCTGACCAGGATCGCCGAGCCGAAAAGGATCGCCAGACCGACCGTGGTTCCCGCCGCGATGCCGCGGAAGATCAGCCCGAGGCACCCGAAACCGTCGACGACGCAGGTGTCGGCTGCGTGATGGAAGACGGCGATGATGATCACCGCGCCCGCAGTTGCCGCAGCCACGCAGAGATAACCGGCGGCGACCCGGTGCAGACCGGTCGGTCGGGGACGAAGCATCCACCCCATGATCGCGGGATGGACGGGCGACCTCATCAACACACCATCCATAGTGGAACGCGAAGGGGTCGATCCAGGGGCAATGACCCGTTGAAAACCTGCCGAACTTCTGGTGACGCAGTAACTTCTGGCGACGTACGACTTCTTGGCCGCAGCGTCGGCGCGGTCCGGCGGGTCAGCCGAACGGCAGGCCCGGACGGTTCAGCCAACCGGCGAGGCCGCCGACGATGATCATCGTCACCGGCGCGACGACCAGAGCCGACCAGCGCGGAATCCAATGCCGCAACACACTCCGCTGGCGGTGAGGCGGATCGGTGATCCAGGCCGCCGCACCGGGCCACAGCACCATCAGCACGATCAGCAGCCAGGGCAGTCCGATGGTCAAGGCAGCGACCGCGAATCCGAGCATCGCAACGCCCCAGAACCGCCAGCCCAGTCGGAATTGGATCGCCAGTACCAGCAGCACGATGGTCGCCAGCACGGCACCGGCCAGCGGCCCGTACGCGGTCCGTCCGACACAGTCCAGGCCGCGGAGTTGGCAGTTGTTGGCCGTGATCGCGCCGGCCAACAGCCCGGGCAGTCCCAACACGGCCGCCAACAGCGACGCGGCGTAGCCGGACAACAGACGGCGGCGGCCGGTCGGAGGCTGTCGGGTCGCTGCGTCCCGTTCGCCACCGAAGCTGCCGTCCTTGTTCGGGCGCGAGGAGGGGCGAGACGCTAGCACCCCACAAGTGTTCTCGGCGCAGGCCGATTTGTCCTCAGACCACGGGGGGAATCGATGTCATCCCGCGGCCGGACCCCGCCGGTCAGAGCGCGTCGATCTGTTCTGCGGTCAGGCCGAGCGAGAGCAGATACTCCGCGACGCTGCCGTAGCGGTCCTCGATGTGCTCGATCACGGTGGTCATCACCACCGGCACACAGCGCTGCTGGATCAGCGTGTGATCGCGATCGCCGGTAGCGGCGAGTTCGGCGGCGAACTGGTCGGCCAACGCTGCACCGGACGCGGCATAGTCGGCACCGATCCGGTCCAGGTCGGCACCCCACAACCGAGCCAGGACGGCGCTCACGACACCGGTCCGATCCTTGCCGGCCGAGCAGCAGACCAGTGCGTCACCGCTGGGGCGGGCGAGCGCAAGGAACACCGCGGGGATGGCTGCCCGGTGCCGCTGCAGCCAATCCACATACTGTTCCTCGAGCTGGACCGCTTCGGCCGCCGACTCGATCTCCGACGCCGGATCGAACAACGGCACCTGTCGATAGCCGGGGTGCTCGCGCAGCGGATGCGGCAGTCGGTCGATCTCGTCGATCCGACGCAGGTCAAGGATCAGACTCAGCCCGGTGGGATAGGCGTCGGCTCCGACCGCCCGGGTGTTCGACCGGTAGACGAGGCGTCGACGGCCTGCCTGAAAGCCCGGACCGCCGACCTCACGCAGGTTGGCCAGGACCGGTGCGAGCGGCGGAACGGAGGACTCGGTGATGCTGTCGGTCACGGCTGCCAGCCTGCCAGACCGGTGCGGCGTCGACGGGGCAGGACTGCTGAAGGGGCAGCGTATAAGATCGCCGGGGTTCACCGACAGCGCGAAGGAAGCGGTAACAGCTGATGAAGGCAGACAGCAAGCTCGTACGGAGTCGCTCGGACCGGGAGGCAACGCCGACCCGGCGCCCGGCCACGCTGCGACTGCTGCCGCTGGTCGGGGCCACCGTGGCGGCGGCGGTTCTCGGCGGCTGTGCCGCGTCACCGACCGACGTTGCGACGATCGGGGACACCACGATCAGTCGCGACCAGCTGAACAGCTCGCTGGAGGGTGCCCGCGCGGTCGGCCAGCAGTTCTCCAACGATCAGTTGCTTTCGGTAATGATCCAGGGCGAGATCGCCGATCAGGCCGCGACCGAACGGGGCATCACCATCACCGACGCCGACCGGGACAAGCAGCTGAACCCCGCCGTGCTCAAGGTCCAGAAGGCACGCGATCTGGCCTACGACCTGGCCGACATCCAGATCGTCACCAAGGCACTCGGCGAGGACGAGTTCAAGAAGGCCATCACCCGCGCCGACGTCGAGGTCAATCCGCGCTACGGCAGCTGGGACCCCAAGCAAGCCCTCGCGGTCATCCCTGGCACCGGTTCGCTGTCCCGGGCCGGCCAAGGGTCGTAGTCGGCGTGTCCGCGGAGGAGCGCCCGGCGGAGCTCGACGCCGACGGGCAGCAACTCGTCCGGCTGCTGGAGGTGATGCGGACCCTGCGGGACCGGTGCCCGTGGGATGCCCGGCAGACCCACCGCACCCTGGTGCAGTATCTGGTCGAGGAGACGGCCGAGGTCATCGAGGTGATCGAGTCCGGCACCGACTCGACCGGGATCGACCATGATCATCTTCGCGAGGAGCTGGGTGATCTGTTGCTGCAGGTGTTCTTCCACAGCACGATAGCCGCCGAATCCGATCCCGATTTCACTGTCGGATCGGTCGCCGGCGGCATCGCCGACAAGCTGATCGCCCGACATCCCTACGTGTACGGCGACGGTGACGTTCCGGAGGATCTGAACCGCAGCTGGGAGGCGCGCAAGGCCGAGGAGAAGGGCCGCACCTCCGTACTGGAAGGAATTCCCGAGCAGCTGTCCGCACTGGCGCGAGCCAACAAGATCATCAGCAGGGCACGATCCCGATCGGTGCCGGTGACCGTGCCGGAACTGTCGGCCGGAACGGCGGTCGACGCCGAGTCGATCGGCGGGACCATGATCAGTCTGGTGGCCGCCGCGCAGTCCCGGGGGATCGATCCGGAGCAGGCGGCCCGGGATGCCGTACGCAGGTTGGAGTCCGACGTGCTGGCTGCCGAGGCCGGCCGCACCGCGGACGGTTCCGATCAGCGTCCGACCCCGCAAGGGAGTTGAGATGCACCTGATCTGGGACTGGAACGGGACCCTGCTCGACGACTACCACCTGACTGTCGAGGCCAGTAACGCCGCCTTCGCCAGCGTCGGTGGAGAACCGGTCGACCCCGAAGATCATCGGCGGCGCTTCCGGCGGCCGGTCCAGGACTATTACGCCGAGGTGCTCGGGCGTCCGTTGCCCGACGACGAGTTCGCCCTGCTCGACCGCGTCTACCACGAGACCTATCACGCACGAATGGCCGACTGCCTGCTGGCCGCCGGCGCCGAGGAAGCCCTGGCCGGCTGGTCGGGTACCCAGTCGCTGCTGTCGATGTGGTTCCACGAGCGGCTGGTGCCGTTCGTCGACGGCTTCGGCCTGACCGACCACTTCGTGCGGATCGACGGGCTGCGCGATCGGGTCGGCGGCGGCAACAAGGCCGAGCATGCGATGCGGCACCTGGCCGCCATCGGGATCCCCGGCTCGCAGTGCGTGATGATCGGCGACACCCTCGACGATGCCGCAGCCGCAGCCGCCGTCGGGGCCGGCTGCGTCCTGATCTCCGGCGGCTTCACCGACGCGGACCGGCTGGCCGCCACCGGTCTGCCGTTGGCCCACAACCTGGCCGACGCCGTCGCCCTGGCCGCAGACGTCGACCCATCCATGTCGCGTCGGCACTGACAGCTAACCTGAGCCGGTGCACATCCTTGTGACCGGCGCCACCGGCTACGTCGGTCGGTCCGCCGCGCTAGCGCTGACAGCGGACGGACACCGGGTCGATGCCCTCACCCGAGATCCCGGCGCCGAGCGAGCCGTCGAGCTGTCGGATGCCGGAGTCAGATCCGTCCGCGGCGACCTCGGCGATCCCGCTTCACTGACGGCGGCGATCCGAGACGTCGACGCGGTCCTGCACACGGCGTTCGACGCCGATGATCATGTCGGCACCGACCGGGCGCTCTTCGGTGCGCTGCGGACCGCGGACCAGGACGGCCGCCACCGGCACCTGGTCTACACCACCGGCTGTTCGGTATACGGCCCGAGCGATCACCCCGTTCTCACCGAGTCGACGCCGGTAGATCCGGACAACCGGCGGGCACGGCTGGAGGCGGAACTGCGTGCCACCGGGATCCCACACACGATCCTGCGGCCGGCGATGGTGCACGGCGGCGATGCCCGGACCTCGATCGTCGGCCGCTGGTTCGAGGCGGCCCGAGCAGGGCGCCCGGTGCATCACGGACGGCGGGACAAGCGCTGGTCGTGGGTCCACGTCGACGACGTTGCCGACGCCTACCGAGCGGTACTGAGGGACCCTGCCGCACAAGCAGGCAAGGTCTTCCTTCTTGCCGAGGACCAGCCGGTGGAACCGCTGGCCGTGCTCCAGGCCGCAGCCCGGACCGCCGGCCACCGGGGCGCGGTGTCCTTCGCGCCGATCGAGGACGAGATCGCGACCTATCGGGTGTTCGATCACGACGAGATCGTCGACGCCACACAGGCCCGCACGCACCTCGGCTGGACGCCCGGTCGACCGGACGTCCTCGCCGAGCTGTCTGCCTCGTACGCGGCCTGGTCGCGAGCATGACCGCCGCATCGACCGAAGACGGTCCGGCACCAGCCCGACGAGTCATGGTCTACGGCGTCACCGGCAGCGGGAAGTCCACCCTGGCAGCCGAATTGGCCCGCGTCACCGAGTTGCCCGGGATCGCGATCGACGACTTGACCTGGCAACCGGGCTGGGTCCCGGTCGGTAAGGACGAACAGCGCCGGATCATCGGCGAGGTCTGCGCCCAGAACAGCTGGATCCTGGACCACGGCTACGGATCCTGGCTGGATCTGGTCAACGAACGGGTCGAGTTGATCATCGGGCTGGACTATCCGCGGTGGTTGTCGTTGGGTCGACTGATCAGGCGGACCGTCGGCAATGCCCTGACCAAGAAGCCGATGTGCAACGGCAATGTCGAGCGGCTGGACCGGATCCTCGCCAAGGACTCGATCATCCGCTGGCACTTCCATTCCTTTGCCAAGAAGCGTCGACGGCTCCGGCAATGGGCCGCCGACCCGGACGGCCCACAGGTGCTGTTGTTCAGCCGCCCGGCGCAGGTCGAACGCTGGCTGCGGGCGCAGGTGCCCGGCGGGGTCCGGAGCTGATCGCTTCCGAGCCGAGGACCTGTTGCGCATGACGCATCTCCGCAGGCTTCGGAGCCGGGCAGGGCAACGGACACCACAGAACACGGCATCTCGTGCGGCGGCTCCGTCCCGGAGGTGGAACCTCTAGCGGGACGGTACTTGCTCCGGTGGGAGCAGATCAGAGCATGGTCCGCGGGGATTGGGTGGATTTGTGGTGTGAACTCGGTCCATAATCCACCCGCTGTCGGCTTTGTCGGTGCTCGGCGAGTGCCGCCCGATTCCTCGTCACCTAGCGGTTGTGAACCACGCAATTTGCGATCTCAGCGGGCCCGAAGCGGAGTGCCTCCCGCTCAGGTGGTCGGTCTGGGCGGAATGAGATCGTGATGTGCAGGGATTCTCCGGCAGCACTGATGACCGATCGGTGCCGGCGCAGCGAGGGAAGTTTCCGCCGGAACCTCCCACTGTGGAGCACCACACCTGATCGCGCGGTCATCGATCTCCAATGACACAGCGATCCCAGTCGCGGTCGGATGCCCGATTGGGTTGTCCGGAGGGTCTGTCCGCCAGGGTCTGCTTGCGGGCGGTGTCGGCCAGCGTCGACCGAGGAGCGCTCTACGGGCGCGGCTTCGACGTCAAGTGAGCCTTGTCGCGGAGGATTCAGTGCATGTCTGGTGAGCATTACGTCTCGGTCGGTGGCGAGGTCAGGCTGTTCGTTCGCGAGCTGGGTGACCGCGGCCGTGACCGGCCGTCTCTGCTTGTGCTGCACGGCGGCCCGGATGTCGGGCATAGCTATCGGCTGCCCGGGGTGGAACGACTTGCAGCCGATCATCATGTGGTCTTGTTCGACTTCCGCGGCTGTGGTCGAAGCAGCTGCGGTCTGGCAGTGGAGGAACTTCAGCCCGAGTTGGTGGTTCAGACACGCATCGGCTCATCGCAGCCCTTTCCCTTGGACCGGTCGACCTGCTCGGATTCTCGACCGGGGGACGGGCTGCAACCGCGTTCGTGGAGCGCCATCCTGAGGATGTCCGGCGGTTGATCCTGGCGTCCACGAGTGCCTATCCCAGTTCTGACGGCGAGCAGTACCTGCAGGACTGGGCGGAGTACCAGCGACGCCTGGAGGGTGAGCGGGCGGCAGAAGGGGGTCGGTTCGTCAGTGGTGGGTTCGGTCCGCGGCGCGTAGGGACCCGAGCTGCGTCGTGGCGCGGCCGGGATGACACGAACGAGGAGTTCGTCACACTGCCATCACCTGCGACATCGCGACCAGTGAGCACCGGTCCGCTGAGGGATCCCTACTGAGGCGTCGATTCCACGATGATCTGCACGACAAACGGCAGCCCCGCCGGACGAACCGCTGGATGACGGATGGCGGTTTCAACCGATCGTCACCGGGCACTCGATAACGATCGATTCCGGCACCCGATCGACGACAGCAGCGGCGGACCTCGGTATCTCCCCGATCGGCCCCTGATCCTCGGGTTATCCCGACTGTGCACGACTCTCCTGAGAGCTACATTGCTGGTATGTCAGTTCCGTCGTACGAGGCCCGGCGCGATGCCGCCGCGGCGATGGGGGCACGCCAGGAACTGGGGCCCGAATACGAAGCACAGATCGCCGCCGGCCTCGCCGAGCGGGTCGAGCACGCCGTCTGGCAACAGCACCAGCACGGCAGTCAGTACGCCCAGATCGAGCTCGCCAAGATCCACGACGAGCGAGCGAGCCGCGCTCAACGCTTCGCGCTGGCGATCATCTCGCTCGGCACGGGCATCCCGCTCACCGCGATCGGTGCGGAGCTGGTCCAACCCGGACTGCTGGGCATCGGCGTGACCTGGGCCGGCATCGTCGGCGTGAACGCCGTCTTCGCCCTCCGCGATCGCAACCGCCGGCAGTCACCGCACCGCTGAGCACATCACCGACCGAATCCCGGGGAGCCCTTTTGGTCCCGCGGACGCTCTGACCTACCCGGATAGCACACCTTGGCGGGAAGTCGGAGAGGAAGCCGTGCCGATGCCGATGGACCAGCGGGGCTGTGGTCTGCAAAAGCCGGGACGGACCGTGGCGTACCGGTTCGTCCAGCGGTCGCGCCGTTAGGCTGGGGGTCCGGGCAGGGTGCGTCCGAGCTGTCCGTGCATGACACGGCTGGGACACGGTCGCCCGGTCTGACTTATGCGATTTTCTAGGAAGGCAAGATCTGTGGCCAGTATTGAGTTCGTCGACGCACGCGAGATCCTCGATTCGCGCGGTAACCCGACCGTCGAGGTCGAGGTCCTGCTCGACGACGGCGCCGAGGGTCGCGCAGCGGTTCCGTCCGGCGCCTCGACCGGTGCCTTCGAGGCCGTCGAGTTGCGGGACGGCGAGCAGCGCTACGGCGGCAAGGGCGTCACCAAGGCCGTTGCCGGTGTGATCGACCAGATCGGTCCCGAGGTGGTCGGCTTCGACGCCTCCGAGCAGCGACTGATCGACCAGACCATGCTCGACCTGGACGGCACCCCCAACAAGGCCAAGCTCGGTGCCAACGCCATCCTCGGCGTCTCGCTCGCCGTTGCTCATGCCGCCGCCCAGTCGGCGGAGTTGCCGCTCTACCGTTACCTCGGCGGACCGAACGCGCACACCCTGCCGGTGCCGATGATGAACATCATGAACGGTGGGGCGCACGCCGACTCCGACGTCGACGTCCAGGAGTTCATGATCGCTCCGATCGGCGCGGCGACCTACGCCGAGGCGTTGGAGAGCGGCGTCTCGGTCTACCACAGCCTCAAGTCGGTGCTGAAGAAGCAGGGCCTGTCGACCGGACTCGGTGACGAGGGCGGCTTCGCGCCGAACCTGCCGAAGAACGTCGCAGCCCTGGAGCTCATCGCCGAGGCGATCGACAAGGCCGGCCTCAAGATCGGCACCGACATCGCGCTCGCGCTCGACGTCGCCAGCACCGAGTTCTTCGCCGACGGCGCCTACACCTTCGAAGGCAAGAAGTTGTCCGCCGACGAGATGACCGCGATCTACGAGCAGTGGATGAAGGATTTCCCGATCGTCTCGATCGAGGATCCGCTGGCCGAGGACGACTGGGCGGGCTGGAGCAATCTGGTCAGCAGGATCGGGGACAAGGTGCAGATCGTCGGCGACGACCTGTTCGTCACCAACGTCGAGCGGCTGCAGCGCGGCATCGACGAGGCCGCTGCCAACGCGTTGCTGGTCAAGGTCAACCAGATCGGCACTCTGACCGAGACCTTCGACGCTGTTGATCTTGCTCACCGTTCGCAGTTCCATTGCATGATGAGCCACCGGTCGGGGGAGACCGAGGACACCACGATCGCCGACCTCGCCGTCGCCACCAACGTCGGCCAGATCAAGTCCGGCGCCCCGGCCCGTACCGACCGGGTGGCCAAGTACAACCAACTGTTGCGGATCGAGGAGGACCTCGACGACGCGGCCCGCTACGCCGGAGCTGCAGCGTTCCCGCGCTACCAGGCTGCGAACTGAGGTAGCAGATGCCGAATTCGCGCCGCCCGAATCGACCCGGCCCCGGACGCAGCACCGGAACCGGACGTAACCCCGGGACCAGCCGCAGCGCTGGGACGGGCCGGTCGGGCGCGCGCGGATCCGCGGCCAAGAGCTCGGCCGGCAAGGCCGGGACCAAACGGACCGGCAGCAACCGCCGGTCCGGGGCCTCGCACAAGCCCACCACGCCGGCACAGTCCCAGACGGTTTCGGAGCCGACGGTCACCCGGGAGGAGTCGCCGACCGGCGCTGTCGCCCGTCGACGCGCCAGTCTGACCACCCGGGCGATCGCGCTCGCGGTCGTGGTGTTGATCTTGACCATCTCGTACGCGTCCAGCCTGCGGGTCTACTTCAAGCAACGCCAGGACATCGCCGACACCAAACAGCAGATCATCAACGCCCAACGCAACATCAGCGAACTCAGCAATGAGATCTCTCGCTGGAACGATCCCAACTACGTCCGCACCCAGGCTCGTGACCGGCTCGGCTGGGTGGTCCCCGGTGAACGCGGATACCGCGTCATCGGGGCCGACGGCCAGCCTGTCACCGGCGACACGGAGATCGCCGCCGAGAAGACCAGCAACGCTCCGAAGAAGGCCTGGTACACCAAGATGTGGGGCTCGGTGGAGACCGCCGACGACCCGCGGCCGGCCAAGAAGGACGACCCGGCCGACAAGCCGCCGATCACCGAGAAGACCAAACGCCGCTGACCCGTCAGTTTGTCCCCGACATGCCCGGCATGTCGGGGACAAACTGACGGGTCAGCGGAATGGGTGGCCGCTGGCCCAGCCGTCGACCACGGTTCGAGGTACCGTTCTCAGGAAATCCCTTCCTGGCAAGGGAAAGCGTACGGCGTTCGGGCAGGTGAAGCAGGCCTGGCGGGCCGGTGCTGCACGGTTGATCATGCTTGACCTGATGGCTACCCGATCAGTCCATATCGCCGGCTGCGTCCACGAGCGTTCGAAGGATCGCAGCTGCGGCCACACGCTCGAGCCGGTCCGCGCCGTCCGATCCCGATGCGATCGGCAACCGCAGTTACTCCGAACGGCGCTCCGACTGAGAGACTGGACCGGTGCTGGAACCATTCACCGAAGCCGACGAGGCCGCCGTCCACGCCCAACTGGGCCGGGTGCCGCGCGGTGTTGCCGGTGTCGCTCATCGCTGCCCCTGCGGGAAACCAGCCGTGCTGGCGACCGAGCCGCGGCTGCCGGACGGGACGCCGTTCCCGACCACCTATTACCTGACCTGTCCGCGGGCGACCGCGGCCATCTCGACCCTGGAATCCGACGGTCGGATGGCGGAGATGACCGAGCGGCTCAGCACCGACGCCGAGCTGGCGGCCGGCTACCGTGCGGCACACCAGGCCTATCTCGCGGATCGGCAAGCCCTGGGTCGAGGACCGAGCGCCGAGGTCCCCGAGATCGACGGGATCAGTGCCGGTGGAATGCCGGACCGGGTCAAGTGTCTGCACGCGCTGGCGGCGCACTCGTTGGCCGCCGGACCGGGTGTCAATCCGGTGGGCGACGAGGCGGTCGCCGAGATCGGCAACTTCTGGCAGCGGCCGTGCCTGACCGATCCGGACGATGATCAGCAGGAAACCTCGGCGCCGGGCAGCGGCCGATGACCGGCGGTCCGGTGGCGATCGTCGACTGCGGCACCAACACCATCCGGCTGCTGATCGCCGAGTCCGACGGTCGCGGCGGCCTGCGGGAGCTGGACCGTCGGATGGAGATCGTCCGGCTGGGCCAAGGGGTCGACGCGACCGGCAGCTTCCTGCCGGAGGCGTTGCAGCGGACGTTCGCCGCGACCGAACGCTACGCAGGCGTGATCACCGAACACGGTGTTGATCTTGAACGGATCCGGTTCGTCGCCACCTCGGCAAGCCGGGACGTCAGCAACCGCGAGGAATTCTTCGCGGGCATCAGCACCCGTCTCGGCGTGATTCCGCAGGTGATCACCGGCGACGAGGAAGCGCGGCTGTCCTTCGCCGGTGCGTTGTCGGGGGCGAACGAACCCGCCGGGCCGGTGCTGGTCACCGACATCGGCGGTGGCTCCACGGAGTTGATCATCGGGAACGCCGCCGGTGAGCCGAGCCGGGGGATTTCACTGGACATCGGCTCGGTCCGCATCACCGAACGCTTCTGGTCCGCCGACCCGCCGACAGTCGACGATCGTGCCCGGGCAACCCGGCTGATCGACGAGCTGTTGGACGACAGCGGTATCGCCTTCTCCGAGGTCCGGACCTGGATCGGTGTCGCCGGCACGCTGACCACGCTTGCCGCGATCGATCTCGACCTGGCCGACTACGACCGGACGCTGGTCCACGGCCACCGCGTCGGCCGCGACCGGGTGACGGCGATCGCCGCCGCACTCGCGGCCTCCAGCAGCGAACAGATCCGCGGCCGCAACGGCGTCCATCCGCAACGCGCCGATGTGATCACCGCCGGCGCCCTGATCGCCGGCCGGATCGGCTCCCGACTGATGGTCGACGCCCTGATCGTCAGCGAGTCCGACATCCTGGACGGCGCCGCTCTCGATCTGCTCCGAGCAGCCGGCGCCGGCCAAGGGGCCTGAGCCTGTCGAGGGACCGATCCGCAACCCAAGGGCCCTGAGCTTGTCGAAGGGCCGAAGACCGTCCGAGCGGTCGCACCCTTCGACAGGCTCAGGGATCTTGGATGCTCGGCAACGGCGCATGAAACAATCGCCCGGTGACCACGTACGCGATCACCGTCATCGCCCAGGACCGGCCGGGCATCATCGCGCGGGTCGCCGCCGCCTTGGCCGCCGAGCAGCTCAATCTCGCCGACTCGTCGATGACTGTGCTCCGTGGCCAGCTGGCGATGACCCTGATCTGCACCGGCCAGGCCGAGCTCGAACGCGTCCGCGCGGCGATGACCGATGCGGCCGCCGACGATCTGATCATCCATGTCCATCTGATCGACGGTGCGGCATCGGTGACCGGCACGGGGCCGAGCTACCTGCTGACCGTGCACGGTGCGGATCGGTTGGGGATCGTCGCGACGCTGACCGGCGTGCTGGCCGAGGCAGGGGGCAACATCAGCGATCTGACGACCCAGCTGGCCGGCGAGCTCTACGTGCTCACCGCGGAGGTCGACCTGGCTGTCGGCACCGACCTCGAAGCGCTCCGGACCAAGATCAACATCGCAGCCGGCGAGCTCGGCGTCGAAGCCCAGCTGCAGCCGGTGGACCAGGACGAGTTGTGACCGACGCCTTCCCCGACTGGTCGACGCTGCTGCCGGCCGGCCGGATCCGTGACGTGGTCAGGGCTCCTGCCGGCGTACTGTCGGAGTCCGGGCCACAGCTCGATCCGACCGATCCCCGGACCGTCCAGCTCTGTGCCGATCTGGTCGCCACGATGCGGGTCTCGCCGGGATGCGTCGGTCTCGCCGCACCGCAGATCGGCGTCGCCGGGCAGGCGTTCTGCGTCGACGTGTCCGGTCACCCGAAGACCCGGACCGATCATGGGCTGATCGTCCTGGTCAACGCCGAGGTCACCGCGTCCAGTCGCAACAGCAAGGGCCGGGAGGGATGCATGTCGGTTCCCGACCTGACCGGTGACGTGAAGCGGGCCGACCGGATCACGGTGGCCGGTCGGCTCCCGGTCAGCGGCGACCCGGTCGAGCTGAGCACCGACGCGTACGAGGCACGGGCGTTGCAGCACGAGATCGACCATTGCGCGGGCTACCTGTTCCTGGATCGCGTCATCGGAGCCCACGGGCTGCATCATCGCAAGGTCTACCTGGATGCACCGGATCCGGATTCGCCGGGTGCGGGTGCGTCGCGGCATCCCGAGTGATTCGCGGCATCCGGGTGATTCGCGGCATCCGGGCGATTCGCGCTGACTCCTGGGAAATCGGCTGCGACGCCGTACGCTGGCCGCGATGGTGATGGACCGAGCACGACTGATCCGCCTCCTGGTGCGAGGGGCGTTGATCCTGCTGATCAGCGCCGTGCTGGCTGCTCCGCTGGCGATCGGCTGGGGGATCGGGCATGCCGAGATCACCGACTACCTCGGTGCGAACCGGGCAACGATTGCCGTCGACTACACCGGCGAAACCCGGATCGACCTCGGCCCGCTCGGCAACGCGTACCTGCCCTTCTCCTACGGGCCGATCGGGCTGACGATCACGGTCGGCGGTCTGGTCTCGCCGACCGCCGGCCGGCAGTTGCTGTCCGAGGACACCCTGCAGTCCTACCTCAACCTGTACAACGATCCGGGACAGGCGATCACCGGCATCGGCGACCAGTTGGTTGCCGATGCGGTCGGCAATGCCGTCGCCGCCGAGCTGGTGCTGGTGTTGATCATGGCCGGCTGGACCCAGCGTCGACTGTTCCTGTCGGCGCGGCTGGTGCGGTTGAGCGCGGCCCGGCACGGGGTGTTGGCCTATCTGGTGGTGGTGATCATCTTCGGTACCGTGGCGATCGCACCGCCGGCAGCCGAACCGACCTCCCGCTACCCGGTGACCATCGCCGACGGCACCCGGTTCGAGGGCATGACCGTCGACTCCCAGTTGCTCGCCGACCTGCTGGACCGGGGTGTCAAGGGGCTGCGAACGATGGCCGCACGGCAGAACGCCGCCGTGGACGACTACGTCCAACAGACCCGGGAGAACCTGCTGACCCAGGTCGATCGCTGGCCGTCGCCGGGCGCCGATCAGGACCTGATCTTCGGGATCAGTGATCTGCACTGCAATCTGGCGATGACCCAGTTCTGGAAGGAGATCGTCGAGGTGACCCACCCGGTCGCCGTGTTCAGCTCCGGCGACGACACCCTCAACGGGACCGCCACCGAAAAGACCTGCGTCACCGGTGAACGGGCGATCTCCGGCGACCGGCCGTTCATCGACATCGGCGGCAATCACGACTCCGCCACAACCGAGAAGCAGATGAAGGCGGCCGGCGCGACGGTGTTGGACGGCAAGGTCACCGACGTGGACGACATCTCCTTCCTCGGAGACGACGATCCCGAGTACAACCCGCCGTTCAGCATCGACCGGATCGCCGAGCGATCCGAGACCGAGGAGCAAATGGGCCAACGGATGATCAAGACCGCGATCGGTCGCAACGTCGACGTGATCATGTTGCATCAGCCGCGGGCCGCCCGGGTCGTCGCCGAGCAGCCCAACCCGCCGGCGAAGTTGATCGCCTGGGGCCATATCCACAGCCAGGAAGGGCCACAGGTGATCCTGCATGACGACGGGTCCTGGACCGTGACCCTGCAACTCGGCACCGCCGGCGGGGTCGCAGCACCGACGATCACCTCGTTCAGTACGCCGTTCAGCGTTCCGCGCAAGTCCGCCGACGGCTACTTCTTCTACCGCGACCGGGCGACCGGGCTGATCACCGCGGTGCAGCCGGTGCACTGTCTGCCGGATGCGTCGGTGATCATCGACGACCCGATCCCGACCGGCGATCTGGCCAGCCTGCCGCCGGAGACCCGCAGTCGACTGGGCGGCGACGAGGAGGCACCGACGCCTACGCCTACGCCGACGCCGACCGCGACCGGCACCGCCGAGCCGACGGCCTCGGAATCGCCGGCCCGTTAGGAGCCCTGCACCGCGAAGCCTCTCTGGGCCAGCATCCGTACACACACGTCGAGGTTAGGCACCTCCCAGAGCCGCGGGAACGTGCGCAACCTTGATCTATCGAGGTTGTGCACGGGGCAGGTCGTAGGATCGGGCGGGCGCTCCCGTAGCCCAACTGGCAGAGGCAGGCGGCTTAAACCCGCCGAAGTATGGGTTCGAATCCCATCGGGGGCACGGTGCCGATCCTTGGGATCGGAGCGGATCAGGGTCGTACGCCGTTGGTCGCGGCGGGCGGTTCGGTCGGGGCCGGTGTCTTCGGATGAGTTGGCACCTGGGTCTTGTGGGTGCTGCGATCGACCAGGCTGTCGATACTGCCGATCAGCTCGCGCAGCGCCGGCAGCGAGGACGAGATCAGGCTCTGCCAGCCGGGGTGCAGGGTGTCGAACGCGGTCCGCAGGATCTGGGCATTGGTGATCTGCCAGCGGCGTACGGCCTCCTCGCCGGCAGCGGTCAGGGTGAGTTCGACGGTCCGGCGGTCATCGGGATTGCTGGCCCGGGTGATCAGCCCCATCGTGTGCAGTCCGTTGACCAGTGTGGTGACCGAATTCGGCGCCAGATGCAGGAAGCGGGCGAGTTGGCCGGGTCTGGTGCCCGGATTCTCCGAGACCGCCGACAGCAACTCCAATTGGGCGACCGACAGTTTGTTCTGCGGATCGGTCGACCGTGCCGCCCGGCGCATCGCGCGCCGCAGTCGGGCGACGGCGTCGGCCAGTTCGCGTTCGGTGTCGTCGTTCTGCACCATGCCTCCAATTCCTACTGGAGCACTAGTGAATCAGATGGTCGGACGATTCCCGGTCAGTGTCCCACTTACTGCACCGATCGCCCCGAAGATCGCCAAACAGATCAGCGCCGTGACCGCACCGCTCGCGGCACCGGCGTGCAGGCAGACGGTGACCACCGCGACTCCGAGCGCGGTGCCCAGGCTGCGGGCCATGTTCACCAGACCGCCCCCGGTCGCCGAGAGGCGGGAGGGGATCGCGGCCATGATGGTGGTGTTGTTCGCCGGGATGAAGACGCCGAGGCCCAGGCCGGTGACGAACAGCAGGGCGGCGAGCCAGCCGGGCTGCGGCAGGGCCCAGGCCAGCAGGGCCAGGGCGACAGCGGCGAGTCCGGCGCCCAATGCCGCCCGGCCACGCGGCCCCAGCCGGCGAGGCAGCAGACGTTGGGCGAGCACCGCGGCGACGCCGAAGCCGAGCGGCAGGCAGGTCAACGCGAGGCCGACCCGCCCGTGCGAACCCTCGGTCTGGGGAATCAGGGTCAGCGGCCCGAACAGCACCAAATAGCCGCACAGCGCACCGATCAGACCGACCGAGACCGCTCGCGCCCGAAGGATCTCCGGCCGTACCAACGGGTCGACCGACGCACCCTCCCAGCGCAGCCAGCCGACAGCCAATCCGAGTCCACCGATGATCAACACGACGCTGGCCAACGGCGACAGCCCGAGCCCGCCCAGTCCGGACAGTCCGAGTAGGACGCCGCCGGACGCGAGCAGCAACAGCAGCAGGCCGAGGATGTCGAAACGCTGCATCGGCGTGCGTTCCCTGGTCCGCGGCAGCAGGAACCATCCGGCGACCAGTCCGATCAAGCCGATCGGCAACTTGATCCAGAACACCCAGCGCCAGTCCAGGGCCGAGACCAACAGCCCGCCGACGACGGGGCCGGCGGCCAACCCGATCGCCTGAGCGGCGGACTGGATCCCCAAGGCGGACCGCATCTGCTCCCGCGGCACGCTGGTCACCACCAGGGCGACGCTGTTGGCCTGCAACATCGCCGCACCGACCGCCTGCAGCACCCGCAGGCCGACCAGAACGCCCAGATTGGGGGCGAAGCCGCACGCCACGGAGGCGGCGCTGAAGAGGGCGAACCCGTACAGATACATCTGCTTGCGACCGGTCGAGTCGGCGATCCGACCGGCGGCCGGCAACAACCCGACCAGGGTCAGTAGGTAGGCCAGCGACACCCACTGCACCGCGGCCAGCGGGCTGCCGAAATCCTGCTGCATCGCCGGGAACGCCAGCGTGACGATGCTGGCGTCGAGTTGGCCCATGAACGCCCCGAAGCAGACCGTCGCAACGGCGAACCAGCCGGCGTGCCGATGCTCGCGGATGACGTCGGGACGGGGCCGCTCGACGCGGATCGCTTGGAATGGCTCGAACATGGACTTTCTTCTGAAACCGAACTATCTCTGATGACTCCCGAGTCTAGGGGCTTGCCGGCGGGGATCGAAAGTCGTTCGGAGGCAGATTCAACGTGACGTTCATCGCGTCGTCACCGGGCGGCCTGTTGGCGGCCGGGCCGGTGATCGGTGAAAGACTGTCGCCGTGGACCTCCGCTATGGCATGAACCCCAACCAGCCGCACGCCCGGATCGAGCCCGTCGGCGACAAGCTCCCCTTCGAGGTGCTGTCCGGATCGCCCGGGTTCATCAACGTGCTGGATGCGCTGAACGCGTGGCAGCTGGTGGCCGAGGCCGCGGCCGCGACGCAGAAGATCGCGGCG
This sequence comes from Microlunatus soli, assembly GCF_900105385.1. Taxonomy (NCBI): domain Bacteria; kingdom Bacillati; phylum Actinomycetota; class Actinomycetes; order Propionibacteriales; family Propionibacteriaceae; genus Microlunatus; species Microlunatus soli. The sequence continues at coordinate 1,488,409 of NZ_LT629772.1, read as the reverse complement.
ACCTCGTTCAAGCACGTCTCGCCGGCCGGGGTGGCCGTCGAAGGCGAGGTGCCGCCGTTCCTGCTCGACGTGCTGCGGGTGCAGCACGCCGACCTGTCGCCGGCCGCAGCCGCCTATCTGCGGTCCCGCAGCTCGGACCCGCGGGCGTCGTACGGGGATTTCATCGCGATCAGCGGGCAGGTCGACGAGTCCTGCGCGCAGCTGATCAAGAAGGTCGTCTCCGACGGCATCATCGCCCCGAGCTACACACCGCAGGCGCTGGAGATCCTGAAGGCCAAGCGGAAGGGGTCCTATCTCGTCCTGCAGGCTGATCCGGACTACCGGTCACCGGCCACCGAAACCCGCGAGATCTTCGGGGTCCGCCTGGTGCAGGACGCCGACAGCACGCCGCTGACGATCGACTCCGAGCTCTCCGACGTGGTCACCGGTAGCGTCGACGCGGCGGCCAAGGAGGATCTGATCCTCGGCCTGATCGCCCTGAAATACACCCAATCCAACTCCGTCGCCTACTCCCGCAACGGTCAGGTGATCGCGATCGGCGCCGGTCAGCAGTCCCGGATCGCGTGTACGCAGCTGGCAGGGGAGAAGCTGGCCACCTGGCTGTGGATCCAGCACGAGCGGATCCGCGAGGTCGCCGGCGCAAAGAAGGGCCAGGACCGGCTCAACCTGCTCTACGCCCTGGCCCTCGGCGACGCCGCCGGGGCCGGCGAGTTGATCAAGGACGCGCTGACCGACGACGAACGAGCCGCCATCCTGGCCGAGGCGACCGGCATCAGCTTCACCTCCGACGGGTTCCTGCCGTTCTCCGACAACGTCGAGGAAGCCCACAAGTACGGCGTCTCGACGATCGCCGCACCGACCGGCTCGGTCCGCGACGACGTCGTCTTCGACCGCTGCCAGGAGCTCGACATCAGCTTCGTCCGCACCCCGCGCCGCTACTTCCACCACTGACCCTTGCAAGGGGGACGACCCCCTTGGACCCCGAGGTGGTTGCGTTCGGCGGGTCGCGAGGGGGATGGTTTCGTTCGGACTCCGAGGCGGTCGGCTCGAGGGCTCGGTGCTCCGGGTGATCGGATCCGATCCCAGCGTGGATGCGTTGTGAGTTAGGGTGTGTCTCCTTATTCGTCCGGGGCTGCGTGGCACGCGGTCGGCACCTCGCCGCGGCCGGACTCGGTCGACATATCCCGATATGCCTCCCTCACCGGCCACGCCGAGGCACTCGACCGCGCACCTGCTCGCTCCCACCCGAATAAGGAGACACACCCTAGGAAAGTCGGTGGATCGAGGGCAGATGGTCGATTGGACAACGGTCCGTGATCACCGGGTGGTCTACGGCGATGATCATCTTCTGGTGATCGACAAACCCGCCGGGATCGCGTTGATCGGTGAACGCAACGACACCGACCTGATGCAGCAGGCCCGGGAGGTCGGGGACTTCGTGATGCCGGCGCACCGGATCGACAAGGTGACCAGCGGGTTGGTGCTGCTGGCCCGTGATCAACAGACCCATGGTGTGCTCACCCGGCAGTTCGCCGATCGCACGGTGATCAAGGAATACCTGGCCGTGGTCCGCGGCACCGGGCTGGCCGACACCGGACGGATCGACCTGCCGCTGAGTGTCGGGCGCAAGAACCGGGTGCGGATCGCGGCCGCCCGGGACGCGATCATCGAATCCGCATCCGGGCACTGGACTGTTCCCGAGGACGCTGTCCTGTCCGGCCGGCACTACCCGGCCAGCACCGACTTCCGCACCGTCGGTGAGCAGAATGATCACGCGGCCCTGCTGCTGCGGCCGCACACCGGCCGACGGCACCAGTTACGGGTCCAACTGGCCTGGATCGGCCATCCGATCGAGGGCGATCCACTCTTCTGCAAGCCGCCGGGGGAACGCACCCACCTGCACGCCTGGCGGCTCACCTTCAGTCATCCGGCCAGCGGCGAATCCATCACCGTACGAGCCGACCCGGACCACGCCTTCTGGCAGCCACTCGGCGGACTTGTACCCTCACTCGACGCGCAACTCGGCGAGGGCGCCTGAGCCTGCCGTTCGAGGGCTCCTGAGCCTGTCGTTCGAGGGTCCTGAGCTTGTCGAAGAACCGTGACTACCCTGGCGTACCACCCTTCGACAAGCTCAGGGCGCTTGAAGAAGTGCGTTCGTCGGCAGTCTCAGGGTTGTCCCTGACCCCGCTGCTCCGCCCGGGCCCTCGGCAGACACGTAGACTGGAACAGACGGGCCGTGACGGTCCGCCCGAATCAGAACCGTGAGGACATTCAATGTTGCGTAGTTCGAATCCGATCTTGTCGCGGAAGGACGCGTTCACCCCCGCGGCTCCTCAAGGTGGCCAATACGGTCAGGGCCAATACGGTCAGGGGCAGTACGGCCAGGCGCAATACGGTCAGCCTCAGTACGGTCAGGGCCAGGCGGACCCGTTCCAGCAGGGTTACGCGCAGCCCGACCAGCGGCAGGGCTACCCCGGACAGGTGACGCCGTCCGGCGGCCGGATGACGTTCGACGACGTGGTCACCAAGACCGTGATCACGATGGCTGTGCTGGTCGCCGCTGCGACCGCCAGCTGGTGGGGCGTCGCGTCCGGAGTGATCCCGGGATCGATGTTGATGCCGGCGTTGATCGTTTCGGCCATCGTCGGCTTCATCACCGTGCTGTTGGTCTCGATCCGCAGGGTTGTGAATCCTGCGCTGGTGCTGGTCTATGCGGCCGTCGAGGGCGTCTTCATCGGCATGCTGAGCCTGATGTTCGAGCGGCTGTATCCGGGCATCGTGATGCAGGCGGTGATCGGCACGTTCGCCGCCGCCGGAGTCACGCTCGCGGCGTACAAGATCTTCAACATCCGGGTGACGGCGAAGTTCCGCAAGATCGTCATCCTGGCGACCATCGGCTTCGCGGCCGCGATGTTGATCAACCTGGTGTTCAGCCTGTTCGGTCTGAACCTCGGCATCCGCGACGCCGGCGGCAGCGTCAGCATCCTGGCGATCGTCTTCTCCGCGATCGGCGTCACCCTGGCCGTTCTCAACCTGGTGCTCGACTTCGACTACATCGAGCGGGGCGTTGAGGCCGGTGCACCGGCCAAGGAATCCTGGCGCGGCGCCTTCGGCCTCACCGTGACCATGGTCTGGCTGTATGTGGAGATCCTGCGGATCCTGTCCTACTTCCGCCGATAGCACCCACCGATCTCAGGAAGGGCCGCGACTCACTGCAGTCGCGGCCCTTCGTCGTTCCGTCGGATGATCTTGTCGATGGCGCGCAATACGTCGGCTTCCATCTCGGTGCCGAGTGCCCAGCTGGCATAGCGGACGGCATAGATGCCGAGATACAGCCGCCAGGCATCGCGCGGCAGCTGCTCGTGGATGGCCCGGTAGAGCCCGCCGAGCACGTCCGGATCGGCCTTGTCGCCGATCTCGATGTCGTAGATCATGCCGGCCAGATCAAAACCGACATCGCCGACGCGAGCCTGCTCCCAGTCGACGACGGCGGTGATCTCGCCGTCGCGGACCAGCAGATTCTCCGGTGCGAAGTCGCCGTGCACGATGTCGGTCGTACGGAGATTCCGCGGATCGCAGGCCTCCAGGGCAGCGAGGGTCGTGGTCAGGATCGTTCGCCCGGCCGGATGCTCTCGGAGCCGCGCGGGAGCGATGTCGAGCGTGGCATCACCATCGGTGAGCATGGTCGCGAGCAGTGCCGGCGCACTCCTAGGTTCGGGTCCGGGAGCGGCGTCTCGTTGGCGATCGATGAGGGTGAGCATTTGCCGGGCGAGACCGAGGTCAATGCTCGGCGGCCACTCGCCCTCGACGAATTCATAGATCAGGTAGCTGTGGTCGGCGACGATGCCGCGCTCGAGGAGTCGAGGAATCGGCACCTGCCGAGCCGCCATCACCGCGGCGCAGCGGATTCCCCGGTCGAGGGTCCGTTCCCGGATCGGTGAGGTCGGCCAGGCCTTGACCACCACCGGTTCCCCGCTCAGCAGAGCCAGCGAGGTACCCCAGGCGCCATGATCGAAACGGCGCACCAGCTCGATGGGCCGATCGCCGGAGAGCTGCTCGATCACTTCGGTGACAGCCGTCATGGCGTCAGCCAACCGCATCACGACCGAGGGCGCCAGGGGTGGAATCTTGCGCCGGCCGGTTGCCCGGTGACGATCTCACGGGCCTGTCAAACGATTGATCCGGCAGCGGGTGCTGATCCGATCCGATGAAGTTGTCGTCCTGCTGCCGCCCGACCCGGATATCCTCGGCCACGTGGAGTACGTGAACTCGTTGATCGAGCTGGTCGGCAACACCCCGCTGCTCAAGCTGTCCGCCACGACCGGCGGGGCAAAACCGCTGGTGTTGGCCAAGGTGGAATACCTCAACCCCGGTGGGTCGGTGAAGGACCGGATCGCGGTCAAGATGATCGAGGCGGCCGAGCGGGAGGGCAAGCTCAAGCCCGGCGGCGTGATCGTCGAGCCGACCAGCGGCAACACCGGCGTCGGGTTGGCGATGGTCGCCCAGGCCAAGGGCTATCACTGCATCTTCGTCTGCCCCGACAAGGTCAGCGAGGACAAACAGAACGTACTGCGCGCCTACGGCGCCGAGGTGGTCGTCTGCCCGACCGCTGTCGACCCCGACCATCCCGATTCCTACTACTCGGTCTCGGACCGGCTGATGCGGGAGACGCCGGGCGCCTGGAAGCCGGACCAGTACAGCAATCCGAACAACCCAGCCAGCCACTACGCCTCGACCGGCCCGGAGATCTGGAAGCAGACCGAGGGAAAGATCACCCACTTCGTCGCCGGTATCGGCACCGGCGGAACGATCTCGGGCACCGGTCGCTATCTGAAGGAGATCTCCGGCGGCGCGGTCCAGATCGTCGGCGCCGACCCAGCCGGATCGGTCTACTCCGGCGGTTCCGGGCGGCCGTATCTGGTGGAGGGTGTCGGCGAGGACTTCTGGCCCGACAACTACGACCGCGAGGTCTGTGATCGGGTGATCGAGATCTCCGACGCCGATTCGTTCGCCTTCACCCGGCGGCTGGCACGCGAGGAAGCCCTGCTGGTCGGCGGATCCTCCGGAATGGCGGCGGCAGCGGCGGTCCGGCTGGCGGCCGAGATCGACGATCCGGAGGCAGTGATCGTGGTCCTGCTGCCGGACTCCGGACGCGGCTACCTGACCAAGATCTTCTCCGACGACTGGCTGGCCCGCTACGGTTTCGCGCCGCGTCCGGATGCCGCGGTCCGTACCGTCGGCGACGTGCTGCGGGAAAAGTCGGGATCGCTGCCCAGCCTGGTGCACACACATCCCAACGAGACCGTCGCCGAGGCGGTCCAGATCCTTCGGGAGTACGGCGTCTCGCAGATGCCGGTGGTCCGGGCCGAGCCGCCGGTGATGGCCGCCGAGGTGGTCGGCTCGGTCAGTGAGCGTGGTCTGCTGGGCGCGCTGTTCAACCACTCCACCCGGCCGTCGGAAGCGGTGGGCAGCGTGATGGAACCGGCGTTGCCGATGCTCGGTGCCAGCGAGCCGGTCGCAGCAGCCGTCGCCGCGCTGACCGACAACGACGCCCTGCTTGTCCTCGAAGGCGGTAAGCCGTCCGGCATCGTCACCCGTCAGGACCTGCTCACCGACATCAACTGACCGACTTGCCCGACGGTGCGTCCGTCATAGCAGCAGTACGCTCCGACAACTTGGTGAGGAGGGCGCGCCAGCCGGGCGTCCAGGGTGCCTGCAGCCAGTTCTCGTACGGGAACCAGGTCGCGTCGCTGGTGCTGCCGCCGACGTCGATCACCACCGGATCGGTCGGGTCGGGGCAGTCGGCGCGGTAGATCAGCCGGACGGCGTGGAAGTCTTCCCGTTCGCCGTTGCGGGAGCCGATCCGGCGGCTGGTGTTGATCGCGATCAGTTCACCGAGTTCGATCCGCTGCGAGGTCTCTTCCATCACTTCCCGGTGCACGGCGGCGGTGGCTTCCTCACCCGGATCGATGCCGCCGCCGGGCAGTGTCCAGCGGCCGTCGGGGAGGTGGCGATGGTATTCGGCAGCCAGCACGCCGCGGCTGGAACGGACCCAGGCGTACGCCGCGACGCGTTGCCGGACGACCGTCCCCTCCGGCGCGGGCCGGGGTGACCGGCGGCGCCGGCGTCGACGGGGTCTGCGTGACCCGGACTCGGCGAGCAGGCGGACGGTGAGGGCGTCGTCGGTGCCGACCGCTTCGATCGGCCGGACCAGGCGCAGCCCGCGACGGCGGAGTTCGTCGGCCGGATCGTCACCGTGACCGAGCACGAACTCGGTCAACCGGCGCCCGGTTTCGTTCTCCGCCACGATCCGCATCCGGCCATCATGACAAAGCCGGCGGCCACCGGTATATCCACTACGCTCTGTAGTGGAAGGATGGGTGGATGATCGGCTGGCTGAGCTACGTGGTGATCGGGATCGCGGTCGTTGCGGCGATCTGGGGTGGCGTATCGGCGATCACCCGCAAACCGCCGGGCAACCTGCAGTTCTACTGGTCGTTCCTAGCCGAGCTCGCGGTGATCGCGCAGTCGGTGATCGGGTTCGTTGCGATCGGCCGTGGACACGGGCCGGCCGAGACCGCGACCGCGATCGGCTACCTGATCGGCATCGTGGTGCTGATGCCGGTGGGGATCTGGTGGGCCGTGGTCGACCGCAGTCGCTATTCCGGGCTGGTGATGACCGTTGCCGGTGTCGCGATCGCGGTGATGAGCCTGCGGCTGCTGCAGCTGTGGAGCGTGGCCAGTGGCTGACCGGGTCCAAGATCACGACACCGACGATGATCACGCCGAACGCCTGCAGCCACCGACCCGGCGCGGGCCGGGCCGGGTGCTGATCGCCGTCTACGGGCTGTTCGCGATCGCGGCGTGCTCGCGCGCTGGTGTCCAGTTGGCCACCCAATTCGATCAAGCGCCGCTGGCCTACCTGCTGTCCGCGCTCTCCGGGGTGATCTACGTGCTGGCCACGATCGCCCTGGCGATGGGCAGTCGGGTCGGGCGTCGACTGGCCTGGATCGCGATCGGCAGCGAGCTGGTCGGCGTCCTGGCGGTCGGGACCGCGAGTGTTGTCGATCCGGCCGCGTTCCCACGGGCGACGGTTTGGTCGACCTACGGCATCGGGTACGGCTTCATCCCGCTGATCCTGCCGTTCATCGGGTTGTTCTGGTTGTGGCGTACTCGCCGAAGTTGATCAAGGAACCGGTCATGCCTCCGCGGACTCGGCGCGCTTGATCAACAGGGCCCGGTCCTGCTCGTTGCCTGCCAGGTCCGCTGCCCGCCGGAACTCTGCCGCTGCCTCCTCGGGGCGGTCGAGCTTGGCCAACAGGTCACCGCGAACACTCGGCAGCAGGTGGTAGCGCTGCAGCGCCGGCACGTCGAGCAATTGGTCGACAAGATCAAGTCCGGCCTGCGGCCCGTACGCCATTCCCACCGCGACGGCCCTGTTCAGCTCGACGACGGGGGAGGGTGATTCCTCGGCCAGGGTGGCGTAGATCGCCGCGATGGTTGCCCAGTCGGTGTCCTCGGCCCGCGCCGCTCGGGCGTGGCAGGCGGCCAACGCCGCCTGCAATGCGTAGTTGCCGCGGGCGCCACCCAGCGCGTGCGCCCGGTCCAGTGCCCGCAATCCTCGGGAGATCAACAACCGATCCCAGCGCGACCGCTGTTGATCAAGGAGCAACACCGCGTTGCCGTTGCGGTCGGTCCTGGCTCCGATCCTGGAGGCCTGCAGCTCCATCAGCGCGGTCAGCGCGAACACCTCCGACTCCTCGGGCAGCAGCCCGCACAGCATCCGTCCGACCCGGAGCGCGTCGTGGCACAGCTGCGGTCGGAGCCAGTCGTCGCCGCTGCTGGCCACGTACCCTTCGTTGAAGATCAGGTAGATCACCGACAGCACGGTCGGCAGCCGTTCCGGCAGCTCCTGCGGTGTCGGCGCTTCGAAGCCGACCTGCTTGGTCAGCAAGGTCTTCTTGGCTCGGACGATGCGTTGCGCGATCGTCGCTTCCGAGCTCAGGAACGCCCGCGCGATCTCGGCCGTGCTCATCCCGCCGACCGCCTTCAGGGTCAGCGCAACGCGTGCGTCGGAGCCGAGCACCGGATGGCAGGCGGTGAAGATCAGCCGCAGCAGGTCATCGCCGACGGCGTCGTCGATCCGTTCGTCGACCTCGTCGTAGGGATCCTCCTGGTCCTTCAGCTCGCGGCCGATGATGGTGATCTTCTCGCGCAGCGTGACGTCGCGCCGGATCCGGTCGATCGCCCGCCGCTTGCCGGTGGTCATCAACCAGGCGCCCGGGTTGCGCGGGATGCCTTCGGACGGCCACTGCTCCAACGCGGCGACCAGAGCATCCTGTGCCAGCTCCTCGGCCAGCCCGAGGTCACCCACGATCCGGCCCAGTGCGGAGATCACCCGTGCGGCCTCGATCCGCCAGACCGCGTCGATCCGGGCATTGACATCGCTGGCCGTTGCCTGACTCACGGCCCCATTCAACACCGCAGCAGGAGTCCTGAGCCCGCGAAAATCCGCTGACCCGTCAGTTTCTCCCCGACTTGCCCGGCGTGTTGCGGAGGAACTGACGGGTCAGCGGATTGGGGCTGCCTCCTCGACAGGCTCAGCGATCTGCTGGCGATCAACCGGCGTCGGTGATGCCGGACTTGATGCTCTCGTTGAGCTCGCGGACCTCGGTGGTCATGTTGTCCTCGAATTCGGCCAGCTCGTAGATCGGCCGGAGCTGGATCTCTGCACCCTCCCCGCAGGGGCAGTGCTGGAAGCGTTCCTTGGCTTCGTCGAGCGACGTCACGTCGACGATCCAGAAGCCGGCGACGACCTCCTTGGCCTCGGTGAACGGGCCGTCGATCACCGTCGGACCGTCCCCGGTCCAATGCAGCTTGGCGCTGTCGGCAGTGGGATGCAGTCCGTCGGCGGCCAGCAGCACGCCGGCGTCGACCAGGGTCTGGTTGAAGCGGCCCATTTCGGCGAATTCCTCGCTGGACGGGATCCGGCCGGTCTCACTGTCCGCGTTGCCCATCATGAACGCTACGACTCGCATCGTGGTCTCCTCTGATCGTCGGCGGACTCCGTTCGGGCGCCCGCAGGGATGATGTTGCCAGTGCGTCGGACGGGCCGAATCGTATTCGACACGTCGGGAGAAGTTCTTCGGTCGTGGGCCCGGATGCACGACATTCGGGCCAGGCTTGACCCTGACGCTACGTCAGCTGCTGAAGTGGTCGCCATCGTCTTCGGAACGGGGTGAAAGCAATGGCCGAGAGAATGCTGCCGGTGCTGCCGGACTATCAGCCGGGGCGCTGGGCGGTGCACACGGCGTACAGCGATCCGGGACGGTTCGGCCCGCTGCTCGATGCAGTGCCCGGTCAGGATCGGGCGGCGTCGACGGTGGCCCGTAATCTGATCGTGCACTACCGCGCCAGCGAGGTCGAGCTGCCCGAAGGCACTCGCAGCGACGTCAACGCGCGCTGGATCGCGAAGATTCTCGAGCTTGATCAACAACGGCACCCGGCTGATCTCGGGACCCCGCGCGCTGAGTCCCGCCGGGTGCAGGGCTGCTGCCGGGATCACTCGTTGCTGGCCGCCGCGATCCTTCGGCAGCACGGGATCGCAGCCAGGATCCGGTACGGGTTCGCCGGCTACTTCGTCGAGGAGTTCCAGGTCGATCACGTCGTCGTCGAGACCTGGGAACCGCAACTGCAACGCTGGCGACGCTTCGATCCGGAGGTCGCCTCACCGCTGCCGCGACTGGCGTCACCGCGCGACATCCCGGCCGGTCGCGGAGCGCCGTTCGTCACGGCCGCCGAGGTGTGGCGCGGGTACCGCGCCGGTGAGATCGATCCGGACCGGTACGGCGTCGACCCCGCGACGGAGGTCCGCGGTGTCTGGTTCATCCACGACGCCGTCATCCTGGACGCGGCGTTCCGGGCCGGCCACGAACTGTTGCTCTGGGACGCCTGGGACCCGATGACCGATCCGTCCGGTCCGACCGAGGAGCAGGCCGGATCGGTCGATCGGCTGGCGTCGCTGATCGTCGCCGCAGATGCCGGCGACCTCGATGCCGAACGCGAACTGATCGCCAGCATGACCGACGATCCGCAGCTGCGGCCACCGGACGTGGTGAACACCATCTGCCCGTGGGGCGATCCGCCGGTGCGGTCCGAGCTGCGTCGTGGCCCCGCAGCGGTGCAGAGCTGACCCCGCCGAACCCGGCGAGGTGTCGAGATCGGCCGAGGATTGACAGGTCACCCCTCGGGTGACATGACCAACCGCGTCAGATCGCGACCCTTGTCAGCCTCCTGACTGTGCTGAAGAGCAGGTCGAAACGCTGCCCGCGTGATCATGATCTTCGAGACAGCGGCAATCCGGATCCTGCTTCGCATGGCGACCATTGGGCGGGTAGGGGAGGCAGGCGGGTGTGGGGCACCTCGCTGCCCCGCTGGCTGCCTCGACAGGAGCCGGCCCGGTGCTGGAAGGTATCGGGACGGTACCTGCTCCGTCGGAGCAGAACAGCGCATGGTCGAGGGGATTGGGTGGATTTTGGTGTGAACTCGGTCCATAATCCACCCGCTGTCGGCTTTGTCGGTGCTCGGCGAGTGCCGCCCGATTCCTCGTCACCTAGCGGTTGTGAACCACGCAATTCGCGATCTCAGCGGGCCCGAAGCGGAGTGTCTCCCGCTCAGGTGGTCGGTCTGGGCGGTATGAGATCGTGATGTGCAGGGATTCTCCGGCAGCGCTGATGAACGATCGGGTGCCGGCGCGGCGAGGGAAGTTTCCGCCGGAACGTCCCACTGTGGAGCACCACGCGTGATCGCCCGGTGCCCGATCCCCAGTGGACACCGATTCAGCGCTCAGCCGGTACCGGTGAAGCTGCGCGGAGGGTCTGCCCGCCACGGGCCGCACCCGACGTCTGTCGGCGGGGTCCGTCGTAGAACGATCACCGGACGGCTGGTCGCGCGGCCGGACGATCAGAATGACGACCGCTGTGACCCTGCTGCGTCCATTTCCGGCTCGGAGGAGCGAGCCGAGCGTGAAAGGCGTCGTATGGACCGGCGCATGCCTGGCTAGATCCCAGCGCGACACCGATTGCGGCCCATGGGTGCCCGGTCTCGATTCTGCCCGGTCGAGGACGGCCCGGGCGTCGCCTCTTGCGCTGTTGGCGATCCTGCTTTGATCTTGATCCGGGGATCACCCGTGATCACCCCTGAATCCCCGTCGGCTGTGGACAACCCGCCCGGCGAGCGGTCTGTCCGGTGGCACCATGGAAATCATGCGGACCTTGCTGAACATCATCTGGCTGGTGCTGTCGGGCTTCTGGCTCGCACTGGGCTACATCGCGGCAGGAATCGTCTGCTGCGTGCTGATCGTGACGATTCCGTGGGGGATCGCGTCGTTCCGGATCGCCGGTTATGCGTTGTGGCCGTTCGGTCGGACAGTGGTGGACAAGCCACGGGTCGGCATCGGCGCGACCTTGGGCAACGTGGTCTGGCTGCTGGTTGCCGGGATCTGGCTGGCGATCGGACACGTCATCACCTCGATCCCGTTGTTCATCTCGATCATCGGCATCCCGCTGGGTTGGGCCAACCTGAAGCTGATCCCGGTCTCGTTGATGCCGTTGGGCAAGGAGATCGTCCGCAGCGATGCGGTGTTTCCCGCCTACCAGCGGGCCTGACCTCTGGACGCCGAGTTGGCCCGCTGAGCCCGTCCGCAGGTCCGCACCTGGAGGAGTCCGTCGGCGTCCCGGGCTGTGCTCGGACTACTGTCGTCCGAGCACAGCCGCGAGGTCCACGCTCAGTCCTCGGCGGCGTCGGCGCGCTGCTTGACCGTGTACTGCGATGTCTCACGGGCGGCGGCCGGTGCCGCACCGGCGGCGATCTTGTTGCGGTAGGCGTTCAGGTTGGCCGAGGTGGACGCGAAGGCGCTGTCGATCTTGCCCGCTTGGTAGGTCATCGCCATCCCCGGCGCGACCCCGAGCCCACCGGCGACGCTGATCGCGTCCTGGTTTGCTCCCAGGTAGACGAAGGTCCAGTCATAGCTGTCGGTCTGCTCGGTGATCATCCTGTTGACCGTGGCAGGATCGAATTCCCGGGAGGAGTTCTCCATCCCGTCGGTCATGATCACCATGATCACCGCGCCGGGGCGGTCATCCTCGGGCAGCCCGGCCAGTCGTGAGCCGGTGGTGTTGATCAAGCGACCGATGCCGTCCAGCAGCGCCGTCCCGCCACGCGGCTGCAGATCGAGCGGCGGTACGGCGGCCAGTGGAGTGGCGACGTAGACCTCTTCGTAGGTGTTGTCGAACTGGGCCAGCGTGACGTCGCACCGGCCAGGGTTCTTGCGCTGCTCGGCGATGAACGCGTCGAAGCCACCCTCGGTGTCGGCCTTGATGGTCTGCATCGATCCCGAGCGGTCCAGCAGCACGGCGATGTGGGTGTAGTTCGGATTGGTCATGATGATCTCCTCATCGGTCGACGCTGTCGGATGGATCGGTGTGCGCGGCCGGGCCCTGCGCTGATGGGCCGGTCGCGGGTCTGCTGATGTCGACGGTGTCCTCCTCGGTCGTCTCCTTCTCGGCTGCCGGTCGTTCGCTCGGCTGTCGCCCGATGTCGTACCGGGCTCGGGCGATGCCTTCGGCGCGGACCCGGCGGTCCGCTCCCTGATAACCCCCGAGCAGCGAGGTGCCGGCCAGCCGGGCCGGCAACGTGTTCGGCGCCAGCCCGCCGGCCGCTGCGGCCTGCCGCATGCTCAGCCCGTCACCGACGACACCGGCCGCGAGCGCCTCGTTGAGCGCGATCTCGGTGTTCCGCGACGCTTCCTGCAGGTGGGCGATCGCTGCCGACGGTGTCGAGGCGTCGACCCGCTGCAGGCTGTCGATCGCGCCGGTCACGGCGGTCTCGATCAATCGACGAGTCTGTTCCGGGGTACTCATCCATCCAGAGTATGCAGAAACTGCACATGCGCAATATCTGCACATGGTACGGGGCGGGGCGCTTCATTTCCGGCGGCAGCACCGACATGCTGGTGCCATGCGCATCGGCATCCACATCCCCCCGACCATCCCGCCCGAGAGGCTTCGCAGCCTGGCAACGGCGGCCGAACGCAGCGGCCTCGACGAACTGTGGGTGTGGGAGGACTCATTCAAGCAGAGCGGTGTCGCCTCGGCGACCGCCGCGCTGGCCTGGACCGACCGGATCCGGGTCGGGATCTCCCTGCTGCCGGCACCGCTGCGCAATCCCGTGCTGACGGCGATGGAATTCGCCACCGTCGAACGGATGTTCCCCGGACGCTTCGTTGCCGGCATCGGTCACGGCGTGCAGGAATGGATGGGGCAGGCGGGCGTCCGGGCCGCGTCCCCGCTGACCCTGCTGCGGGAGCAGGTGACGGCGATCCGTGACTTGCTGGCCGGCGAGGAAGTCACGGCCAGTGGGCGCTACGTGAATCTCGATCGGGTCCGGCTGGACTGGCCGCCGAGCCCGCCGCCACCGTTGATGGTCGGCGGCTCCGGGCCCAGATCGGTCGCCCTGGCCGCCGAGATCGGTGATGGCAACCTGCTCACCAATGCGCTCACCGATGACGAGGTACGGGCGCTCGCCGGTGCCGTGATCGTGGCGCGGAAGCAGGCAGGTCGGACGGATGCGGACAGGCCCGAGGTGGCCGCGGCGCAGATCGTGGCAACCGGCGCGGATGCCCAGCAGCGGCTCGATCGGGAGTTGCCGCTGTGGGGTGGTCGACCGGGAGCCGGGATCGGGGTGGCCGGCGATGCGGCGGCGGTCGCCGCGGCCGCGGACCGCTACGCGTCGTACGGAATCACCAGCTATGGCGTCCAGCCGACCGCGGACGAGCCCGATCTGGAGGGCTTCATCGCCTTCCTCGGTCGGCAGGTGAAGCCCCTGCTCAGCTGATCGGCCAGCAGCGAATCACTCGGGCCGATCAGGCTTCTGGCGGTGCCTCCTGCAGGGCGCGGACCTCGATCCGGCTCTGCATGGCCTTGGCCGCCCGGGTGCCCCAGTCCAGTGCGGTGTCCAGGTCGGCCGCCTCGATCACCCAGAAGCCGCCGACATATTCGGACGCCTCGACGAACGGGCCGTCGACGATCACCGGAGCATCCCCGGTGGCGTCGATCGTCTTCGCGGTGCTCGGCGGATGCAGGCCACCGGCGAACAGCAGGGCGCCCGACTCCTGCAGTGCGGTGTTGAAGTCGCCGACGGCCGCCATCACGGCCTCCAACTCGGCGGGGTCCATCTGCTGCATCGATTCCATCGTCGGCTCGTCGGCCGAATCATGGGGCAGGGTCAGGAAGTACTGCGTCATCGCGGATCCCTTCGCTTCGATGCCACAAACGTACCTTGTTGCCGACGGGGGCGGGAGGAGTTCACCCGAATTCGGCTACCAGCTGCCGCGATGCTCCGGGACCCGGATCAGCAGTGGCAGCACCAGGATCAGCAGACCGCTGAAGACCAGGAACACGTGGCCCAAGGTGTTGCCCGGTGAGGTGCTTGCGGCCAGGACGGCGGTTGCCACCGAGATCGACAGGATCGACCCGCCCTGTCTGAACATCGCGCGCATCCCGGAGATCCCGGCGACGGCATCCGGAGCGAGCTGGAGGATCGCGTTGTTGGAGGCGGGCAGGGCGATCCCCATGCCGACTCCGGACACCGCCGACGCGATCGACAACCACAGGTACGGGCTGATGCCCGGCGGGGCGCCGAGCGCGGTCGTCACCATCCCGACCGCCAGCACCGAGAAGCCGATCAGCATCGGCAACCGCGATCCCGTACGGCGGAGCGCGAAGGTCGCCAGACTGGCGACCAGGATCATCCCGATCGCCCGCGCGGTGAGCAGCGTTCCGGCCTCCAGCGTCGAGATCCCGTAGCGAGTCTCGGCGTACAACGGGACCAGCGCGCCGAAGCCGATCGCCGCACAGCCGTGCAACAGATTGATCAGGTTCATCACCCCGAAGCCTTTGCCGGTCAGCAGTCGGATCGGGATGAAGGGCGATCGACCGTGCTTGGCGTGCCGGACGAACAGCACCAGGGCGATGACCGCCAGCACCTCGGGCAGCAGGAAGCCGATGCTCAGCACGCTGCCGCCGCCACCCAGGTGCGTGACGCCGAGCATCAGGCCGAGGATCAAGCCGGCCAGCAGGGCCAAGCCGTAGACGTCGATCCGGTTCCGCTGGGCGGAGCCGCCGGCGGCCCGGTCGCGCGGGATGAAGATCACGGTCATGATGATCAAGGCGACGCCGAGCGGAACATTGACCAGGAAGATGCCTCGCCAGGACCAGTAGCTGACGAACACGCCGCCGATGATCGGACCGACGATCCCGCCGATCGGGAAGATCGAGGTGAACA
The DNA here is from genome assembly GCF_900105385.1 of Microlunatus soli. Lineage (NCBI taxonomy): Bacteria > Bacillati > Actinomycetota > Actinomycetes > Propionibacteriales > Propionibacteriaceae > Microlunatus > Microlunatus soli. Next base: position 1,473,067 of record NZ_LT629772.1, on the reverse strand, counting down.
TTCCCAGTGCCCGATCCCGATTGGGTCCGAAATGATCGGCGACGATGCCGCTGGCCGACGGCAGGAACGCGCCGCCGCCCACTGACTGGATCGCGCGCAGCACCACCAGCAGGGCGATGTTGTCGACCAGCCCGCAACACAACGACGCGACGGTGAAGATCACCGCAGCGGTCAGGAATACGCGTTTGCGACCGAACATGTCGGCGAATTTGCCGGCCAACGGCAGCACGATCACCTGGCCGAGGGAGTAGACCGTGATCGTCCAGCCGCTCCATTCGATGCCGGCGCCGAGGTCGGATTGGATGGCAACCAGGGCGGTGGCAACGACGGTCTGGTCGACCGAGGCCATGAACAGCGCCATCGCCACGATGCCGAACACGAGCCGACGGCGGGGCAGTGCTGCCGGCGCGGTGGCCGATGCTTCGATGGCGCCGGTCGGCAGCGCGGAACCGCTGTTGGGATCGGTGGCGGCGGGTGGTGACTGACGTGGCATGGACGCAGGTGCCCCTCATCGCAGGTCGGACCGCCGGGCTCGGACCGTATATTACGTGCCGAGCGGCAACTAACTGCGTCCGGTCTTGCCGGCTGGACGACCGATCGAAGCGGAGGGCGCGATGAGTGCATCGAAGATCGAGGTCTTCAAGGCGATACCGAGCGGGGAGATCAAGGGCGGGCTGCTGCTGATCCACGAGATCTGGGGCCTGGTCGATCACATCCGGGACGTCGCCGGCCGATTCGCCGAACAGGGCTACCTGACCTACGCCCCGGACATCCTCAGCAAGGCCGGGATGACGCCGAAGATCGGGCAGGAACTCGTCGAGTTGTCCAACGATCCGGACGAGGAGAAGCGGGTCACCGTGCAGCCGCTGATGCGGGAGAAGGCCGCACCGGCGTTCGATCCGGAGTACGCCGAGTGGGCGGTCGCGACGCTGCGCGGCGTGGTCGACGAGTTGGCCGACCAGCCTGGCGTCGACGGGCGGCTCGCGGTGCTCGGTTTCTGTTTCGGCGGCACCTACTCCTTTGCGTTGGCGGCGGCTGACGACCGGATCAAGGCTGCAGTTCCGTTCTACGGTGCCCCGGCGGACCTGGGCGCAGTGTCTGCCATCGGCTGCCCGGTGCTCGCGATCTACGGCGACCAGGACGAACGGCTGATGACCGGGCTCCCCGATGTCGAGGCGGCGATGAAGGCCGCGGGTGTCGACTTCACCGCCAAGGTCTATCCGGGCGCCGCGCACGCCTTCTTCAACGACGCCGGACCGCGTTATGACGAGAAAGCTGCGACCGATGCGTGGCAGCTGTCGTTGGACTTCCTCCGGCGGAGCCTCTGAGCGCTCCCGACCTCGACATGCCGGACGCCGGTACGCCCGCCGACTGTTGTCGGGCGTACCGGCGTCGGATGATGCGTATCAGCCTTCGGTGAGGTCGACGACCGTCGATTCTCCGGCGGCGCGCTTCACCGACTCGGTGCCCTTCAGTGCCGCTGCCTTGGTCTCGTACGCCTCGCCGGAAGCGACATTCTCACCGTTGCCGGCCTTCAGTCGCCAGCGGTACTTGCCGGCCTTGTCCTTGTAGACCTCGAACTTTCCAGCCATCCGTGAGCCTCCTTGATCAGCGATAGTCGACCTCGACGCTACCGAAACCGTCCCCGACGGCGCCAGGGGGTCTGACACACAGCATCCTCAGCTGGGCGGGGGAGTGCCGCCGGCCCAACACGGTGATCTACGGGCCTGGTGGGTCGGTCGGTGTGTGACCTTGATCAACGTGCCATCCGCGCGGGCGGCTGAAGTCCGTTGTGATGATCATGGAAGCTGCGACCCCTCGCTACGGTGCCGTCGGACGTCCATGGTGTGGTGGACGATCTCGTGCACGGTGTGGGCGGCCACCCACTCCAGGGTGCGTTCGGCGCGCTCGGGGTAGTTGTAGACGACGCGACGTCGCCACTCCTCGGGCGAGAGGTGTTCCAGCGTGCGGGCCAGCGAATCGGCGGTGTCGTGGAGCTGGCGTGCGATATCGGCCGCGGTCAGTCCGGTGTATTCGCCCCAGCCGACCCGTTCGTCGCGTCCCATCGGGATGATCGGCGGCGTGTCCGCGGTACGGGCATGGAGGATGCGTTCGCGCTGCACGATCAGCATGTCGCGGACATGGCCGCCGTACTCGATGGCGGTCCAGCAACCCGGCGTCGGGCACGGCGCCGCGCCGACGGCCAGCACGGTGTCGCCGAGGTTGCCGGCATCGGTGCGCAGGCGGACGGCCGCTGATTCGGTCGTCACCTCGGCGTAGTCGAAATCGCACTCCTGACAGTGATCAGTCACCCTTCGATCCAAGCATGAGTCGGCGAGTCGGGCCAAGGGGTGACGATGAGTTGATCTTGGTCCATGCGGTGCTGATCGACGCGATGGGTTCAGATCGCCGAGATGACGAAGATCAACTCCGCAACACAGAGGATCATCATCCCTGCTGCGTTCAGGAAGAGATTGCGGCCGAAGTCTCTGGCCCGGACGTGGATGCCGATCGCGATCGCGAAATAGCCCACCAGGGCAGCGGCGGTGAGCAGGGCGAGTGCTGGCACCCAGATGCCGATCAGCAATCCGAGTGCGGCGGCAGCCTTGATCGGGGTGAGCAGTCGCCAATAGGGGCGCGGGAATCCCATGTTGGTCAGGCAGGTCGCGATGAAGGGCACCGGGCGCCAGCACAGCACTGCGTCCACAGCCGAGATCACGGCCAGCACGACGAGGGGCCACCAGGGCTCCAACACGATGATCAACTCCTTGCTGTGACGGTGCGCGAATCGCACCGTTCCCATACCATACCGTACCGTATGGTATGGTCGGGACATGGCACCGAGAGATCGCTGGATCGACGAAGGCTTCGTCGTGCTCCGTGAGCAGGGCGCGACCGGCCTGAAGGTGGACAGCATCGCCGCCCGGCTGGGGTTGACCAAGGGATCGTTCCACCACCATTTCCGCGGTGCGGGCGACTACCGACGCGTGCTGCTGGCGCGATACGAGGAGCAGGCCGTCGATGCGATCGAGCAGTTCCTGGCCGCGGCTGTTGACCTGGCGCCGGATCGGGCCGTGATGTCCCTGGCCGATGCACCGGTCCTGGACAACCGGCTGGACGCGGCGATCCGTTCCTGGGCAGCCGATGATGCCGACGCTCTCGCCGTCCAACAGCGGGTGGATCAGCAACGGCTGGCGGCCCTCATCGGTCTCTGGGAGAGGATCCTGCCGGATCCGCAGCAGGCCAGGATCGCTGCTCTGGTGCCGCATCTGGTCGTGATCGGGGCCAGCGCGGCGCAGCCTGCTCCGACCGAGCAGGAGATGCGGCAGGTCTTCGAGCTCCTGGCTGGCATGGTGCCGTCGATCGGTGATCAGGTTGGATAGTGTCCATGAGCACCGAATTGATCTTGGTCCGGCACGGCGAATCAGTGGCCAATGTCACCCCCGTGATCGGCGGGATGACCGGCGATGTCGGGCTGACCGATCGCGGCCGTCGGCAGGCCGAGCTGCTGGCCGAACGCTTGCGGGCAGAGAAGTTCGAGGCCGACGTGCTGTATGCGAGCACGCTGCCGCGGGCCCAACAGACCGCCCGGTACGTCTCGCAGGCGCTGGGTCTGCCGGTGCTCGACGACGCCGAGCTGCAGGAACTGCGGCCGGGTGATGCCGATGGCCTGTCGGTCGGGGAATGGAAGTCCCGGTGGCCCGGACTGGCCGACGGGATGTGGCGCCGACCGTTCCAGGCATTCGCCTCCGGCGGCGAGAGCTGGGCAACGTTCCTGGCTCGTGCCGGCGCGGGACTGACCGAGCTGGTCGCCCGGCACCCCGGAGAGCGGATCGTGGCCGTCACCCACGGTGGAGTGATCGAGGCCTCGCTCGCACTCGTCTTCGGGCTGGGACCGACGACCGCGCGGGTCAAGTTCGCCTTGGCCAACACCGGCGTCACGACCTGGCGTCACGATCCTGCTGCCGATGCAGCCCACTGGACGCTGGTCTCGGTCAATGACGCCGCGCACCTGTCCGGTCTGGCCCCGGAGGGCGACGGGCTGTCGGCTATTCGCTGAGGCCGGCCTCGGGCCAACGGCTCAGAGCCCGCGACCGGCGACTACTTGCCGTGCGGATCGGATGCGTTCACCGTGGCGACGACCTGGTCGTAGTCGCCGCGTACCTCGGCGTAGCGCAGGAACTTCACCTGCTCGACCTGGATCTCGTGCGCATCCGGATCGGCCTCGAGGAGGCCCATCACCTCGGACACGAACGCGTCCAGCGGCATGGCGAATTCGCTGTCTTGCTGGCCGGGTAGCAGCTCGGTCCGCACCGCCGGCGGGACCAGCTCGGTGATCTTGACCGAGGTGTCAGCCAGCTGCAGCCGCAGCGATTCACTGAGCATGTGGATGGCCGCCTTGGACGCGTTGTAGCTCGGCGTCACCGTCAACGGCGTGAACGCCAGCCCGGAGGAGACCGTGACGATCGTCGCGTCCGGCCGGGTCTGCAGATGCTCGACGAACGCCGCGATCAGCCGGACCGGTCCGAGCACGTTGGTGGTGATGATCGACTCGGCCGAGGCGAGGAAGGTTTCCGGATGATGCCAGTCCTCGACCGCCATGATGCCCGCCATCGCCACGACGACGTTCAGCTCGGGATGGTCGGTGATGAGCTGTTTGGCTGCGGCGGTGATGCTCTCGTTGTCAGTGGTGTCGATGACGACCGTTTCGAGGCCAGGATGCTCGGCGGCGAGCCGGGACAGCAACTCGGCCCGGCGACCCCCGATGATCACGGTGTTGCCCTTGGCCTGCAGTTCGAGCGCCAGGGCGAGGCCGATACCACTGGTCGATCCGGGGATGAAGACGGTATTGCCGGAGATGTTCATGTCGTCGATCATGATCGCTGCGGCCGGGCGGCGGCAGAGACCGGTTATCGGGGGATCACTGATCCCTGGTTGAGCGTCGCTGCGGGCAGCCGACCGGGACGATAATGGACCGTATGGATCGTGCAGCACTGGCCGACTTCCTGCGCCGGCGTCGGGAGGCGTTGCAACCCGCCGACGTCGGACTGCCAGCCGGGGCACGTCGCCGGGCGCCCGGGCTGCGGCGCGAGGAGGTCGCAAACCTGGCAGTGATGTCGACCGACTACTACACCCGACTGGAGCAGCGGCGCGGACCGCAGCCGAGCGAACAGATGCTCGCCGCGATCGCCCGTGCGCTGCGGCTGTCCGACGGCGAACGTGACTACCTGTTCCAGGTCGCCGGGCACAACGCGCCAGCACCGACCACCGCGGCGGCCCACGTGGCGCCGCAGCTGCTGCGGGTACTGGACAGGCTCGACGACACCCCGGCGATGATCATCTCCAACCTCGCGGAGACGTTGGTGCAGAACCGGATGGCCGATGCGCTGTTCGGCGATCGGACCCGGTTCACCGGCCCGGCGCGGAGTGAGATCTATCGGTGGTTCACCGATCCCACCGAACGGCTCCGCTACCCCGAGGACGACCGTGATCGGCAGAGCCGCGCGCAGGTGGCCAACCTGAGAGCAGCGTACGGGTCGATGGGCGCCGACTCACGAGCCGGCGACCTGGTCCGCAGGCTGCAGAAGATCAGTGCCGAATTCGCCGCCCTGTGGGAACGGCACGAGGTCACCAAGCGGTTCGCCGATCACAAGACCCTGATCCACCCCGAGCTCGGCGCGATCGAGGTTGACTGCCAGGCGCTGTTCACCGAAGACCAGTCCCAGGCGCTGCTGGTCCTCACCGCCCCGCCGCACACCGACGGCCACGACAAGCTGCAACTGCTGGCCGTCCTCGGCCAGGAACAGTTCGCCGACGCACGACGAGATTGATCACCCACGACCCACGAGGGCGATTGATCACGACACACGAACGGCCCTGAGCGCAGTCGTTGGGCAGGTTCCGGTGCCTCAGAAGGCGCTGATCGTCGGCGGCATCCGTTCCGACCGGGTCAGCGCACTGGTGACAGCTGCCTGGCCATGGCGCTCGACGGCCAGTTCGGCGAGGACCTGCAGCACCGGGCGATAGACCTCGATCGGGAACGACGGCGTCGGCAGCTCGACGCTGCGGGCCAGATCATCGACATGGGTGACGATCTCGATCATCCGGGTCAGCAGGAAGTCGCTGCGCCGCAGACTCCACCCCTGCCAGGGAATCCGGACCACGTCGGCAGCCTGGTCGTCCAACGACAGGGCAGCGACAGTACTCCGCGCGCCGGCCATCCTCGCCACCAATGCCGGATGCCCGAGAGCGGCCTCGGACTGGTCGGTGGAGCGGTCGAGAGCGGGGTCGTCGAGATCCGCTGCGGTCACCCAGGCGGCCCGCCGGTAGTGCTCGGCGACGGTGTCCAGCGGTTCGTCGGTCGCGGCCACCGGCAGCAGTTCGGCAGCCCGGACGGTCTGTCGGCCGAGGTGACAGGCCAGCATGCCGATGCTCATCCGCGGCAGCACGCTCGAATCCTGCCAGCGGGTCGCGACGCGGCGATCTCCGACGAGCTCGGCGGCAATGTCCGCGGCGTCCAGGAACTGGTCGATGGCCGGCACGGCGGTGAGCCTACCTGGGAGGATCGGCTGCCGGTACGGCGATCGCTTCCTGGTGCTCGGTGGTAGGGTCCGCGGCATGCGGTTGTGCATCGTTTCGCCACCACGCGCCTGATCGGGCGCGTCGTCAGCATCCTCTGAGGACAACTCCGGCCGGTAGTCGCCGGCCGTCGAGTTTCGCGCGCCCGAAGCCAGCTCCCTGCTGCCACTGCGAGGCGCCCCTGTCTGCTCGGGCGCGCGAAGGAACATCCTGATGTCTGATCTTGATCATCCGTCCTGTGCTGCCCGGGCAACGTCGGGTGCAACGACCAATCTCAATCTGTCGGCGATGATCATCGCCGGCATCGCCTGGGGGAGCGGTGGCCTGTTCGGGTCCCTGCTGGCTGCCCACGCTCACGTCTCCGCCGTCGCCGTCGCGGCCTGCCGACTACTCGGTGGCGGACTGATCGTGCTGGCAGGCTTGGCGATTCGACGGCCGAGGCGGGAGACGAACGGGAGCCGGCGGCTGATCTGCGCGGTCGGGGGCCTTGCCGCCCTGTTCCAGACCGGCTACTTCGTCGCCGTGATCTTGATCAACGTCAGCCTGGCGACCTTGATCACCATTGCGGCGGCGCCGGTGCTGGTCGGTCTGGTGGAGATCGTCACCGGGCGGCGCCGGTTCAGCCTGCGGCTGGCCGTGATCTTGACCCTCACGATTGCCGGTCTCGGTCTCCTGATCGGCTCGCCGATCGCCGGCGTCGCCCCGGCCGCCCTGGCGCTCGGTACGATCGCCGCTCTGCTGTCGTCGGCGAGCTTCGCCACGATGACTCTGATCGTCGCTCGCGCTCGATCGTCGATCGCGCCGGCTCGGCTGACCGGACTCGGCTTCACCTTCGGCGGGCTGTTGCTCGTCCCGGTCGTCGCCGTCACCGGGGGCATCGATTCGATCATGATCAACCCGAGCAGCATTGCCGCAGCGGTCGCGCTGGCGCTGATCCCGACCGCGCTCGCGTACAGCTTGTATTTCCGGGCGTTGGCGACGATCCCGGCTACGTCGGCCAGCGTGCTCGCCGTCATCGAGCCGCTCACCGCCGCCGTCCTCGGGCGCGTGGTGCTCGGAGAGCGGCTCGCGCTGCCCGCTCTGGCCGGGGGCGCGTTCCTGCTGGCGGCGATCGTCGGCGCCGCGCAGGACGCGGTCGCCACTCGGCGAGCGGCCGAGCACCGACAGTCGACTACGGGCAGCGTCGACGGACGGTGACACTCCCGAGCCGGGTGGGCCGTCGGCTGGATCGACCAGGAGACTCACCGGTCAGGGCGTCGGCCGCGCGTCCCCTCGCCATGCCGGACGGTCAGTGCGAGCTACCGATTGCTCGGTCGGTGTGCGCATCTTCTGGTGCGTTCGATCGCCGTCCGGCCGGAACAGCCACCGCCACCGGGGCCGGACGATCGGTGCGGCGATGGTGCGCACCGGTGCCGACCCGAGGACCGCCGCGGTCAACGCGCCGATCGCGACGGCACCCGGCAGCGCCCACCAGCCGTCCAGCCAGGTCTCCAGCCGGTCCCCGATCAGTCGCAACACCAGCGGGTGCAGGAGATAGACGAACAGGCCACCGGACCCGAGATAGGTGATCAGCGGGATCGACCGCTTCGGCACCAGCCGTAGCGTCGAGAGTGCGACCACCGTTGCGGTCGCCAACATGGCGAGCCGGACGGTCCAGGCGAGCAGCGGCGTCCAGTCACTCGGATACGGCGCATCCGTGCGGAGCCACGAACGATCGAGTCGATCATGCAGACCGATCGCGATCATGATGTCCGCGGTGATCACCGCCGCGGCCGCGACCAGCGTCCAGCGACGGCTGAGCAACCGTTGCGCCCAACCCTGCTGCAGCTTCCAGCCGATCACGAACAGCGGTAGCCAGACGACGGTACGCGAAGCGGAATAGACGTTGTCGACCTTGTCGACGTAGCCGATCACCAACGCCAGGACCACCGAGCAGAGCAGGGGATAGCGCAACCGCGCGATGTAGGGCAGCGCGATGCGCCAGCACAGCAGGGACAGCAGGAACCAGGTGGCCCAGGCGGGGACGACCGTGTGCACCCGGAACCCGTCGCCACGAACCAACAGGACGAGGGTGTGTAACAGTCCGAACAGCAGGTACGGCACGAGGAGCGATTCGATCAAACGGCGCAGGTCCCGGGGCGCGAGGTTCTCTGAGCGGGAGAAGTATCCGGCCAGGATGCAGAACACCGGCACCCGCATTCCCCAGGCCGCGAAATCCAGCATCTCCAACGTCGGATGGCGGGCAAGGAGCCCGCTGGTGAGGTGGTGGATCACGATCAAGGTTGCCGCGAGCCAGCGTGCGTTGTCCCAACCGGGCTGGCGTCGGGTCGCTTCGGCTGACGCACTCATCGGCACCGCTTGGTCGGGCGGCCGCCCCATCGATTAATCACAGTCGCACTATAGGAAATATCGGGATAATGCGTCGCCACCCGGGTGGCCGGCGAGGCGAATCCGTCATGGTCGGCGGCCGGCGGCGGGACGACCAGGAGCTGCTCCGTTCGTCGGCTGCATGATTGCCTCTTGACAGTTTCCGTAAACCGTTATTCGATGACGGTTAACCGTAGACAATCAGGGCCGGGCCCCCGGCCAGACCAGCTGAGAGCAGGGAGTGCCGGTGCGCCACGACCTCCAGATCGCCCCACCGGTAGCGCTGGGTGTGCACGTCACCGATCGACTGCGACGCGAGATCGTGTCCGGCGAGCTGCCGTCAGGGACCCATCTGGTGGAAGGCAAGCTGTCCGAACTGTTCGGTGTCAGTCGTGGCCCGGTCCGTGACTCGCTGCGGCAGCTGGAGGCGGAGGGGCTGGTCGAGTCTCGGCGTCGCGGCGTCTATGTCCGCGGGCTCTCCTTGGATGACATCGACGAGCTGTATTCGCTGCGCACGATGTTGGAACGGGAGGCGCTCCAGCTGGCGATGCACCGCGAGAGCCAGGACTGGACGGCGGTGCAACGAGCGCTCGGCGAGATGACCGAGGCCGCGGATCGCGGTGATGTCGAGGCGTTCGCTCACGCCGACCTCGACTACCACACCGCCTTCTACCGGGCCGCCGGTCACCGCCGCCTGGGCGATGTCTGGGGGCAGTACAAACCGACGTTCTCGGCGATGCTGTCGGTCACCAATGCGCAGGACGCCCGCGACCTGCATCCGACGCTCTCCGATCACTCCGGACTGTTGGCGGCTCTGGTCGCCCAGGACGAACCGTCGGTGATGGCGTTACTGGCCGAGCACATCGAGGGGTCCCGGCAACGGATGCGCCGGGCTCACGGCCAGGCGATCGCCGTAGCACGCCCGGCCGACCGGCTCGGTTTGCTCGACTAGACACCTGCAATCCCTTTGTTCCGTTGGGATTGTGCTCAGCTCGACCGATCAAGCAAGGAGGCTGTGATCATGACGGGTCTGCTACCGGAGGGACGCATGTCCCGTCGATCATTCGTCGGGTCGACCATTGCCCTCGGCGCCGCAGCCGCCAGTGGCGGTCTCCTCGCCGGATGCTCGTCCGGCGGTGGACCGGTGCGCGAGGTGTCGTTCTGGTCCCAATTGGCCGGCAGCAAACGGGAGGCCGGCGAAGCACTCGGCGAGGCGTTCGCCGCCGCCCATCCACGGGTCCGGGTCCGGGAATCGTTGTACGGCAGTCCCGATCAGCTCAACCAGAAGCTGTTGACCGGCATCATCGGCGGCACGTTGCCGGACCTGTTCATCCAGCACTGGGACTACTCACTGATCTACGCCTCCGGTGACCGGTTGGCCGACCTGTCCGGTCTGGTGCCCAACGCGAGCCGACTGACCGACCGATTCGCCAACTACTCCCGGCTGGGTGGGAAGTTGGTCTCCGCGCCGCTGTACGGCACGTCGCGGGCGTTGACGATCAACGTCGACATCGCGGCCGAGGCCGGACTGGATGTCGACCGTCCGCCGACCGACTGGGATGAGCTACGGGGCTGGGCGAAGGAACTGACGCGCTGGGACGGTGACAAGCTGCTCCGGGCCGGTTTGCATCTGTATGCCAACGATCTCGAGCTCTACGAGGCGTTCACGCTGTTCGTCCAGGGCGCCGGCGGCAGGGTGCTGACCGAGGACGGCACCGACGTCGCCTTCGACTCCGACGCCGGCGTGGCCGCCGTCGAGTTCATGGCTCAACTGGTGATCAAGGACCGAGTGACCGTCCCCGGGTTCGGGATCGGCGACAGCTCGTCGGCTCCGTTCCCGTCCGGCCGTGCCGGATTCGCCATCAACGGCAACTACGGGTTGACCTCGGCCAAGAAGGGCAAGATCAACGTTGCGGTAGCTCTGATGCCGTGCCGGGACGGCGGATACACGTCGATGATCGATCCTTTCGCCTTTGCCATCCCGGCCAAGGCCGCGTCCAGACAGGGAGCCGCACGGTTCATCGACTTCGCACTGTCGGAGGAGCAACAGATCCGCTTCGCAGCCGTCAGTCGCAACATCCCGGCGACCGCCACCGCAGCCGCGTCCCCGGCGATCAAGAAGGACAAGCTGCTGGCCCGGTTCGTCGAGGCCGCCGATCACGCGCCCGAGCACGGCCCGGTGACGCCGGCCGAGACCCGGATGATCCCGGTCATCGCACGATCGGTGGCCGATGTGTTCTACCGACGGTCGACCCCGGCCACCGCCGTCCGCTCTGCCGCCGCCAAGATCCGTCCCTTCGTCCAGGTCAGGAGTTGATCATGACCTCGCTCCGCCTGATCGCCGCCCGTCGCCCTCGACGCGACTGGATCGCCTACGCCTTCATCGCGCCCGCGGTGATCGTGCTGGCCCTCGTGGTCGGGATCCCGGCCCTCACCACGATCGGCTTCAGCCTCACCGACGTCACCTTCCTGCGGCCGACATCCTTCGTCGGGTTGAAGAACTACCTGACTTTGGCCGGCGACCCGGTGTTCCGCCAGGCCCTGCAGAACACGCTCTACTACACCGTCGGCGTCACGGTGCCGACGATGGCGATCGGTCTCGGCACAGCGATGCTGCTCAACGTGCGATATCCGGGACGTAACGTGTTCCGCGCCATCCTGTATCTCCCGGTACTGATCTCCATCGCCGCCGCGGCGATGGTCTGGATCTACCTGTACGATCCTGATCTTGGTCCGCTGAACGGCATCCTGCAGGGGATCGGGCTGCCTGCTCCGCGGTGGCTGCAGAATCCGTCGACGGCGATGCCGGCGTTGATCGTGATGGGCATCTGGCGGGACTACGGAACCTCGATGCTGCTCTACCTGGCCGGGCTGCAGAACGTCCCGAGGAGGTCCGTGAGGCGGCCCGGATCGACGGTGCCGGACCGGTCCGGACCTTCTGGTCTGTGGTGCTGCCGTTGCTGCGGCCGGTCACCTTCTATCTGGTGGTGCTGACCGTCACCGGCAGCTTCCAGGTGTTCGGCTCGATCTACATCATGACCCAGGGCGGGCCGGTCGGTACCACCTCGACCGTGGTGTATCAGATCTTTCAGAACGCCTTCTCCTATTCGGACTTCGGCTATTCCTCGGCCATGTCGGTCGTGCTGTTCGTGCTCATCCTGGCGTTCTCCGTGGTGGGCGCGCGGCTGGTCAACGGGAGGCAATCATGACCATCTCCGCGGTGCGCACCGAGATCGGATCCGACGCCGAGGTCCGGACCGAACCGATCCGCAACCGACCGCGCTGGACCCCGGCGAAGATCCGCCTGATCGTCGTCTGGTATCTGGTGATCGCCGCCGTCAGTGTGGTCGCGATCTACCCGTTCCTGATGATGATCTCGACCGCGCTGAAGGATGAGACCGAGCTGGCCCAGTTCCCACCCTCGCTGCTGCCCGGCCACTGGCAATGGTCGAATTTCGTCGCGGCCCTGTCGGCAACCGACTTCGCCCGGCAGCTGGCCAACTCGTTGATCTACGCCCTCGGCTCGATGGTAGGGAACATCGTGCTCTGTTCGCTGGCCGGCTATGCGTTCGCCAAGATGCGGTTCCCGGGACGGAACGTGATCTTCGCCGGCATCATCGCGCTGTTGATGGTGCCGGCTCAGAGCCAGATCGTGCCGGTCTTCATCGTCCTGCAACACATCCCGTTGGCCGGCGGCAACAATCTCCTGGGGATGGGCGGCAGCGGTCTGCTGAACACCTATGCCGGACTGATCATGCCGTCGGTGGCGACCCCGCTGGGGATCTTCCTGATGCGGCAGTTCTTCTCCGGCATCCCCGACGAATACCTCGAAGCCGCCCGGATGGACGGCGCATCGCACCTGCGGATCTTCGGCAGCATCATGATCCCGCTCTGCACGCCGGCCGTTGCCACACTGGGAATTCTCTCCTTCCAGAGTGCCTGGAACGACTTCGTGTGGCCGTTGATCCTCACCTCCGACACCCGGCTGGCGACCCTGCAGCTCGGCCTGCAGCTGTACGCCGACGGCACCGAATCGGAGACCAACGTCCTGATGGCGGCCAGCACGCTGACCGTCATCCCCATGATCATCTTGTTCCTCGCCGCTCAACGCTACTTCGTCGGCGGACTGTCCGCCGGCCTGAAAGGATGACCTCGCCGATGCAGCTGGACCGCAGCACCGTCTATCGCGAACCGGGACGATTCGCCGGCTGGCCGGCCAACTACGGCCTCTGGGGTTGGGGTGAGGAGGTGGTGTCGATCTTCGTGTCCGGCTGGATCGGCACCGACACCGGTCTGCATCCGCGGGACAGGTCCCGCCCGTTCGTCCCGGTGGTCGCGCGCAGTCAGGACGGCGGTCGCAGCTGGACCCACGAGCCGTTCACCGGGACCATCCCCGGTGGGGCACAGACCCTGTCCGGGGACGAACACGTCGACGCCGACCTGCAGATCGGACCTCGGCTGTCGGCCGACGACTTCGTGCCGATGGCCGAGCCGATCGACTTCACCGACCCGGAGACCATCGTGCTGGTCGCACGCACCGGCATCGTGGCCGGCGCCGTCTCGTGGTTCTACGTCAGCAGCGACCGAGCGCGCACCTGGACCGGTCCGTACCGGATCCCGGACTTCGGGCAGGCCGCCGTCGCGGCCCGCACCGACATCGTCGCGTTCGGGCCGGACGAGGCACTGTTCCAGCTGACCACCGGCAAACCGGACGGCTCGGAGGGTCGAGTGCTGTCTGCCTGGACAGGCGACGGCGGACGGACTTTCGAACAACGCGGCTGGGTCGGCGAGACCCCCGACGGGTACGCGATCATGCCGTCATCGGTCGCTCTCGAGGATGGCACCGTGCTGTGTGCCCGGCGATGTGCGGGCGCGGGGGAGAAGGGCGGCCGGGCGACCTGGATCGACCTGTATGCCAGCCAGGACAGGGGCGTCAGCTGGGAGCTGATCGGGCGTCCGGTGCCCGACGCCGGCGGCGGTGGCAATCCGCCGGCTCTGGTCCGGCTCGCCGACGACCGGCTGGTGCTGGCCTACGGCAGCCGTGCCGAACCGTACGGTCTGCGGGCAGTCAGCAGCGATGATCATGGTCGCAGCTGGACCCTGCAGGTGTTGACCGATGATGTCGCGGTCCGGGACATGGGCTACCCACGAGCGATCGCGATGGACGACGGCACCGTCCTCGCCGCCTACTACGCCAACTCGGGCAGCAGATCGGAGCGCTCCATCGAGGCAGTACGGTGGCGCCCGTGACCGCTCCTTGCCCGATGCCCGACAACCCCGTGCCGGAAACACCCCTTCCGACGGCAGCTCATCGAACGGACGAGTCGCCGCTGATCATTTCGGCCGTGCCGACACCGTTCGACGATCATGATCGGGTCGACCCCGACGCGTTCGCCGACGTCCTGTCCCGGCTGCCGGCCGGTCATGCCGACGTCCTGGTCGCCGGCACCACCGGCGAGTTCCCGGCGCTGGACCGCGACGAACGCAGGACGCTGACCGAGGTCGCGGTCCGGGCCGTCGGCGCCGACAAGGTGATCACCCACGTCGGTGCGGCCTCCTTGACGGCGTCGGACCGGTTGGCCGAGGACGCGGCCTCCGTCGGCGTGACCAGAGTGGCGCTGCTGACGCCGTACTATCTCCCCGCCGATGCCGAGCAGGTGGTGGCGCACTTCCACACCTTTGCCGAACGGCATCCGCAGCTGAGCATCTATCCGTACCTGTTTCCCGATCGCACCGGTGTCACCGTCGAGCCGGAGACGTTCGCCCGGTTGATGGCGCCGGCGAACATCGTCGGCGTCAAGCTCTCCGGCCGTGCCAATGATCATTTCGACGCCTTCCGCAGCCGGCTGCGGGACGACCAGGAGCTCTACACGGGTGACGATTCGCGGCTCCCGACGATCCGCGACGACGGCGGCACCGGCGTCGTCTCCGGTTGCTTCCCGGCCGTTCCCGACCTGCTGCTGCAGGCGATCGACGAGCCCGGTCGAGTCGCCGAGATCGTCGGTCTGCTCGGCCCGTCGATCGCGCGCCAGAAGTACGCTCTGCAGTTGATCACCGGACGAGCCTGGCGATCCAGGATGTCGATGCCGGACCTGTCCGCACCGCTGGCCGATCAGATCGAGCGGTTGGTCGGCCGAAGCTGAGCCGGCCAGGCATCTGGTCCGGTACGATCCGAGGTCGTGCCAGCTGCTGATCACGCGTCCCTCCCGGAGACTGTCGTCGACTACGCGGCACTACCCGGGCCGGGCGGGCGCCCGTCCAAGATGCCCGCACCGGATGCCAAGGCGTGGACGCTCAAGGTGGCCCTCTCCCAGCGTCCGTGGAGTTTCGTCGCGTCGATCTGCATGGCGGCGACCTTCGTCTGCAACGGCCTGACGCCGGTGGTGGTTGGGCATGCCGTCGACGAAGCCATCGCCGCGTTGTCCCTTGCCCGGTTGGGATTCTGGCTGATCGTGCTGGCCGGCCTGTACCTGGTCGCCGTCGGGGTCAGCTGGGTCGCGCGGTCGATGCTGATCCGCAGCCAGCAGTTGGTCAGCCACGACCTGCGCACCATGGTCACCGACCGGATCCAGGATCCGCGCGGCTTCGCCGGCCGGGAGCGTACCGCCGGTGGCCTGTTGTCGATCGCCTCCTCCGACACCACCCGGGTGGGGGAGATCGTGATGATGACGGTGATGCCGGTCGCCGAGGCGGCGTCCATCACCTACGGCGCGATCATGATGTTCACCATCAACCCCTGGCTCAGCCTGGCCACGCTGGTCGGCGGGCCACTGCTGGTCGTCGTCGCGTTGCGGGTCGGCCGCCCGCTGCAACGCCGATCGGTCGCCCGACAGCAGGCGATCGCGCAGACGGCCGCCACCGCCACCGATGTGGTGCAGGGACTGCGGATCCTCAAGGGACTGGGCGCGATCGTCACCGTCCGCGGACGCTACGACGAGGTCTCCGGGACGGCGTACGCCAGGACCATCGAGGCGAACGCGGCCGAGGCGCGGCTGAATGGTGTCACCGAGGCAGCCGGAGCCCTCTTCGTCGCCGGGCTCGGCATCGCCGCCGGCGTGCTGGCGCTGAACGGGGTGGTGACGATCGGCCAGTTGATCACCGTTGTCGGACTGACCCAGTTCCTGATCACCCCGATGACGATGTTCGGCCGCAACCTCGCCTCCCGGTGGGCGTCGGCGGAGGCGTCCGGACAGCGGATCCGTGAAGTGCTCGGTGCGGGATTCGAGCGCGGCTCCGAGGCCGACGCCGTCAGGACCGCCGCGTTCGTCGACGCACTGCCCACCGGGCTGACGGTCGTCCGCGGCATCGATCACGCGCTGGTCTCCAGGCTGGAATCGCTGCCCCGGCACCGGGTGATCGTCGCTCCACACGCGAGCGATCTGTTCGACGGCAACGTCGCCGACAACGTCCATCCCGACCGGATGATCGCCGAACGGGCGCTGTACGTCGCCAGCTGTGACGACATCCCCGAAGGCCCCGACAAGCGGGTGGGCGAGGGCGGCCGGATGCTGTCCGGCGGTCAGCGGCAGCGGGTGGCATTGGCCCGTGCGGTCGCGTTCGATCCCGAGGTCCTCGTCCTGCAGGATCCGACCACGGCCGTGGACTCGGTGACCGAGCAGAAGATCGCCGATCGGGTCGCGAAGCATCGCGCCGACAAGATCACGCTGGTGTTCAGCGAAGCGCCCGCCTGGAACGCGGTGGCCGCCAATCACCTGCACGCTGAGGATCTGCTGGCAGCGGCCGCCGAGTTGGGTGGAGAGCGGGCCGCATGAGCCAGGTGGACACCGGGCTGCGGTTTCCGCTGGCCAACCTGCGGCAGGTCCGGCGCGAGGTGGCACGCCAACTGGGCCGGGTCCGGTACGCGAAGTGGTGGTTCGCGCTGGCCGTGGTGCTGCTCGGTCTCGGCTCCTACGCCGGTGTGCTGGTGCCGCAGCTGATGGGCCAGATCGTCGACCTGGTCACCGGTGCGCGGACCGCAAAACCGATGTGGCGGATCTGTGTCGAACTGGTCGTCCTCGCCGTCGCCGCGGCGGCCATGGGTGCCGCCGGGTACTACCTCGTGTCCCGACTGTCCGAGCGAGTGATCGCCAACCTGCGGCAGGACATGGTGGGGACCGCGTTGGGCCTTCCCACCCATCAGGTCGAGGACGCCGGCACCGGCGACCTGGTCAGCCGGTCCACCGATGACGTCGCCGAACTCTCCGCAGCCGTGTCCGAGACGCTGCCGACGCTGTCGACCTCGCTGTTCTCGATCGTCGCCACGGTGATCGCGTTGTCGACGGTGGACTGGCATTTCATGATCATCCCGGTGGTGGTCGCCCCGGTGTACTACCTTGCCTCGCGGATCTATCTCGCACGAGCACCGAAGCGTTATGCCGCCGAGCGGGCGGCGATGGCCGAACGGGCCCGACGGGTGCTGGAAGCCATCCGTGGTCGCGCGACGGTCCGGGCGTTCTCGATGGAGGAGCGGATGCACATCGAGATCGCGAACGCCTCCTGGAGCGTTGTCCGCAAGGGGATCAGAGCCCGTACCACGATGCTTGTACTGAACACCTGGATGCTCGGCATCGAACTGCTGATGCTCGGAATGGCTCTGTCGGTGGGGTATTACCTGGTGTCCACCGACGCACTCACCGTGGGAGCCGTCACCGGCGCGGTGCTAATGATCATCCGGACCCGTGGGCCGATGAACATGTTCATGCGGGTGCTGGACGTCGTCCAGTCCGGATACGCCTCGCTGGCCCGGATCGTCGGCGTGGTTTCCGATCCGCCGGTCCCGGTGCCGGACAGCGGTGTCGACGCACCACGCGGCCGGGTCGAGCTGCGCAACGTCAGCTTCAGTTATGGCGGCGGGTGGGCCGTTCGCCAGGTCAACATCATGATCAATCCGGGCGAAACCGTTGCCATCGTCGGGGCTTCCGGCGCCGGAAAGACTACGGTGGCAGCGTTGCTGGCGGGCCTGCGGGTGCCCGACGAGGGCGTCGTCCTGGTCGACGGCTATCCGGTGTCCGAGCTCTCCGACCGTGAACGTATCGCCCGGATCGCGACGGTCAGCCAGGAGGTGCACGTCTTCTCCGGGACCCTTCGGCAGGATCTGACGTTGGCCAAGCCGGACGCCACCGACGCCGAGCTGCTCTCGGCGCTCGACCGGGTCCATGCCCAGCCGTGGTTCGATCGGCTGCCATCAGGGCTGGACACCGAAGTCGGTGCCCGCGGCCTCCAGTTGGAGCCGGTCGCCGCGCAGCAGCTCGCATTGGCCCGGCTGCTGTTGCTCGACCCGGCCATCGTGGTGATGGACGAGGCCACCGCCGAAGCCGGCTCGGCGGGAGCAGGAGCGTTGGAGGACGCCGCCGACGAGGTGACCCGCGGCCGTTCGGCTTTGGTCGTTGCGCATCGCCTGGACCAGGCCTCCCGGGCCGACACCATCCTGGTGATGGACGGCGGAGCAGTGGTCGAGCAGGGCACCCATCAGGAGTTGCTCGCACTCGGCGGCGGCTATCACCGACTCTGGTCGGCCTGGAGTGCCGGTCGGCGAGAGCTCGACGCCGACTCCGTCTGACGCCGTGCTCGGGCCCCTGCTGCCGGTCGACTGCCTGCGCGGGGCCGATCATGGGACTGCCCGGGAGAACGCTCAGGCCGAAGGGGCCGATCGTTCGCCCAGCCGCTCGAGCACCAGCTCGGCCACCCGCGACGGGTCGGCGGTGGCGTCGACGGTGATCAGCTGCCACCCGCTGCGGCTGATCAGACGGCGGCTCACCGCCGCCTCATCACGAAGATGCTGGATCGCCGTCGGCAGGTCGACGACGTGGGCGGTTCCCGGAGCCGCGGTCAGCTTCTGGATGTAGCTGTCGGCCCATCCGTCGGCCTCACGGGCGATCGCGCGCGGCAGGGTCACGGCCGGGTCGGAGGTGAGCATGATGATGATCACGGTCAGGTCGCCGGACACCTTCTCGAGTTCGGTGATCACCGACGCGATCTCGGACTCGGAGTGACCCCACGCAAGCAGGGACGGGATGTGCGGGATCAGCGCGTCGGTGATCACCAGGTCGCGGCCGTTGTCGATGCAACGCCCCGCGTATCGGGCGAACGCGTCGATCAAGGTCCCGGGTGCCACCTGAGCGGAGTCACCGAACTCGGCTGCGACCGTGCGGTAGTCGGGGTGGGTCATGATGTGGTGCTCTTCGAAACGTTCGACGCAGAGACCCTGTGACGCGTAGTGCCGGCACAGAGTCCCGCACAGCGTCGACTTGCCGGTCCCCGGACTGCCGATTACGGAGAGCAGGACCGTTCGCCCAGCAACGCCGTAGCAATCGCGTTCGGTGTCAACCGGTGGCATGGTCATGATGTCAACCCCAGACGTGGTGGCTGCGTACGGTGGCGGCGGTGTAGTCGCTGGTGTGCCGGGTGAAGAGCTCGTGTCCCAGCCTCCTGGCCGTCTCGATCGGATCGTCGGGATCGCGAGCCACTTCGCCGCGGTGATTGCCTACTCCGTGCACGATAGCGACCAGGTCCTGCCCCAGGTAACGCGACATCTCATGGAACTGTGCGGCGACGCCGGTCAGCAGGCCCGGGTAGCTCTCTTCGCTCGTGATCAAGAGCGCCGTCCTCTGTCGTGCGAGCGCTTCCGACAGATCAGTGCTGTGGCTGGCGCCGAGGTAGCACACCAGACGATCAAGGAAGTTCTTCAGCACCCCGGCGACCGCGTAGAAGTAGAGCGGGGACGCAAAGACGATCGCGTCGGCCGGCGCCACGACGTCGGTGATCAAGGTCGAGTAGCGATCATCGATCGTGCACCGTCCGCGGTCGTCGCGACACACTCGACAATCTCGCAGGAAGCCGCCGCCGACCCACTCGTTGAGATTGATCATGGTCACTCGCTCGCCGGCTTCGCGGGCGCCCTGGGCACAGGCCCTGGCGAGTGCCGTCGAGTTGCCGCCTGCTCGCGGACTTGCGGTCAGGATGGTGACGTTCCGACCGGCCCGTTGTCGGTCGGTCGACCGTCGTGGATCCGTCACTGTTGCGGCTCCGTTGCGAGCGGGCCGGCAGCGGCAACCGGCCGACTGTGCTGATCGGAATCGGAGGACGAATCCGAGGTGCGTGGAGCATTGTCTCGCCGCGCGGGCCGTTGTCGTCTTCCGTTGCGACGATGCAGCCAGGCCTCAGCGATGATCAGATTCACCACCCAGCTGAGCCAGGTCGCGATGCCGATTGCGGCTGTCAGCCCGTCGGGTTCGTCGTTGGGGCTGAGGATCGCGACACAGATGACCGTCCACACGCGGTTGGCCACGATGGATGAGGCGAGGGCGAAGCTGCGGATCATCCACTCCCGATGATCTCCGATCCGACGTTGTCGGACGGCGCGATAACCGAGAGCGGTGGTGGTGCCGAACAGCAGACCGAGCATCGTGTTGGCCACCTGTTGGACCGGACCGCCCTGCGGGAACTGCGCGACGATCAGACCGCCGAAGAAGACAGGGATCGCGCAGATCATGTACAGCCGGCCGCTCCACCGATGCACCGGCAGATGCCGGCGACGCAGCCAGGGCCACAGTTGCAGCACGGCGCAACACAGCATCACCGAGCCGGCAAAGATGTGGATCACCAACGCCGGATAGTAGATCGGGGCGGCCGGGACGTCGATCCGCGACGTCGCCGGGTCGAGTGACACGTAGGGCGGCAGCGCATAGATCAGAAAGGCGATCGTGGCGATCGCCAGCGGGACGATCCACGGCCGCCGCCACCAGGGCTTGACCGGTGCCGGCCGAGAGCGGTGTCGTCGGTTGTCATCGGGGATGGGTGTACCACTCATGCCCTCGACTCCGATGTTCCGGAGCGCTCGGCGGTCGGCCGGCTGTCGCGATCCGTCCGCGCGGGGTAGCGGGCCGACAGCCAGGTCTCGAAGGTGAGTAGTGCGGGATACACGGAGCGCAGGGCCGCGATGTCGGCCCGCCATCCTTCGCGTTCGTTGGCGAAGATGTAGCCGGCGAGGGCGTCGGGATCGGCGCCGCCGAGGGCGTCCCGTGCGATCGCGTGGTAGGCCACGGGCTGCCCTGTTGCCGCCGTGATCGCTTGAACGATCTGGGGCATCGTGAGCTCGTCGCCGGCGAGTTCGAGCGCCTGTCCGACGTACTCATCGGGGTGGGCAAAGGCCAATGCGGCGAAGGCTCCGATGTCGGTGCTGGCAATCAACTGGACCGGTACCTGGGGTTGGAACACGTCGGTCAGCACACCGTCGCGGATGCCGAGCTCGGGATGGAACTGGTTCTCCATGAACCGGACCGGTCGCAGAATCGTTGCCGGGATCCCGAGCTCGGCGATGCGCTGCTCGATCTGCCATTTGCTCTGCCACCGGCGGATGCCGCTGTCCCGCTCTGCGCCGCCGACCGAGGCGTAGACCAGATGCTGAACACCGGCCGCCGTGGCGGCCTCGGCAACGGCGACCCCGAGCGCAACCTCGTCGCCGACGGAGAAGTCAGCCGGAGTGCCCGGATAACCGGCGGTCGGCTGCACACTGAAGACGCCGACCGCCTGAGCGAACGCCGCCCGCAGCGATGCGATGTCGCTCATGTCGCCTCGGACGAGCGTTGCCCCGAGGTCCTGCAGGATCCGGGCTCGGGGTGAGCCCGGATCGCGTACCAGAGCGTGCACGGACCGCCCGTTCCGGAGCAGATGTCGCGCCGTTGCGCCTCCCTGAAGTCCGGTGGCGCCGGTCACCACAATCGGGCCGGCGGCCACCGAGGCATCGGGTGGGTCTGTTGTCACGGGCGAGAGGGAAGGTCTGATCACCCCTAAACTATACGCATGTACAGGAAATGGTTCATACGTATAGTGTTCGGAATCACGCCATGACGTTCACCTCGCCGAGCGGCACCCCGCGACGCCAGACGTCGACCAGGTTGCTGACCGCCCCGATGTCTCGGGTCGGGTCGCCGTCGACCAGCAGCAGGTCGGCCCGATGACCCGGTGCGATTCGGCCGCGATCGGTCAGGCCGAAGCGGTCCGCGTTCGAGCTCGTCGCCGCAGTGAGCGCCTCGAGCGGCGTCAATCCGGCAGTCGTCAACAACTGAAGCTCGCGCTGCAGTCCCGCCCCGTGTTTCGGGGCGAACGGTGTCGCGTCGGTTCCGGCGAGCAGCGTCGCCCCGGCGCGGTGCAGCGCCGCGGCCACCCGGACGGCGTTGTCGAACGTGCTGTCGCTCAAGCGATCCACTTCGACCCCCGACCCGACCGCCTCGAAGTAGGCCAGGGTGCTGACAACACCGACACCCTGCTCCACCACACGGGCGGCCAACTCGTCCGCTGCGGCCACGTTGTCGGTCCACACGTGGGCCAGGACGTCGACCCCGGCGTCGAGCGCAGTCACGACTTCGCGGTGCGACAGGGCATGAGCGACCACCTGCAGGCCGGCATCGTGACCGGCAGCGACCAGGGCAGCGGCCAGTTCTGCGGTCATCACCGGCAGTCGGTTGCCGTGCAGAGCGCCGTCATCGATGATCACCTTCAGGTAATCGGCCCCTTCCTCGATCCGTCGCCTGACGAAGGCCGCGGCCTCGCCGACCTCGGCGATGGTGTCGAAGGCGCCGATCGCCTCGCCGAAGCTGTCAGGGTCGTCCAGGGCCGTCATCAGTTGGCTAGGATGGCCACCGGGGGGAGTGGCCAGGGTGCCGGCACTGCGGATGTCGGCGACATCGTCTCGTTCGCGGGCCAGGCGTCGTTGACGCCGGAGATTGGCCGGCAGGCAGAACATGTCCAGCTCCGTCGTCACGCCGTACCGAAGCGCTTCGGCCAGACTGCCGTCGAACACGTGGGTGTGTGCGTCGATCAGGCCGGGCAGCACCGTACGGCCGGCGCCGTCGACGACGTGATCGGCGGCTGTGTTGTCGGGTGCCGCGATCACCGTCCCGTCGATCACGATGTCGGTTTCCTCGATTACCTGCTCGCCGTCGAACAGGCGAGCGTCCCGGATCAGGGTTCTCATGGCGATACCTCTCTCGCGTGTCGTGCGACGCAGCTGCGCCGCTACAGCCCTCAAGAGGGTCTACGGCGTTGTGAACGTGACAGCCGCGACGAAGATCACATTCGCCGCCGGCGATGTCACACCGATGAGCGCTGTGACGCTCATACCCGTGACACTGACATCCGCGAGCTCGGGAGAGTGACCATGATCGAATCCGAATGCGACGACACGTCCGCCTTCCTGGAACAACGGGACAGGCTGTTCGCCATCGTCTATGCCCTGTTGGGCAGCGCGTCCGACGCCGACGACGTGCTGCAACAGACCTGGCTGGCCTGGTCGGCGGCCGATCGCAGCGCGGTGCGTTCACCGCGGGCGTATCTGGTCAGAGTCGCGGTCAACGCAGCTCTTGCCCACCGGTCGGCGACCGCACGGCGCAGGGAGAACTACGTCGGGTCATGGCTGCCCGAGCCGACGGGGACACCGGCCGACGTCGACAGTGACGACCACGTGCTGCGGGCCGAAGCGATGTCGGTCGCCTTGCTGGTGGTGTTGGAGAGTCTGTCTCCCACCGAACGGGCGGTGTTCGTCCTGCACGAGGCATTCGGCTTTCCGCACACCGAGATCGCCGCGATGCTGGACCGCAGCCCGGCAGCCGTACGGCAGTTGGCGCACCGGGCGCGCGAGCACGTCCGGGCGCGCCGACCCCGGTACGAGGCCGATCGGCACCTCCAGCGGCGGGTCACCGAGGCGTTCATGGCGGCGGCCATCGACGGAGATCTGGAGGGCCTGCTGGTGGTGTTGGCACCGGACGCAACGTTGTGGACCGATGGTGGCGGCAAGGGGCCGGCGACCAGTCTGCAGCCGGTGCACGGGCGTGAAGCGGTGGCGCGATTGCTGACGACCGTGGCTGCACAGGCGCCGGCGCACTTGTCGGTGCGCTACCAGCACGTCGGTGGCGACTGGGCCGCTGTCGTGCTGGACCAGAACGATCCGTTCGCCGTGCTGGTTCTCGATCTGGCGGACGACGGGTTGATCCACGGGGTCTACTCGGTCACCAACCCGGACAAGCTGACCAGGATTCATTGACGTCGACACCCTGGAAAGCGCACAGCAACGAAGCTGCGCTCAGCCTGGAAACACCGATTTCCACCTGCTGCGCGACCCCATCCGGGCACACCGGCGGCGTTGCCAGCGCTCGACGGTCAACCAGACCGCCTTCGCGCCGGCGCCTTGCCGGTGCACCCGTCTGGTGCCGCTCGCGACGGTGCAAATCGGTGTTTCCAGGCTCAGCTGGGATCGAAGATGATCCAGCTGTCCGGCGGCAGGTCGTGACGGTCGGGAACGTCTCGCTGTTCCTCTCGCCAGCGCCCGGCTGCAACGGTTTCCGCCAGTCGCCGCCAGAACGCAGCCGCCCCGGCGTTGGACGGTTGGAACGCGATCTCCCACGGGCCCGGATGGCGTCGGATGACCTGTTGCGCTGCGGTCGTCCCGATGCCGCGGCGCCGGGCCGGCTTGACGAGGAAGAACGCGGTCAGCACATGCGGGACCTGATCGGCGCGCCGGACCACGGCCAGACCGGCCGGCCGACGATCGGTACGGATGACGTACGGCATCCAGTGCGGGTCGTCGAATGCCGAGTCGAGCCGATCGGTGCGGTACCGGCCGCGTTCGTCGGGGTAGGCGTCGGTGAAGGCGGACAGGTCGTGGTGGAACAACATCCACAGGCTGGTCAGGAGCTCACGGTCGGCGTGGTCGGCTGGCCGGACATCGACGCGTCGAGCCGAGTTGTCCGTGGTCATGGCGACTCCTGAGTCATCGGATGGGTGGCGGTGGGACACGCACACACTGTACATATGACCAGGAATCTGGTGTACCGTATAGGTAGCTGGGCACACACGGATGACTCCCAGCAGAAGGTTGTGATGATCATGGACGACAGACAGGATCTGACGGCGCGAGCGCGGATCCGCGATGCGGCACTCGAACTGTTCGCCGAGCGGGGCGTCGCCGGGACCAGCCTGCGCAGTGTCGCCGAGCGTGCCTCGGTGTCGCTTGCTCTGGTGCAGTATCACTTCACCTCCAAGGCCGGGCTGGCCTCGGCCTGTGACGACTACGTGGTGGAGTTCTTCCGCAACACCGCCAAGCAGGCTGCCGACGGTGCGGTGTCCGATCCTCAGTTCATCTCCGCCGCGCGGCGCGACGCGACGTCGGTGTGGCATTACCTCGGTCGGGCGCTGGCCGATGACACACCGGCCGCCGCGGTGATCTTCGACGAGTTGTTGATCTTGACCCAGGAGTACCTGCCCGGAGACAAGGAAGAGACCGTGACCGAGGCCGCCGTCTTCGTCGCCATGCGGCTGGGCGTGTACGTGTTGCATCAGCACATCTCGCGCGCGATCGGTGTTGATGCCGTCACCCCTGCTGGCATGCATCGGATCTCAACGGCGCTGTTGAAGATCATTTCGCCGTCCTTCGTCGGCGCCGCCGCAGCCGAGCAGGCCGAGACCGGCCTGGCCGGAGCTCGTCCGGATGACGGTGAGCAGTGATGGCGGATTCCTTGGTCATCGACGTCCAGGACCTGACGAAGCGTTACGGCTCAGCCCTGGCGCTCGACGGGCTGTCGTTGGAGGTCCGCGAGGGCGAGATCCACGGCTTCCTCGGCCCGAACGGTGCCGGCAAGTCGACCACGATCCGGACCCTGCTCGGTCTGCAACGTGCCGACGGCGGCACCGCCAGACTGTTCGGCCGGGACGCCTGGAAGGAAGCTTCGCAGCTTCACCGACGGATCTCCTACGTGCCCGGCGATGTGGCATTGTGGCCCAACCTGACCGGCGGTGAGGTCATCGATCTGATCTGTCGGCTGCGCGGCAATCAGGATCCCGGGCGGCGCCGGGCCCTGATCGAGCTCTTCGAGTTGGATCCCCGGAAGCGGTCCGGCACGTATTCCAAGGGCAACCGGCAGAAGGTCGCGATCATCGCAGCGTTGGCGTCGCGGTCCGACCTGTTCATCTTCGACGAACCGACGTCCGGCCTCGATCCGTTGATGGAGGCTCGCTTCCAGCAGGCCGTTCGGGACGTGTGCGGCGATGGGGCCACGGTGCTGCTGTCCAGCCACATCCTCAGTGAGGTCAACGCGCTGTGCGACCGGGTCACCATCATCCGCGCCGGACGAGTCGCCGACAGTGCACCGATCGACCGTCTTCGACACCTGGGACAGGTCATGGTGGACGTCGAACTGACCGCACCCGCGACGGATGAACCGGCCGTCGAGAAGCCGGGGTTGTCGGTCGATGGCACCCACGTCAGTGGCGAACTGGACACCGCTGAACTCGACGAGTTCCTGCGGAGCTGCACGCGGATCGGCATCCGCGAGATCAGCATCCAGCCGCCGTCCCTGGAACAGGTGTTCCTCCGCCATTACGATCAGGGCCGCCTCCCGACCGGCCGCGACGACTCCGTCCGGGAGGCCAGCCGTGTCTGACGACGCGGGTGGCGGCGGACTGCAGGGGACCGCGCAGTTGATCAAGTTCACGTTGCGTCGTGATCGACTTCCCGTGCCGGCCTGGGCCATGTTGGCGATCCTGCTTCCGTGGGGCATCGCCAGCGGGACCTTGTCTCTGTATCCCACGCCTGCTGCGCTGGCGGATTACGCGATCGACGCGCTTCGCAACGGCGCCGAGGTCGCCATGCGCGGCATCATCTACAGTCCGACCTCCGGCGGAGTCACGGCCTGGGGAGCCGGAATGAGCAGTGCCCTCGTCGCCGCGTTCGCCTCCGCGTTGTTGATCATCCGTCACACCCGGGCCGAGGAGGACAGCGGGCGCAGTGAATTGCTGGGTGCCACCAGCGTCGGTCGTTCGGCCAGGCTGGCCGCGCCGCTGATCGTGATCGGCGCGGCGAATCTGGTGATCGGCGCGGTGATGGCTGTGCCGCTGATCGCCTCCGGGCTTCCGGTCCCGGGATCGGTGCTGCTGGGGCTGTCGACGGGCGGGGTCGGACTCGTGATCACAGCCGCATCGGCCGTCATCGCACAATGGGTCGGAACCGCCGGGCAGGCTCGCAGCGTCAGCATTCTGGTGATCGCCGGCTTCTTCGTCATCCGCGCGGTCGGCGACAGCACGGTCGGTTGGTTGTCGTGGTTGTCCCCGTTCGGTTGGGCACGGCTCAGCCGCGCCTACGCCGGCGATCGCTGGTGGGTGCTCGGCCTCTTTGCCGCGACCGCGGCCGGGCTGATGATCATTGCCGGTCTGGTGCAACGACGCCGAGATATCGGCTCCGGCCTGCTGCAGCCCCGTCCCGGGCCGGCGGTCGCCACCCGGTGGCTCAACAGCATTGCGGCATCCACCTGGCGTACCCATCGAGCCGGTGTGATCATCTGGGCCGTGGCCTTCGCGGTTGTCGGCGCGTTGATCGGTGCGGCCGCCGCGGGTGCTTCCGATCAACTCGGGGCGATGTTCTCCGGGTCGGATGCGTTGCTCAGCTTCACGTTTTTGATCCTGAGCCAAGCGGCGACGGCTTTCGGCATCATCTCCGTCGGACGGCTTCGCGCTGAGGAGTTGGACGGACACGGTGAGCTGCTGCTGCCTGCGGCCGGCAGCCGCTGGCGCTGGGCGGCGTCCCATCTCGTGGTCGGCATCGTCGGACCCGGGTTGCTCCTGCTGGCCGCCGGGGTGACTGCCGGGCTGACCTCGGTCGCAGCGGGTGGCGAGGACGCAACATCCTGGGGTCGGGTGCTTGCATCGGCGTTGATCTGGCTGCCGGCTGTCTGGATCATCACGGCGATCGCGATGGCCTTGGTCGGGCTCTGGCCTCGGTCGACTCCGGGTCTGCCGTGGGCGCTGTTGATCATCGCACTGCTGCTCGAACTGGGGCACGAGTTCGGCCTGCTCGGTGACGCCGTCCTGGCGCTGTCGCCGTACAGCCACATTCCTCGGCTGCTGCTGGGGCAGGCCGTGTCGGCAGCCGTGCTCGCCGTCTCGGTGATCATCGCGGCCGCTCTGTGCACGGCCGGTTTGGTCGGTATCCGGAACCGGGATCTCGGTCGATGATCAACGAGCTCGCGTGCGGTCATGATCGGCGGCGCGCAGGAGCCGGAGGGGCGTCGTGACTCTGGCCCAGTTCGCCGGCCTGGCGATGCTCACCGCGACGGTCCTCTACTTGATGGCCTTGGTGCTGCACAGCGCCGACCGGGCACTCCGCGGCCGATCTGCAGCAACCTCGGTCGAACCGCGGGGCATCGCGTCCGGACGTGGGACCGCGGCTTCGTCGTCGACAGCGGCACCGGCCGTCGCGGAGGACGACAGCACATCCTCCACCGTGCTCCAGCGAGTGGTGCCGACCGGAAGAGTGGCCCGGGCCGGTCATCGACTGCCGGCGACGGCCTGGTGGGTTGGCGGAGGACCGGCCGACCTGGGGCACGCCATCACCTTGATCGGATGGGGTTGTGCGGTGGCCGGTGTCGCTGCTCGAGGGATCGCGGCCGGCCGCTGGCCGGTGGGCAACATGTACGAGTTCATCACCTTGGCGATGGTGATGATCGTCGGGGCTCATCTCGTCCTGGTGCGCCGCGAGGTCGGTTGGCTCGATGTTCCGGTGACGCTGCTCGCCGCGCTCGGCAACGGCTTGGCGATCGTCGTCTTCTACGTCGAGGTAGCGCCGTTGGTGCCGGCGCTGCACTCGGTCTGGTTCGTCATCCACATCACCGCCGGGGCGATCGCCGGAGCTGCCTTCAATGTCGGCGGACTTTTCGCGATCCGGTACCTGATCCGAACACGCACCTCGACTGAGAAACGGGAGACACAGAACGGAGCGTCCCGCCGCCCAACGACCCACCAGCTCGACGTCTACGCCTTCCGCGCCGCGGCGTTCGCCTTCCCGTTGTGGACCTTCGCGTTGGCTGCCGGTGCAATCTGGGCGGAGTATGCCTGGGGCAGATACTGGGGGTGGGATCCCAAGGAGGTCTGGACCCTCGTCACCTGGGTGATCTACGCCGGCTATCTGCACGCCCGCTCCACTGCGGGGTGGCGGGGGCGCCGGGCGGCGATCATCGCCGTGATCGGCTTGGCATCGTTCTGGTTCAACTTCGTCGGGGTGAACCTGCTGTTCTCCGGCCTGCACGCCTACTCGGGGATCTGACGTGGTGTCACGCACGGATGCGGGGCACGCCTCGACCCATGATGATCATGATTCGAAGGAGACCAACGGGTGAAGTTCTGTGTCAGCTACAGCACGCCGTACGTCGGTGTCGACCCGGATGCGCTGTTGGGATACGCGCGGCATGCCGAGAGCTGTGGATTCGAAGGCATCTACCTACCTGAGCACGTTGTCGGCTACCAGGGGGCAAAGGTCGGGGAATTCGATCTTGCCCCCGACCTGGAATACGTCGACCCGCTGGACGCGCTGGCTTTCGTCGCCGCCGGCACAGATCGCTTGCTGCTCGGCACCGGAGTGCTGCTGCTGCCCTACCATCATCCGGTCACGCTCGCCAAGCGACTGGCCACGATCGACCAACTGTCGCGAGGGCGCGTGCAACTGCTGACCGTCGGCCTCGGTTCGCTGCCCGGTGAGGCGACGGCGGTCGGGGTCGACTTCGCCAGCCGGGGCCGAAGAGCGGACGAAGCCATCCAGGTGCTGCGGCTGCTGTGGTCCGGCGACGCCGCCGGTGTCAGCTTCCACGGCGAGTTCTTCGACTTCGACGGTCTGGCCAGCTTCCCCCGGCCGTACCGCGGAATGCTGCCGATTCATGTCGGCGGCTCGAGTTCGCCGGCCGCCCGACGTGCCGGTCGGTACGGCGACGGCTACTTCCCTGGCGGGGCACTGCTGCCGCACGTACGAGCAGCCCAGCTCGAGTTGGCTCGCACCACGGCGGCGGAGCATGGGCGTGATCCGCAGGCGTTGGGCTACACCAGAACTGCACCGATCGACATGACACAGCAGCGCCTCGATGCCTACGTCGAGCAGGGAGTCGACCGCGTCGTCGTCAGCGCCTCTGGACGGACCCTGGACGAGCAACGAGCCGAACTCTCGGCCTTCGCTGACCGGTTCTTGTAAGTCGTTTCTCGAACGCGGGATCGTGGCCCTTCACCGGAATGGGAAGTTGATCTTGTGCCCGCCTGATCACGACAGGGTCAGTGCAACTGTGTCGGATCTGCAGGCCTGCCTCGCAGGATGCTGCTGATCCTTGCCCTGCGCTTGGTGTGATCGGTGGCCGGCGATCACGGACGGGGGAGTTGGTCGAGCAGATCGAGCCGTCCGGGGATGGCCCAGTAGTAGACCCAGGTGCCTCGTCGTTCGCAGTCGATCAGCCCGGCGTCGCGCAGCTTGCGCAGGTGGTGCGACACCGTCGGCTGGGAAACCCCGACGTCTTGGATGTCGCACACACAGACCTCGCCGGCCGCGCCGGCGATCCGCGAATACAACCGCAACCGGACCGGGTCGGCCAACGCCTTCAGCAACCCGGCAAGCCCGTCGGCCTCAACGGCCGACAACTCGACCGTCGACGGACCCGGCGCGCAGAGGGCGGCCGGCTCGGCGATCTGGAGCAGCTGCCGATTCGTCGGCTTTGTTGCGGTCATCACTCCATATTGACAATTGTCGATGCAGCCTGCAAGGTTGTCTGTATCGACAATCATCGAATCATGATCCCGATGGGGTGTAGCTGATGTCTGAGATCTCGCCCGCGCCGAACCCGGCCGACACGTCGGGCGCAGCGAGCCGTATGTTGCCGGTAGCGGTGCTCGGAGCCGGCCCGATCGGTCTGGCAGCTGCGGCAGAACTGGTCGGCCGCGATCAGCAGGTCATCGTGCTGGAGGCCGGTGACCGACCGGCGGCCGGGGTCGAGTCGTGGGGGCATGTCCGGCTGTTCTCGCCATGGTCGGAACTGACCTCACCCGCGGGTACGGCGCTGCTGCAGCCATCCGGCTGGCAGCATCCGGCCGCGGATCGATATCCCACGGGGGCCGAATGGGTGACCGACTACCTGGCGCCGCTGGCCGCCGTCCTGGGGGACCGGATCCGATTGGGGAATCGGGTGGTCGGCGTGGCTCGCCAGGATCGGGACCTGGTGGTCGACTCGGGCCGCGCCGAACAGGCGTTCGTGGTGTACGTGGAAGACAGCAGCGGCACGGTCAGCCGGATTCTGGCCCGTTCGGTGATCGATGCCACCGGCACCTTGGCCCGGCCGAACCCGCTCGGGTCGGAGGGCTACCCGGTCCCCGGTGAACGCGCCGCGGCCGATCGGATCGTCTACGGGATGCCCGACCCGGCCACCGATGAGGACCGCTACGCCGGCCGGGCGACAGCCGTCGTCGGGTCGGGTGCCTCGGCGCTGACCTCACTGATCGCCCTGACCTCGGAACCGCTGCACCGGCAGGGATCCCGGGTGGTGTGGGTGCTGCGCCGTGGCACTGTCGGGGACTCCTATGGCGGTGGCGAGGCCGACGAGCTCCCGGCCCGTGGCGCACTCGGCACCCGCGTGCGGGAAGCGGTCGAGGAGGGGCTGATCGATGTCGTCACCGGCTTCCGCACCCTCGCGGTCGATACCGATTCCAACGGCGTGACTCTGGTCGGCTCGGACGGCCGTCGGATCGACGGGCTGGATCAGGTCGTGTGTGTGACCGGGTTCCGGCCCGACCTGTCGTTCCTGTCCGAGGTACGGCTGGAACTGGACAACCGGCTCCAGGCCCCGGTCCAGCTGGCGGCCGAGATCGACCCGAACTACCACTCCTGCGGCTCGGTCCGACCCCATGGACACCGGGCGCTGGCCCAGCCCGAACCCGGCCTGTACCTGGCCGGAATGAAGTCCTACGGCCGAGCACCGTCTTTCCTGGCGATGACCGGATTCGAGCAGGTCCGCTCGATCGCTGCCGCCCTGGCCGGCGACGGGGCCGCAGCCGACGATGTCCAGCTGGTGTTGCCCGACAGCGGCGTCTGCGGCGGTGCGGGCCTGTTCGACGACGACACCACCGTCGGCGGCTGTTGCGGCACCACGGCGGCGACGCCGGAGTTCGTCGAGTTGACCGGGCTCGTCACAGCGACCGGTGCGCCGGTCGTCGCAGCGGAGCGCACCACCAACTGAGGCTGCGGCCCGGCAGCACACTCCACCGAGCCGGTCAGCATCACCAGCAAGGGACGACATGACGACGAACCAACCCGCACAGCGGCTCCGGGCCGCCGATGAACATCAGGAATCACCGGTGGCGCAGCTGTCCCGGCTGGACCGGTTCCTGCCGGTCTGGATCCTGGCAGCGATGGCCGTCGGCCTGCTCCTCGGCCGCCTCATCCCCGGCCTCGGCACAGCGTTGAGTGCTGTCGCGATCCAGGGCGTCTCACTGCCGATCGCGATCGGCTTGTTGATCATGATGTACCCGGTCCTGGCCAAGGTCCGCTACAACAGACTCGACACCGTCACCCGCGATACCAAGACGCTCGTGCTGTCGCTGATCTTGAACTGGATCATCGGCCCAGCACTGATGTTCACCCTGGCCTGGCTGCTGCTGCCCGACCTGCCCGACTACCGGACCGGGCTGATCATCGTCGGCCTGGCCCGCTGCATCGCGATGGTGATCATCTGGAACGATCTGGCCTGCGGCGACCGCGAAGCCGCCGCCGTCCTGGTCGCGATCAACTCCGTCTTCCAGATCATCGCCTTCGCCGGCCTCGGCTGGTTCTACCTGTCCGTCCTGCCCGGCTGGCTCGGCCTGACCCGAACCCGACTCGACATCTCGGCCGGCCAGATCGCCGTCTCGGTGTTGATCTTCCTCGGCATCCCGCTGATCGCCGGATTCCTCACCCGTCACTTCGGCGAACGCGCCCGCGGCCGGAAGTGGTACGAACACCGCTTCCTGCCCACGATCGGCCCCTTCGCGCTGTACGGGTTGCTGTTCACCATCGTCATCCTGTTCGCGCTGCAAGGCGACCAGATCACCGACCGGCCGCTCGACGTTGCCCGGATCGCCGTGCCGCTGCTGATCTACTTCGCGCTGATGTGGGGTGGAGGCTTCCTGCTCGGCCGGGCAGCTGGACTGCCGTACGAGCGCACCACCACGCTGGCGTTCACCGCCGCCGGCAACAACTTCGAACTCGCCATCGCCGTCGCGATCGCCACCTTCGGCGTCAGCTCCGGCCAAGCTCTAGCCGGCGTCGTCGGCCCCCTCATTGAAGTCCCGGCGCTGCTCGGCCTGGTGTACCTCTCGCTGGCTCTGCGCCAGCGCTACCCGTCAGCACAGGAGGTCCGATCATGACCGACCCGCGACCGTCGGTGTTGTTCGTCTGCGTGCACAACGCCGGACGATCCCAAATGGCTGCCGGCTACCTCACCCACTACGCAGGCGGTGCCGTCGAGGTCCGCTCCGCCGGCTCCGAACCCGCCGACCGGATCAACCCGATCGCGGTCCAGGTGATGGCCGAGGAAGGCATCGACATCACCGGCCAGACTCCCAAGATCATCACCACCGAGGCGGTCCGGGCCTCCGACGTCGTGATCACCATGGGCTGCGGTGACACCTGCCCCTTCTATCCCGGCACCCGCTACGAGGACTGGACCCTCGATGACCCCGCCGGCCAACCCGTCGAAGCTGTCCGCGCCATCCGCGACGACATCAAGCGACGAGTCCGCTTCCTGCTCGACGAACTCGTCCCGAGCCGGAGGACGACCGCATCCTGACCTCCTAGGCCGACGTGGTCTCCGTCTCCTGGCGCTGCGGAAGGATCCAACCGGGACGTGGGAAGTGGCAGGTGTATCCGTCGGGGTACTTGCGCAGGTAGTCCTGGTGTTCGGGCTCGGCCTGCCAGAACGGTCCGGCGGGCTCCAGCGTCGTGACAGCCTTACCGGGCCACAAACCCGAGGCGTCGACGTCGGCGATCGTCTCCCGGGCCACCTGCTCCTGCTCCGGGGTCACCGGGAAGATCGCGGAACGGTAGCTGCTGCCGATGTCGTTGCCCTGCCGGTTCAGCGTGGACGGATCATGGATCTGGAAGAAGAAGGCCAGGATGTTGCGGTAGCTGGTCTTCTGCGGATCGAAGACGATCTCGACGGCTTCGGCGTGGCCGGGATGGTTGCGGTACGTCGGATGATCATTCTGCCCGCCGGTGTAGCCGACGCGGGTCGCCAGCACGCCCGGCTCGTTGCGGATCAGATCCTGCATTCCCCAGAAGCAGCCGCCGGCAAGGACCGCGGTTTCGGCCCCAGGCTCGCGCGTGATCTCTCCCTTGTCGGTCATGATGCTTTCTCCCTCGTTGTTGTCGAAGTGCTCGCGGCGCCACAGTTGCTCGCCTGTTGAGCGGGTCGTCCCCGTCCGGGGCGACCACTGGGTTCAATCATCCCTCCCGGGGCGCTATTCCCTCACGGCCCCCGTCGGATGGTCATCGATCGGCAATCGAACCGGTGTCTGGGCGTGTCAGATCTGCCCAGGTACGCTCCGACCCATGACCGATCGCGTACCCGGCTTCGACACCCTGGCCATCCATGCCGGACAGGAACCCGACCCGACCACCGGTGCGGTGGTGCCGCCGATCTACGCCACCTCGACCTTCGCCCAGGACGGTGTCGGCGGGCTCCGTTCGGGCTACGAGTACTCCCGTTCCGGCAACCCGACCCGGACCGCGTTGGAGGAGTGCCTGCGCGCCCTCGAAGGTGGCGTCCGGGGCCTGGCCTTCGCCAGCGGACTGGCGGCCGAGGACACCGTGATCCGAACGCTGACGCGGCCCGGTGACGAGGTGTTGCTGCCCAACGACGCCTACGGCGGCACCTACCGTCAGTTCGCGCAGCTGCACGACCGTTGGGGGATCACCAGCACACCGGTTGCGGTCACCGATCCCGACGCGATCGCCCGGGCGATCGGGCCCAGGACGCGGGTGGTGTGGCTGGAGACTCCGACCAATCCGCTGCTGAACATCGCCGACATCGCCGCGATCGCCGAGCTGGCCCACGCGGCCGGCGCCAAAGTGGTGGTGGACAACACCTTCGCCACGCCGTATCTGCAGCAGCCGCTGGAACTCGGCGCCGATGTGGTGGTGCATTCGACGACCAAGTACTGCGGCGGGCATTCCGATGTCGTCGGCGGCGCGGTGGTCACCGACGACGAGGAGGTGGCCGAACAGCTGGGCTGGCATCAGAACGCGATCGGAGCGGTCGCCGGGCCGTTCGACTCCTGGCTGGTGCTGCGCGGGCTGAAGACGCTGGCGGTCCGGATGGATCGGCACAGCGCCAATGCGGCCGCGATCGCCGAACAACTGGACGATCATCCGGCCGTCTCCGAGGTGCTCTATCCCGGCCTGGCCAGCCATCCCGGTCATGATCTTGCCAAGCGGCAGATGCGTCACTTCGGCGGCATGATCAGCTTCCGGGTGAAAGCCGGCGAACAGGCGGCGGTCGACACCTGCGGCCGGACCAAGGTCTTCACCCTCGGCGAGTCCCTCGGCGGCGTCGAGTCGCTGATCGAACATCCGGGCCGGATGACCCACCAGTCGGTGGCCGGCACCGCGCTGGAGGTGCCCGACGACCTGATCCGGCTGAGCGTCGGCATCGAGAACGTCGAGGACCTGATCGACGATCTTGATCAAGCGCTCCGCGGATGATCTTGTCACCGCGATGACGCTGTATCGATGAAGCAGCAGATGACGGCCGAGGACGTGCTAGGTGTCCTGGCCGTGCTGCAGCAGGCTGACACCGAGGTCTGGGTCGGTGGCGGTTGGGGTATCGATGCCCTGATCGGACGGCAGACCCGGCCGCATCGTGATCTTGATCTGATGCATCGCGCCGGGCAGGAGCAGACCGTCGTCGGGACGCTGGCGGCGGTCGGATTCGTGCAGACCCTGGACTGGCGCCCGGTGCGCTTCGTGCTCACCGACGGACGCGATCGCGAGCTCGACCTGCATCCGTTGCGGTTCGCCGCCGACGGGTCGGCGGTCCAGTCATCGCCGGACCCGGAGCGCCCCTTCGAGTATCCGGCGTCCTGCTTCGTCACCGGTCGCATCGCGGGCAGTCCGGTCGGCTGTCTGTCGGCCGAGCAGCAGGTGTACTTCCACCGGGGCTACGAACCTGCTGATCATGATCGGCACGACATGGCCGAGCTCCGCCGAGCCTTCGGCATCGGTACTCACTTCTGAACGACCGTGACCTCGGGAGGCAGGCAGGATCAGGCCGGAGCCAGGCTCAGGCCGACCGTACGGGCCCGGTTACCGCGGAGGATTCGCAGGCTGATCCGGTCACGATTCCGGGTTGCCCGGTGCAGGTCGATGACCGACAACACCGGCACGCCCTCGGCGGCAACCACAAGATCATCGATCTTCAAACCTGCGGTCGAAGCCGGCGACCGGGGGAGTACCGCACGGATTCCGAGCCCGGCTCGCTCGGTCAGTCCCAATTCGGTACGGCGCCGGGCCGCGAGATGTGCCGGCAGCAGTGACATTCCCCAGCGATCCATCGCACGGTCGTCGGTCGACATCTCCACGGCCTGCAGCAGTCGCCGCAGCAGATCGGCGAGCTGATCGTGTTGCTCGGTCGACAGCCCGGACAGGAGTTGTCGGGAGTGGTGCAGGTGGACCGGTGCGCATTCCTCGAAGAGCGCGGCACCCCGTGCCGTGAGGACGATGATCGAACCGCGTCCGTCGCGGGGATCGGGATTGCGGGTGACCAGACCGGAGCGGACCAACCGTTCGATCCGGACGCTGACGGTGCCCGAGCTCAGGTCGAGCTCGGCCATCAGCGCTCGCTGACTGAGCCCGGTCGACGGCGCCACCCGGACCAGGGTGGCCAGCACGGCGAAGTCGGCGCCGTTCAGCCCGAACCGGTCGAACACCGACTGCTCGTCGACGGCCCGTTTCAACCGATCCAGTCTGGTCAGGATGGCGATCGGCCGGACGTCCAGGTCCGGACGGCTTGTCGCCCAGGACGCCAGGACGCGATCCACCGAGTCGGTCGGGGCCGATCCTGCTCCGGACTGTTCGGACATGGTGAAACGTTAGCGGCCGGCGGTTTGCCTGCGGTTGCGGAGGCGCTCGGCGATGATCGAGATCAGCACCAGGACGGCGACCAGTGCCGCGTAGCAGATCGCCGTGGTCGGCAGTCCGAGCCTGGTGCTGACGACCCCGGCGATCACCGCCGGGAGGGCAAAGGACAGATAGGCGACGGTGTAGACGGAGGCGATCAATCCGCCTCGCCACTGCGGTTCGGCACCAGCCACCAGATGTCGGACCGAGCCGAGGAACCCGGCCCCGAAACCGGCGCCGGAGATGATGCTGCCGATCCCCAGGACGACGCCGCTGCCGACCATGATCGACGGCACGGTCACCGCCAGCCCGATGATCAACATCAAACAGCCGATGATCATGATCCGGTCCGGCGTCAGTCCGCGCAGCAGCAAGCAGCTCAGTGCTCCCGCCGCGCACAGCGCGAAGACGGTCGCTCCACCGAGCAGCCGGTTGGCAGAGTGTTCCAGCCCGAGCATCAGCGATGGGCCGAGCGACAGGTACAGCCCACCGAGCGACCAGCAGGCGACGATGCACGGGACGACGGCCAGGAAGGTCGCCCGGAGTTCCGGATGTACCCCGATCCTCGGTCGCAATGAGATCGGCCGGCGATCGGTCGGCGGTAGATCGAAACTGAACAGGGCTACCGCCAGCGCCAGATAGCAGACCAGTAGCACGCCGTAGACCAGCCGCAGCGGCGCCGGCCCGTACTGCACCAGCGCCCCGGCCAGCAACGCACCCGCGGCCAGCCCGACGGTCGGCATCACCGCATTGGCCAGCGGGCCGCGGCCGGGGTGGTCCGCCGGTTCCAGGTCGAGCAGTGCGGCACTCACCGCCGCGGTCACCAGTCCGGTCGCGATGCCCTGCAGGATCCGGCCGACGTAGAGCCAGACCAGTCCTCTGGACAGCAGGAAGACAACCATGGCAAGGATCTGCACCGTCAACGCCAGCAGGATCACCGGTCGTCTACCGAGGCTGTCGGACAGCGATCCGGTCACCAACAACGTGATCAGCAGGGCGATCGCATAGACGCCGAACACCACCGTCACCGTGACCGGGGAGAAGTGCCAGATCGTCGCATAGCGGGCGTACAACGGCGTCGGTGCGCTGGCGCCGGCGAGGAAGGAGCCGAGCACGGCGGCGATGATCATGAATCCCCAACCGGCGCGCCGACCGGTCCGTTGCCGCACGGTCGTCATCAGCTGTCTCCTCGTCGAGCACGGATCTGCACCGGGCAGCGGAACTGCACGAGCGTCGACAGCGTATTCCGGAGTTAGCTTGGGCCCAAGGTATTCGGTGGCGGCCGAAACGTCAGCGCCGGCACAGCACAGCTCAGCGGTCGACCCGCCAGTCGATCGGATCCGCGCCGGCGTCGACCAGGAAGCGATTGGCTCGGCTGAACGGACGGGATCCGAAGAAGCCGCGATCGGCCGACATCGGTGACGGATGCGCGCTCTTGATGTACGGCACCGACCCGAGCATCGGGATCAATGACTGGGCGTCGCGGCCCCACAGGATCGCGACCAGCGGACCGCCGCGCGCCACCAGTGCCTCGATCGCGCACTGGGTGACCTGCTCCCACCCCTTCCCGCGATGGGACCCGGAAAGCCGCGGTTGCACGGTCAGCACCCGGTTCAGCAGCAGCACGCCCTGCTCGAACCAGGGGGTGAGGTCGCCACCGGCCGCCCGCGCGATGCCCAGATCGTCCTCCAATTCGCGATAGATGTTGGCCAGACTGCGCGGGATCGGCCGGACATCGGGGGCCACCGAGAACGACAACCCGACCGGATGTCCCGGAGTCGGATAGGGATCCTGGCCGACGATCAGCACCCGGACCTCGGCCAGTGGTCTGCTGAAGGCCCTCAGCACCGCGTCGCCGGCCGGCAGGTAGCCGTGGCCGGCGGCCAACTCGGCACGCAGGAAGTCGCCCATCCCGGAGATCGTTCCGGCGACCGGGGCAAGGGCCTGCGCCCAGTCGGGACTGACCAGCTCGGTCAGCGGTTTGGGGTTCACACGTCCTCCCGGCGGCCGTTCCTCGGGTCTGATCGATCCGGACCGGTGATCATGGCCGCGCATCGACCGGATCGCGTCCTCGGCATGATGTCATGGACATCGGGTACGGGTTGTCGGGGCAGGTAACTTAGGTCGTTCACAGCAGGCACTGCCGTAGTAGGAGGCGTGGGTGGGGATTCGCGATCGGTTGAACCTCGGGCGGCTGCGGGGACTGCGGGAACAGCTGCCGGCGTTGCCGAGGCCGAAGCACAGCGCCGACTCCGTTGCCGGCCTGGAGGCGAGCGGCGACACCCGTACGGCGACATCCACCGGATCAGGTCCGGGCGGCGCAGGCTCGTCGGACGGCGTCGGCCGGACGGTTCCGTCCGCGCCGGCCGTCGACGAAGGCCAGACGATGCCGCCGATCGACCCGACCGAGACCGCCCCGACCGCGACTGCACCGGCCGAGACCGCCACGAATGAGGCCGACCCGATCGACCGCGAGGTGCCGCGCGGCTTCCGGATCGCGGCGAGTTGGGCTTGGCGGTTGATCGTGGTCGTGATCGTGCTCGCCGGCATCGGCTGGGTGCTGCGCTACCTGTCCGAGGTGACGATCCCGATAGCGGTAGCGATTCTGCTGACCGCGCTGATCTCGCCGGTGGCCAACTGGTTCAATCGGCGACGCTTCCCGCGGGCGCTGTCCGCGGCGCTGTCGATGATCATCGGGCTGGTGCTGGTCTCCGGCACGCTCACCCTGATCGCCACCCAGATCGCCGGACAGGCCGAGTCGATGGGCAACCGCGTGGTCACCGGCTTCCGACAGGTCACCGACTGGCTCACCACGGGTCCGCTGAAGATCCCGGAGAAGTTCCTGCAGATCGATCAGCTGACCACCCAGGTGCAGGATCTGGTGACCAGCAGTAGCAGCACCATCGCCGGCTATGCGGCGGCGTTCGGGACCCAGATCGGTCACTTCTTC
Source organism: Microlunatus soli (assembly GCF_900105385.1). Taxonomy (NCBI): domain Bacteria; kingdom Bacillati; phylum Actinomycetota; class Actinomycetes; order Propionibacteriales; family Propionibacteriaceae; genus Microlunatus; species Microlunatus soli. The sequence continues at coordinate 1,433,228 of NZ_LT629772.1, read as the reverse complement.
GCCGGGCTGGCGATCGCCCTGTTCGCCACCTTCTACTTCCTCTACGACGGCGGCGGGATCTGGAAGTTCCTCACCCGCTTGATGCCGCGCAACGCCAGTCAGCGGATCGACAGCGCCGGCCGGAATGGCTGGACGGCCTTGGTGCACTACGTCCGGGCGACGATCCTGGTCGCGTTCTCCGACGCGATCGGCGTCCTGATCGTCGCACTGGTCCTGCAGGTGCCGGTCGCCCCGGCGCTGGCCGCACTGGTGTTCCTCGGCGCCTTCGTGCCGCTGGTCGGTGCCTTCGTCTCCGGCTTCGTCGCCGTCCTGGTGGCGCTGGTGATGTTGGGCTGGGTGCAGGCGTTGATCATGCTCGCCGGGATCATCCTGGTGATGCAGTTGGAGGGTCACATCCTGCAGCCCTTCCTGCTCGGCCGCGCCGTCAAGCTGCATCCGTTGGCCGTGCTGTTGGGCATCGCCATCGGTGTCATCGTCGGCGGCATCGTCGGCGCGCTGATGTCGATCCCGCTGCTCGCCTTCGCCAAGACCTTCATCCAATATCTGGCGACCCACAAGGAAGAACCGGTCGCGACCGCCGTACGGGAGTAGCGGTCACGCCGTGTTGATCATCGGCACGCCGGCACGAGCAGCCAGAGGCTCATAACTGTCGTGCGGTGACCGCCCGGCGCAGCTCCGCCGGCCACTGCGTCCCGAGTCGATGACCGGACCTGCCACCCGGCCAGGTGTCCAGGCCGTCGGCTGCCCAACGGGGTACGACGTGAAAATGCAGATGGTCGACCGACTGGTCGGAGTCCGGGCCGCTGGCGTTCAGGACATTCACCCCGCGGGCGCCGAACGCGTCCCGCAGCGCGACCGAGACCTGCTGGACCAGCAGGATCACCTGGGTCAGTGCTGCCGGCGACACGTCCTGCACCCCGACCGCGTGCTGATCGGCGATCACCAGGGTGTGCCCGGGAGCCAACCGGCCGTCCTCCAGCGGCAGCAGGGCCGACGCGCCCTGACCGCGCCAGATCCAATCGGCCGCACCCTCGTCGCGCAGCAGCGAGCAGAAGACACAGTCGGAGTTCATGCCCGGGGAGCCTATCCACGCCGATCGCAGCGATCCTCCGAGATCGTGCGTCGGCGTTCAGTCGGTCGCCGAGTTCGGCCGTGGCAGGTCGCCGACCCGTTGCAACCAGGCCTCCGACCGGCCGTCGAACGGAGCCGCACCCGCGGCCAGCGCAGCGTGGACCTGATCACAGCTCCGACGGGCCTGGGTGATGATCTGGTCCGGGTAGCCGAGGGTGACCTGATGCTCGGCGAACTCGTCCTCGTCGTCGACGTACAGCCGGCCGGCGCGCTCCCGGACGACATCGAGGTCGAGGTCGACCGCGACGATCCGGCCGGGGGACAGCAGCGGCGGGGTCGTGATGTCGACGTAGGTGTGCACGGCGCCGGGCCGGTCGGGTGACGGTCCGGGTGCATAGAAGGTGGCGATGTAGCCGGCACCGCCGCTCGGCACGACCGCGGCGGCGTCAGCGTTGGAGTGGTACGACGCCCCGGGGCGGGTCAGCAGCGTTCCTGCTGGGACGCCGAACCACCAACCACTGTCGTCCAGGCCGAGCCAGCGGCCGTCGAACTCCCAGTGCGGCCGATCGGGCCACTTGGTCGCGATACAGCGCACCGGCTCTCCCGGACGCGGTTCGGGCGGCGGATGCATCGGGAGGTCAGCGGGTCGCGGTTCCGATCCGGGATCGGAAGCCGATCAGAGCGCCGACCCCTCGGCGTAGGTCTCGAAGTCGACGTTCCAGTCGGTCAGACCGTTCAGCGGATCCAGCGAACGCTTGCTGCCGGTCACGATCACCGGGCTGCCCGACTTGGCGTGCTTGTACAACCAGCCGGAATCCTCCACGCTCATCCCGATGCAGCCGTGGCTGGCGTTCTGCCTGCCGAAGTAGCCGGCGTTCCAGGGGGCGGAGTGCAGGAACTCTCCGGAGGTGGTGATCCGCATCGCGTAGGCGGCGGTCAGCCGGTAGGACTCGGGGCCGGTCTTCGGCAACCCGATCATCTCCGAGGTCATCGTGTAGTTGGTGCGCTTCTCGGTGATCACCGATGTCCCGCTGCGGGTGTCGTCGCCGGGCTTGCCGGCGCTGATCTTCATGGTCCGGGCCAGCTTGCTGTTGACGTAGACCTTGGCGATGTGGGACTTCAGGTTGACCTTGGTGATCACCGAGTCACCGACGGTGAAGCTGGTCGAGACGCTCTTCTGGCCGTACAGCCCGTCACCGGCGGGGACGCTGTTCAGGTCGGCGGTGGCGGTCACCTTGGTGCCCGGCTCCCAGTATTCGGCCGGCCGCCAGTGCACTTCCTTGTCGTTGTACCAATGCCAGCTGCCCTTCTGGTCGGAGCTGCTGCTGACATGGAGATGCTTCTCGAAGGTCTTCTTGTCCTTGACCGGGAGATCGAACTGCAGCACCACCGGGGTGGCCACCCCGACGGTGCCACTCATGGTGCCGGCGAAGCTGGGGAAGACCTGGTTGTCCAGCGACACGTCCTTGGTGCTGAAGGTCGAGGTGTCGCTCTCCTTCTTGCCGTCGCTGTTGATGCCGCTCACCTTGACGGTGTAGTCGCCGCTGGGTTCGAGCAGCTCGGAGGCGGTCCAACCGGTCTTGCCGTCGGTCAGGTCACCGTCCAGGCTGACCTTCTTGGTCTCGCCGTGGTCCAGCACCGACCCGGTCACCTTGACCTTGGACAGCGTTCCGTTGCTCGCCGTGAGCTTGAGGATCTTGTCGATCTTGACGTCGCTCGCCTCGTCCTTGATGTTGCTGGTGAGCTTGTACGGGTCCGGCGGCGGCGCGGGCTTGCTCGGCTTCTCGCCGGGTTGCTTACCACCGGCGCTCGGCTGGCTGGACGTCTTGGAGTCCGGATTGCCGTTGCCCCCGAGCGGGTTGTCCCCGCGCGCGATCTGGCCACAGCCGACCATCGACAGACTCGTCAGCAGAACAGTCGCCGCCAGCGCTCCGCGAACAACGCCGGGCTTACCGAACCGACTCATACCCCTCACCATCTCCATTCCTGGGTGCGGCGGCGACCCCGTGCCCCGGCACCCACAACCTGCGCGTGCTCGCCGTCCGTACGGCGAGCCCCTCCCGACCTGGAAACTGTCCTCGGCCCCAAACCGATTCGAGTCCTACCGATTCGGTCCTGGCCCGCCGGACCGCTGTGCGGTCGACGATGGCCGAACAGACCGTACGGAAGGGGTCCTCAGAGACTGCACCCATCGGACTCCGACAATCTGCCATGGACAAGGGCCGAAACGCGCATCCGAAGGGGGTGGGTTGCGAACCTGTGACCAATCCGCTACGAGACCGCCTGCTTTTGACGTCGGCTCGTGACCTTCGACATCGCGAAGGGTGCACGGTGCAGCAGCTCCGACAAGGGTCCCACCGATGGTGAGCCGGTGGCTCTCGGCTCGCAATCCCGTCGTCTGCCGGTCACACGCCGGCTGTCGGTACGTACCGAGGCCGAGCCGCGACCGCGCACCGAGAACAACCCTGAGCCATCCCCTGAATGTCGCAACGGGCCTTTCGAATGTGGGAGGTCGGTTTTAGATTCGTCAACATGAGCCCTTCCGAAGACATGACGAGGATCCTGGAGGAGCTGTCTGCCGGTCGGATCGACCCGGCCGAGGCAGCCCGTCGGATCGACGCGATCTCGACGACCAACCCCGAAGCCAATGCCGATCCCGCCCCCGAAGACACGGTGGGAGCCGAAGACACGGTGGGAGCCGAAGACACCGTGGGAGCCGAAGACACCGTGGCCCCGACGACCGCCACGTCGTCGGGCAGCGTTGCCGAGGACGTCACCAGCGTCGGGGTCGACGTCGACGCCACCGATGCCGACACTGCCGATGTCGAAGCGGGCGATGTCGACGGGGCGGACGCGGTCGAAGAGGATTCTGCGGCCGCGCTCGACGATGCGGCCGCCGAGACGATCGACAGCGACGCCTGGGCGGCCAGCACCGACCGGCCGCAGCAACCGGCGTACGGCAAGGAATCGGTGCGGCCGTCACGGCCGAAGACCAGGCTCGGCCGTCGTCCCGCCGGCACCAACGGCGTGGAGAAGTTGTCGATTCGAGCGGTGGGCCGCCGGGTCCGGATCATCGGCGAACCATCGGTCGCCACCGTGTCGGCCGACGGCCCGCACGTGCTGCGCCGCAACGGTCCGGTGCTGGAGATTTCCAGCGACGGTGAGTTCGGCGCCTCGATCGACGGATTCCAACTCCTCAAGGCCACGCGCAGCCTGGACGACTTCCGTTCCCTCGGACTCGGCAAGGAGCTGCTGCTCCGGGTCAATCCCAGCCTGCTGGTCGACATCGAGGTGACCGCCGGCAGCCTGAACACCGAGGCCGTACCGCGGCTCGGCAAGGTCCGGGTGACCGCCGGCGGCGCCAAGCTGGTGGACGTCGCGGAGATCGCCGACGCTCTGATCCAGGCCGGCCAGGCAACGGTCAAGGGAGCCATCACCACCGGCCGCTCCCGGATCCGGGTCGAGTCCGGTTCGCTGAGTCTGCAGCTGTCCGATGCCTCCAACGTGACGATCGCCACCGACTCCCAGCTCGGCAAGATCAGCTGGGGCGGCGCACACGCCGGATTCGTCGGCGACGAGGTCGTGATGGGTCACGGCAGCGCTCGGCTGGATGTCGAGGTCGTGATGGGGCACGCCTCGGTCAAGGCCGGCACCAGCAGTACCCACGATTCCGATCCCTCAGGCGTCGCATGAGTATGCCGGGCAGGCCCGGAACCGGCCATCGACATCAGACGGACGGTCCCGACCACCGGGCCCCGAGCGACTGCCCGGTCTGCGGTGAGCATCTGGTCGTCACCCGGCTCGGCTGTGAGTCCTGCGGTACGGAGTTGGCCGGCATCTTCGCGCCCTGCGAGTTCTGCGCACTGTCAGCGGCCGAGTTGGACATGCTGCGCGTCTTCCTCGCCGCCCGGGGCAACCTGCGGGAGGTGGAGAAACACCTCGGCGTCTCGTACCCGACGGCGCGGGCACGATTCACCGAGGTGTTGCAGAAGATGGGCCTGGCCGAGTCGGACGAGCCGAAACCTGCGGCCGGGCCTCCGGGACAGGGACCGTCCCGCGAGCAGATCCTGGCCGAGGTGGCTTCCGGCGCCCTGACCCCGGCCGAGGCCGCCTCCTTGCTCGCCGGCTGACCCTTCCCGTCGGCTCGATGCCCGGGCTCAGGACCAGGGTCAGGACTGGTAGGGCTGGACCTTGATGATGGTGACGCTGATCGGCTTGCCGTTCGGGGCGTCGTAGCTGACCTCGTCGCCCGGCTGCTTGCCGAGGATGGCCGCGCCCAGCGGGGATTGCGGGCTGTAGACGCTGGCCTTGCTGTCGTCCATTCCGAGCATCTCGCGGGAACCGAGCAGGAACGTCTCGGTATCGGACTCATCGCCGAAGAAGGCGATCGTGACCTCCATACCGGGAGCGACCTCATCGGAGTTGGCCGGCGCCTCACCGACCTTGGCCCGCCGCAGCATGTCGGTCAGCTGACGGATCCGCGCCTCCTGCTGGCCCTGCTCCTCGCGGGCAGCGTGGTAGCCGCCGTTCTCGCGCAGGTCACCCTCTTCACGAGCGGCCGCGATCTTCGCGGCCACCTCGGTTCGACCCGCACCGGTCAGATGATCCAGGTCGGCCGCCAGCTTGTCGTAAGCGTCCTGAGTCAGCCAGATCGTCTCGGTAGAGGTGTTCTCAGACATCCGACAAGCCTACCAACAGCGCCGTCGGCCCGGCCAAACCCTTCCCGGTCCCCGGCATGGTTCCGGACCGGGATTTGCTATCGTTGGGTTCGGAACCGGCGAACGGTTCGCGGACGAGGGAGCAGTACCCGCACCACGACAAGACTGACTCAGAAGGAGTCCTTGTCATGGCCTGGATCGTCCTGATCGTATCGGGCATGTTGGAGGCCGTCTGGGCAGCCGCCCTGTCGGCGTCGCACGGTTTCCGACGGCTGCGCCCCACCCTGTTGTTCTTCATCGCCCTTGCGCTCAGCATGCTCGGACTGGCCTGGTCGATGACCTCGCTGCCGACCGGCACCTGCTACGCCGTCTGGGTCGGGATCGGCGCCACCCTGACCGTGCTCTGGGGCATCGTCACCGGCCAGGAACGGTTCGCCCTGGCCCGCGCCCTGCTGTTGGTGCTGCTGGTCGGCTCGGTGATCGGCCTGAAGGTGGTGAGCTGAGATGGCCTGGCTCATCCTGATCGTCAGCGCCGTCTTCGAGGCGGTCTGGGCGACGGCCCTCGGGCTGTCCGACGGACTCAGCCGCCCGCTGCCGGCGATCGTCTTCTTCGTCGGGCTGGCCGTCAGCATGGTCGGCCTGGGCCGGGCGACCCGACAGATCCCGATCGGTACGGCGTACGCGGTCTGGGTCGGGATCGGCGCAGCACTGACCGTCGGCTACGCGATGGCGACCGGCGCCGAGGCGACCTCGATCCCGAAGATCATCTTCATCTCCGGGATCATCGTCGCGGTGGTCGGCCTGAAGCTGGTGCCGGGCAGACCACGCGGGTCATCCGACGCTCCCGCGGTCGAGCCCGAGGATCATCGGACGGCCGATTGATCAGGAGTCTGCGTTGCGTTGTCGCCGTTCGATCCGACCGGCGAACTGTCGAACGATGTCGGCTCGACCTGACACCGTGACCGTGACGTCGTAGCGGCCGTCGGCATGACCGACCGGGATGCCGATGCCGCCGGCATCTGCTGTCAGTTTCATCGTCCGTACCCGCCCGGTCAGTTCGTCGACGATCCGTGCCACCGCCGGACGCTCGGCGCGGCCGGTCACCGTGAGCAGGCTGCCGTGTCGGGTGGTGGCGCCGATGGTGATCCCGTCGGCGCCGCCGGCGTAGCGGCGGAAGAAGCCGTTCGGACCGTGCAGCGACAGCTCGCCGCCGGCCGGCACCGGGATCGTCGCCCGCAACTCGTCGCCGGCACCGATGGTGTACGAATACGGCAGCTCGGCTCCGACGACCCGGACCTGCAGATGGACCCCGAGCCGACCGGAGTTGCGCACCAGCAGCAGCACCCCGGTGTCGGTGTGCTCGGCCTCGACGTCGAAGGCATAGCCGAGCGGTCGGGACCGTCGGCCGCCCGGCTCCTGGCGCGGCAACTCCGGTTCGGCCGGCGGCACCGGCACGTAGTCCGGATGCCGTTGATCATCGGTCGGGCGATAGTCCTCGGTGTCCGGCAGCCGCGGGGCACGGTGCGGCTTGGCGAAGTCCAGTGCGCCGGTCAGATCGCCGCAGACCGACCTCCGCCAGGGCGTGATGTTCGGTTCGTCGACGCCGAACCGTTGCTCGAGGAATCTGATGATCGAGGTGTGATCGAGCACTTCGGAACACACCCAGCCACCGGTGCTCCACGGCGACACCACGAACATCGGCACCCGCTGACCCAGCCCGTACGGGCCGGTCGCGCCGAGCGGTCCGGCATAGATCTCGTGCTCGGTCGACACCGTGGACGCTCCGGGCAGCTGATCGGAGTTGGGATAGGGCGGCACCACATGATCGAAGAACCCGTCGTTCTCGTCGTAGGTGATCAACAGCACGGTCCTGCTCCACACCTCCGGGTCGGCGGTGAGCGCGTCGAGCACCTGCGCGGTGTACCAGGCGCCGTAGTTGACCGGCCAGTTCGGATGCTCGGTGAACGCCTCGGGTGAGCAGATCCAGGACACCTGCGGCAGGTTGCCGGTGCTGACGTCGCGGCGCAGCTCGTCGAACAGCCCGTCGCCGGCCTTGGCGTCGGTGCCGGTCCGGGCCTTGTCGTACAGCGGATCGCCGGGTCGGGCGTTGCGATAGCTGTTGAAGTAGAGCAGCGAGTTGTCGCCGTAGTTGCCGCGATAGGCGTCCTCGATCCAGCCCCAGCCGCCGTCGGCGTCCAGCCCGTCGCCGACGTCCTGGTAGATCTTCCAACTCACGCCGGCCTGTTGCAGACGTTCGGGATAGGTGGTCCAGGAGTAGCCGGCCTCGTCGTTGCCGAGCACCGGGCCGCCGCCCGTGCCGTCGTTGCCGGTCCAACCGGTCCACATGTAGTAGCGGTTCGGATCGGTGGAACCCATGAACGAGCAGTGATAGCCGTCGCAGACGGTGAAGGCATCAGCCAGGGCGAAGTGGAAGGGCATGTCGCGCCGTTCCAGATGAGCCATCGTGGTGGTGCCCTTGGCGTCGATCCAGCCGTCGTAGTTGCCTCGGGCAAAGGCGGCGTGCGCGTCCGGCCAGCCGTGCGGCAGGTCCTGGATGAACGCCATTCCAAGATCATCGTGATCCGGTCTGAACGGCAGGGTTTCCTTGCCGGCTTGGGATTGGTGCCAGACCGACTTACCCGACGGCAGTCGTGCCGGGTGCGGGTCGCCGAAGCCGCGGACGCCGCGCAGCGTGCCGAACAGGTGGTCGAAGGATCGATTCTCCTGCATCAGCACGACGACGTGCTCGACATCGGCGATCGTCCCGGACCGGCGGTCCGCTGGGATCGATTCTGCGCGGGCAATGCTGGCGCCGAGTCGTTCGGTCAAGGCCGCTCCGACGGCTGTGGCTCCGCTGAGTTGCAGGAATCGGCGACGATCGATCGATGGTGTCACGGGCGCTCCTGATCATGGACATCCACGGGGCCATGATCATCATCGATGGAGTCGATCATGGTCGAGCGCCACTGCTGTCCGCCGTGGGCTCCGTGCGGCACCCTTGACCCGGCAGGCGACGACAGCCCGACCCGCAGGTTGCTGTCGTACGAACAGTTGGTGCAATGCGCGGGGGACCGGTCGACCCAGTTCGGGGAATGGGCGGTCGATCACCCCTGGACCGTGCAACCGCTCATCGATACCGAGGTCGCCCGTCGGATGGTGCGCAGTGAGTCGTGCACGTCAGTCAGCCGATCCGTGCCGGGGCCGACCGTGATCGTCTTCTCTCCGACGGTCTCGAAGTTGGTGGCCTGGGCGATCACCCGGCAGGTCGCGGCGACCGACGGGTCGGGACGTTCGACAGTGAGGGTGAAGGTGACCGAGCTGTCGGAGGCGACCTTCCAGACGTGGATCGCTCCACTGACCGTCGGTCGCGAGTGCACCGCGGCTGCCCAGATCAACCATCCCAGTCCGATCGCGGCGACCACGGCAACGGCGACGATCACCAACGGTCGACGGCGACGCCGCTGCGGATAGCGGCCCGCCGGTCGCTGCTGGGACTGCTGCTGGTCGATCACCCCACCATTGTCCGACCGCGGCAAGCCCGAGGCCAATCGGGTGCCGACCCCAACCCTGCTGCTTCCCCGGATGGGGCGATCGGTCCCGAGATGGGAAGATGGGCGCTGTGACATCTCCGGCATTGCGACTCGACGAGTCGGGCGAGCGGCTTCGGCTGTTGCACGTCCACGCGCACCCCGACGACGAATCCAGCAAAGGCGCGGCGACCACGGCCAAATACGTGGCCGAGGGCGTCGACGTGTGGGTGGCGACCTGTACCGGAGGCGAGCGGGGCGACATCCTCAATCCGGCGATGGACCGGCCGGACGTGCTGGCCAACATCGCCGAGATCCGCAAGCAGGAGATGGATGCGGCCCGCGAGATCCTCGGCATCCATCAGGTCTGGCTCGGCTTCGTCGACTCCGGGCTACCCGAGGGGGATCCGCTGCCGCCGCTGCCCGAAGGCAGCTTCGGCACGGTCGACCTGGACGTCGCGGTGCGGGCGCTGGTGAAGGTGATCCGTGAGTTCCGGCCGCATGTGCTGACCACCTATGACGAGAACGGCGGCTATCCGCACCCCGACCACATCCGCTGTCATCAGATCAGCGTCGCGGCCTTCGAGGCGGCCGGCAAGGACGGCGCCTTCCCCGACGCCGGACCGATCTGGCAGCCGCAGAAGCTGTACTACAACATGTCGTCCCGGGCACGCTACGAGGCGCTGGACGCGGCGATGATCGCGCGCGGCCAGGAACCCCCGTACGCCGAACGGCTGAAGAACTGGAAGCGGGACAGCACCGACCGGGTCACCACCCGGGTCAATTGTGCCGACTACTTCGCCGTACGGGATCGGGCGCTGATTGCGCACGCGACCCAGATCGACCCGGAGGGGCACTGGTTCGCCGTGCCGCTGGAGGTGCACCAGCAGGCCTGGCCGACCGAGGACTACGAGCTGGTCACCTCACACGTCGAGACCAGCCTGCCCGAGGACGACCTGTTCGCCGGAATCCCGACCAAGCCCGGCCCCGGAGTAGGCTCGGACGCGTGATTTTCCTTGAGGTCGACCCGAATGTGGTGAAGCCGGGCTGGACTCCGCTGATCATCACGATCCTGCTCGCCGCCGCCATCGCACTGCTGATGCTCAGCATGCGTCGGCAGATGCGCAAGGTGCGGGTGCCGCATCGCGACGAGGTCGGCGGTGCTGAGGCGGTCGGACCAACCCCGGCCGCCGACCGGCCTTCCGAGGAGCCTCGAACCACTGAGGACCCCGGTGCCGCCGCGGACGCACCGGATCAACCCGACGGCAAGCCGGCCGATCGACCGACCGCGGACCACGCGCCACGACCTGGCTCCTGAGTCGGTTCAGCGTGCTTGGGGTGCCTGAACGCCGGGTGCCTGACCGACGACGTCCGGACCGTCGAGTGCCGGGGCAGCCTGCTCCAGGGTCGACCGTAGCCATTCCTCCACTCCGGCCACGTGCACCGTTGCCCGGATGGCAGCCAACTCGGGATCACGCCGGCGCAGCGCGTCCAGGATCTCCTGGTGCTCGGCCAACGTCCGAGTCAGCGCGCCGTACTGGGTGATGCCGCGCCAGACCCGCGCTCGATGGGTCGGACCGGCGACGCTCTCGATCATCGACGCCAGCATCGCGTTGCCCGAGCCGAGGGCGATCCGGCGATGGAACTCGGTGTCGGCGGCGACCAGCGCCTCGACGGGGGAGGAATCATCGGCCCGAGCCAGCACTTCGCTGAGCTGAGCAAAGTCGTCCTCGCTCATCCGGGCGGCCGCCTTGGCGGTGGCCGCGGGTTCGAGGATCCTCCGCACCTCGAGCAGGTCCAGCACCGAATCGTCGTGATGGAATTCGACGATGAAGTTCAGCGCCTCCAGTAGCGAGTCGGCGGCCAGACTGGCGACATAGGTGCCGTCGCCCTGCCGGACATCCAGGATCCGCATCAAGGACAGCGCTCGGACCGCCTCCCGCAGCGAATTACGACTCAGGCCGAGGGTGTGCGCGAGGTCGGCCTCGCGTGGCAGCCGGTCGCCCGGACGCAATTCCCCCGAGGTGATCATGCCCTTCAGGCGCTCGATCGCCTCATCGGTCACCGCCATCGCCGTGCCTCCTCTTCCTGAACCGACCAGCCGGGGGAGATCGCCCGGCCGGCACTTCGTGGACACCTGCTTGGCAGGCACCCCGACTCCTGGCAAGGTTAACCAGACATCGGGTGTTTGGTGCGGACGGTGGTCGGCCGTCCGTCTGCCGATCACGCGATCCGCGGCTCCCGGTGGTCGGATCGACTGTCGGGTCCAACCAGGATCGTCGCAGGATGTGGTCCGGGTACGCCACCCGAATTGCTCGGATCTATGGTTGTCGCGACCCCAGCAGACGAAGGCCCCAGCAGGTGAAGGAAGGACGAGATGCGACTAGCACGGCACGGCCGCCCCGGCGAGGAGACTCCGCTGATCGGTGACGCAGAGGGCAACTGGTGGGACCTCAGCGCGCAGACCGGAACGATCGACGCCGGATTCCTGTCCGGTGGCGTGCAGGCGGCAGTCGACGCGGCCAAGGCCGGGGAACTGCCGGCCGTCGACTCGGTCGACCGCTTCGGTCCGCCGTTGACCGGCATCGGCAAGATCATCTGCATCGGACTGAACTACCGCGATCACGCTGCCGAGACCGGCGCGGCGATCCCCGAAGAGCCGATCCTCTTCCTGAAGACCCCGGACACCGTGGTGGGTGCCACCGACACCGTGCTGATCCCGCGCACCTCGGTCAAGACCGACTGGGAGGTCGAGCTGGCGGTCGTGATCGGCAAGGAGGCCCGCTACCTGGAGTCACCGGAGCAGGCTGCCGACGCGATCTTCGGGTACGCGATCAGCAACGACGTCTCCGAACGTGCGTTCCAGATCGAGCGCGGAGGCCAATGGGACAAGGGAAAGAACTGCGAGACGTTCAATCCGCTCGGCCCCTGGATCCTCACTGCCGACGAGGTCGCCGACCCGCAGCAGCTGGGTCTGCGGCTCTGGGTGAACGGCGAACAACGCCAGAACGGGACCACCGCCGACATGATCTTCGGCGTCCAGCACGTCGTCTGGTACCTCTCCCAGTTCATGGTGTTACGGCCGGGCGACGTGATCAACACCGGTACGCCGGCCGGCGTCGCGATGGGCATCGAGGGGCAGCCGTTCCTGCGCGACGGCGACGTCGTCGAGCTGGAGATCGACGGCCTGGGTAAGCAGCGGCAGACGTTCCAGCAGGCGTGAGAGGACAACTCATGGGTGAGTTCGACGGGCGGAAGGCGCTGGTCACCGGCGGCGCCTCCGGAATCGGTGCCGCGATCGCGGCACGGTTGGCCGCAGGCGGCGCGACGGTCGCCGTCCTGGATCGGGAACTGGGGGAACTGCCGGCCGGGCAGATCGGCGTCCGCGCCGACGTCACCGATGATGCGGCGGTCCGGCAGGCGGTGTCCGAGGCGGTGGAAAAGCTCGGAGGTCTGGACATCCTGGTCAACAATGCCGGGATCGGCGCCCAGGGCGACGTGACCGCCAACGACGATCAGGAATGGCACCGGGTGTTGGACGTCAATGTGGTCGGGATGGTCCGGGTCACCCGCGCCGCGTTGCCCGCGTTGCGCAAGTCCGACGCGGGAGCGATCGTCAACACCGGCTCGATCGCCGCGACCGCCGGGCTGCCGCAGCGAGCGTTGTACTCGGCGAGCAAGGGCGCGGTGCTGTCCCTGACCCAGGCGATGGCTGCCGATCTGACCGAGGCGGGCATCCGGGTCAACGCGGTGAACCCCGGCACCGCCGACACCCCGTGGGTCGGTCGGCTGCTGGACAGCGCCCCCGATCCGGTGGCCGAGCGGGCCGCCCTCGAAGCGCGCCAGCCGCACGGGCGGTTGGTGTCGGCCGACGAGGTCGCCGGCGCCGTCTGCTACCTGGCCTCGCCGACCTCGGGCTCGACGACCGGGACCTCGATCGCCGTTGACGGCGGGATGCAAGGCCTTCGGCTGCGGAAATGACGATGCAGCGACGCAAGATCGGCCGTACCGGGCTGGAGGTGACCGAGCTCGGCTTCGGCGCCGCCCCGATCGGCAACCTCTATCGGGCGATCACCGACGAGCAGTCCGAGGCCACCGTCGACGCCGCCTGGGAGGGCGGGATCCGCTATTTCGACACCGCCCCGCACTATGGTCTCGGGCTCGCCGAGCAGCGCCTCGGCGCCGCCCTGCAGAAGCGGCCCCGGGATGGGTACGTGTTGTCCACCAAGGTCGGGCGGCTGCTGGTCAGCTCGGGGGAGTCCGATCATGATCAGGAGGGTTTCGACCTCGAATCGGACCTGACCCGGGTCCGCGACTACAGCGCTGCCGGGGTCCGCCGCAGTTTGGACGAGAGCCGACAACGGCTCGGTCTGGACCGGATCGACATCGCCCTGGTGCATGACCCCGATGATCATCTGCGGCAGGCCGCAACGGAGTCGATCCCGGCGCTCTGCGAACTCCGGGACGCGGGTGAGATCGGGGCGGTCGGCGTCGGCATGAACTACGTCCAGCCGCTGCTCGAGCTGGCCACCCACGACTACCCGGCCGGCGTCGGGATCGACGTGATCCTGGTTGCCGGCCGCTGGACGCTGCTGGACCGGACCGCCCGACCGCTGCTCGACGCCTGTGCCGATCGGGGGATCAGCGTGATCGCGGCGGCACCGTTCAACAGTGGTCTGCTGGCCGGCGCGGAGCCGCCGGCGGACGGGCGGTTCAACTACGAGCCGGCCACCCCTGAGGTGATGGCCAAGGCTCGGGAGTTCGCCGCGGTGGCACGTGCTGCCGGCACCGAGCTGCCCCACGCGGCGATGCGGTTCCCGCTCCGGCACCCGGCTGTGGCCGCAGCCCTGGCTGGGATGCAGACACCGGCCGAAGTTGCGGCGAACGTGGCTTGTGCGGACGACCTGCCCGAATCGGCGTGGCAGCGGATCGAGGCCGTCGAGCCCGCCCTGGGCTGATCCCGGCGTCGACGCCCGCCGGCCGGCTCTCCCGCAGTGTCAGAACCAGCTGCACCGAGCGACCGACTGACCGGTATCGGCGATATCGCACCGCGTGTTGCCGAATCGCCCCTGGGGCTCGACCTGAAGCGGCGAGGTCCCGCCTGGCGCTGCCAGTCGTAGCGGCGATCGAGCGGCGACGACTTGCCGCGTGTTGCCGAATCGCCCCTGGGGGCGGATTGGTGGCGGCGATATCGCACCGCGTGTTGCCGAATCATCCCGGGGACGGATTGGTGGCGGCGATATCGCGCCCCGTGTTGCCGAATCGCCCTAGGGGTTCGGCCGGCCGCGGATCGGCGCGCGGCGAACCTCGGTCCTTCGGTCCGGCACGGGTGATCTACTGCCGGCCCGTTGCGGAGGATCGGGCGGTGACGGGCCGAACATCGACGGGGTCCAGGAGCTCGGACAGTCGATCGGTCGGCGAATCCGTACTCTCGCGCAAGAAATACGGATCCACAAGGATTCAGAGTCTGGGCGGAGGGGCGGACAGTAGAGACGTGACCGCAAACCTGAACTCTTCCGTCATCGACAAACAACGACCGCTCGGCACCGGCTTCGGCGCCGCCGACACCGCGGACGACGTGCTGGCAGGCATCGACCTGACCGGGAAGAACGTGATCATCACCGGTGGCCATAACGGGATCGGCCGGGAGACCACTCGAGCGCTCGCCGCAGCGGGCGCCACCGTGACGGTCGCCGCTCGCGACCCCGAATCAGCCGCGACCAAGCTGTCCGGTATCGACCGGGTCGAGATCCGCCGGCTGGACCTGATCGACCCCGACTCGGTGGACGCGTTCGTCGCCGGGTACCTCGACTCCGGGCGACGGCTGGACGTGCTGATCAACAACGCCGGGCTGATGGGTGGACCCCTGGTCCGGGACGGACGCGGCTACGAAGCCCAGTTTGCGACCAACCATCTCGGGCATTTCCAGCTGACCCTCGGACTGCTGCCCGCACTACGCGCTGCCGGTACTGCGCGGGTCGTCAACCTCACCTCCGGTGGCCATCGGATGTCCGACATCCGCTGGGACGACCCGCACTTCGCCAACGGCTACGACGAGATGGGCCTGCTCGGCTACGGCCAGTCGAAGACCGCCAACGTCCTCTTCGCCGTCGAACTGGACCGCCGGTGGGCCGCTGACGGGATCCGCGGCTACGCGGTCCATCCCGGAATCATCATCACCACGAGCCTCGGCCCGGCGCGCGCCGCCGGCGAATCGGCTGCCGGCTGGCTCGACACCGAGTTGCTGCGCGCCCAGGGATTGATCGACGACGCCGGTCAGCCGATCAACGATCCGGACCACGAGAAGAAGTCGGTACAACAAGGTGCCAGCACGAGCGTCTTCGCCGCGACCAGTCCGCTGCTGGCCGATGTCGGCGGTGTCTACCTGAAGGACAACGACATCTCCCCGCTGGACATCGACCCGCAGCCGATCGACTTCGCGTCCGAGCAGACTCCGAGTGCCACGGTGGTGCCGCACGCCATCGACCCGGAGTCGGCACGGCGTCTGTGGGACCTCAGCCTGCAACTCATCGGGCGGTAGCCGGCCCGGCCCGTCTGCGTGGCACCCGGAGCCGGGCCTTACGGAACCGGTGGGAAGTCCTTGTCCGGCAGCGGATCGCCGGCCTTGAGATGCAGCGGATCGGTGCAGACGTGACCGCGGCCGTCGACGGTCACGTCGCGGTCGACGTAGATGTTGACGTGGGCGAACCGGAAGTCGTCGGTGTCGTTGGAGTTGGCGGTATGCGGCGTGTAGCCGTTGTGGAAGGTGACGTCGCCGGCACGCAGCGGGACCGTGACCCGGGGCAGGTAGGCGAGGTCGGGAGCGGCCTCGAAGAGGTCCCGGGCGTCGGCGATGTCGATCGGCCGGATGTCACGACGATCCTGCTGGCCCGGCAGGAAGGTCATGCAGCCCCGCTCGACCGGGACATCGACCAGGGCGATCCAGGCCGACAGTGAATGCCGGGCGTCGGCGTGCGGCCAGTACGGGGCGTCCTGATGGAATTCGGTCGGCGTCCCGTTGTGCGGCGGTTTGATCAACAGATGGTCATGCCAGATCCGCAGCGGGATGCCGGCCAGCTGGGTAGCCAGCTCGGCGAGTTTCGGGTGCATCGTCAGCTCACGCAACTCGTCGTCGCGCTGCCAGATGTTCACCACCTGCTTGAACATCTGATTGTCCGGATCGAGGCCGGCCTCCTGGTCATAGGCCCTGGCAGCTGCGGCGCGGTAACGGTCGACCTCGTCGGCGTCGAGGACGCCCGGCAGGTGGACGAAACCGTTGGTCCGGTAGCTGTTGATCGTTTCGGGTGCAAGGGTGAGCGGCTGATGCCGCGACGTCGTTGTCGTCATAGCTGAAATCATCTCGTCCCGGACAGGTCGGCAGCTAGGACAGGACTGGCCGGTGACTAGCACGATCCTGCTCCCGCGGTGATACGGCTCGCGCTACTGTCGAGTCATGATGCCCGATCGGATGCGCAGGCAGCACGTCTTCGGCGCGGGCGGCTATCCGATCAACAGCGATCGACTGATGCTGACCGAGCCGGTACCGGCGCACGCACACGACTTCTGTGAGGTGGCGATCATCTGCGGCGGCCGGGCCGACTACCGCACCCGGCACGGCGCGCGGGTCCTCGGCATCGGCGATGTGGTCGCGGTCCGGCCGGGCCGATGGCATGCCTACACCGCGGTC
The DNA here is from genome assembly GCF_900105385.1 of Microlunatus soli. Taxonomy (NCBI): domain Bacteria; kingdom Bacillati; phylum Actinomycetota; class Actinomycetes; order Propionibacteriales; family Propionibacteriaceae; genus Microlunatus; species Microlunatus soli. The sequence goes on along the minus strand of NZ_LT629772.1, from coordinate 1,416,285 downwards.
GCCGAGCTGGACGTGGTGAACATCTATCTGGGTGCCGAACTGCTGTCCACCGAGCTCTCCTGGGTGCTGGACGATGCGACCCTCACCAACCTGCTGATCGGCAGCGGTGACCTCTCCGTCCGACTGACCGACGCAGCGACCGAACGCGTGGCCGGCTGGTCGGCGGCGTTGGCGGAGTCCCGAGCTCGGGACTCCGCCGGGCAGGAAGCGGATCGCGGTCGGATCGGGGTCGCGGTGCCGCTGCAGTTGCGCAGTCTGCTCGGGGCGGTGCTCGCCGAATTCGTCGGCAGCCGTCCGATCGGATCGCCGGGGCCGGCCCCGGCCGCCGTCCGGCAGAGCCTGGCCGCGATGGCCGAGCAACCGGCGCATCCGTGGACGATCGACGAACTGGCCCGCCGCGCGGGCGTCTCGGCGTCCCATCTGCACCATCAGTTCGCTGCCCAGCTCGGTACCAGCCCGCTGCAGTGGCTGACCCAGTACCGGACCGAGCAGATGGCGGTCCAGCTTGCGGCCGGGTCACGAACGGTGGCCGAGATCGGCCGTTCGGTCGGCTGGCCGGACCCCAACTATGCGGCCCGCCGGTTCCGCGCTGCCCACCATCTGACCCCGACCGCCTACCGGGCCCGGTTCTCGTTCGAGGCCGGCGGCGACGCGGCTACCCAGGACGCCGAGTGACCCGAACGGCCGCTGAAACCGCGGCGGGACCTGTGCCGGCAACGGCACAGGTCCCGCAACGATGGCTGCCCAGTCGGGCGTCAGCAGATGTCAGCCGACCGCGCCGAGCTCTTCCTCCTCCTCGGCCGACTCGTTCTCCGCGTCGGTGATGTGATGCTGGACCGCGTCCAGCGGAAGCCGGCTGCGGATGGCCAACAGGTAGATGCCGGCCGAGACCACCAGGTTGATCAAGAACACCCAGTAGAACGCCTTCGGGTGGTTGGTCGGGTCGAAGAAGAAGCTGATCGCCAGCATGCACAGGAACCACGGGATCACCCAGATCGCACCCGCCTTGAAGTCCAGCGGCGGTGCCTTCTTGCCGATCAGCTGGAACGCCACCAGCAGGACGTAGCCGATCAGGATGGTGATGAAGAGCTTCTTGTTGGTCTCCCAGCCGCCCCAGAAGACGATCATGTTGGAGCTGTAGAAGGCGAGGAACGGGATCACGTCGCCACCAGGCAGCCGGAACGGCCGTTCGCGGTCCGGCATCTGGCGCCGCAGAGTCGCCACCACCAGTGGACCGGAGCCGAATGAGATCACCGTCGCGCTGGTGATGAAGCCGACCAACTGCTGCCAGGACGGGAACGGCAGGAACAAGATCATCGCGACGACGAACGTGAGTAACAGGCTCCAGGCCGGAACACCGTTCTTGTTGGTCGTGGACAGCCACCGCGGAGCATTGCCGTTACGGCCCATCGCGTACGAGACGCGGGAAGCGACGGTGGTGTAGACCAGACCGGTGTCGGCCGGGGAGATGATCGCGTCGATGTACAGGATGATCGCCAGGAAGCCCAGGCCGGACAGCGCGGCGATCGCAGCGAGCGGACCGAAGTCGTTCTCGAAGGTCAGCTTCTCCCAACCACCACTGGCATCCAGCGCGCTGCGCGGCACGCCCATCGTGAAGGCGATCTGCAACAGAGCGTAGATGACCGCGCAGATCGCAACCGAGCCGATCACCGCGAAGGGAATGTTCCGCTTCGGGTTGGAGGTCTCGCCGGCCAGCTCGATGCCCTGCCGGAAGCCGAGGAAGGAGAAGGTGATACCCGCGGTCGCGATCGCTGTGAAGATCCCCGACGGATGCGGTGCGAAACCGTGCGAGGCGAAGTTCCCCGGACCGCCCATCTTGGTGCCGGCGAAGGCCGTGATGATGAAGATCACCACGACCGCGACGATCACCAGCAACTTCCACCAGACCAGGACGTTGTTGATCTGGGCGAACAGTCGTACGCCGAGATAGTTGATCACCACGAAGACCGCCATCAACACCACCGCGACCCCCAACCCGAGAGGGGTCAGGGTGTGCGTCGTGCCGCCGGCCAGTTCGTGCTCCTTGGTGAACGGTGCGTATTTGGTGGCATACTGCAGCGCGCCCTCGACCTCGATCGCCGGCACCGCGGCCGAGGAGATCCAGGTGATGAATCCCAGGGAGTAGCTGGCGAAGGACCCCCACACCATGTGCGGATAGCGGACGACGCCGCCGGAGATCGGGAACATCGGGCCGAGCTCGGCATAGGTGAGGCCGATCAGCATGATCATCACCGCGGCGATCAGCCAGGAGAACAGGCCCGCGGGGCCGGCGACCGCCGACGTATTGAACGCACCGAACAACCATCCGGACCCGATGATCGATCCGATACCGGCGAACAGTAGCCCGATTCGCCCGACATCACGCCGGAGTTTGGTGCCGCCCGGCGACTCGGCTGTGGACTGTGCCATCTGGACATCCCCTTTGACCGCGTACAGATATCGCCGATAGCTGAGCTAACGGCATCAGTTCATCTTCGGCCGATCCGCCGAAAATACGTCGACCGGGGGAGCCTAGTTTCTCAGCCGGCCCTCAGAAAGGCCCCGGGGTGGACCGGCGCGAATGGGGGCGGTTGAGCGGTTGCTGCGGTGCTCGTCGACAATGGGCGGACGACATTCGAGGAGGACGCAGCGTGGCGGGTGCAGGAAATGACGTGGCTCGGGAGCGTGCGGCGGCGGATGGTTCGGCGATGGCCCGATCGGGCCGGCCGAACATCATCCTGATCGTCTCCGACGACCACGGGTACGGCGACCGTGGCGCGGTGAGTGAACAGGCCGGGGTTGTGACCCCGGCCCTGGATCGGATCGCCGCCGAGGGGATGACCTGTACCGACGCCTACGTGACGGCGCCGATCTGCAGCCCGTCGCGGGCCGGCATCATCTCCGGCCGCTATCAGCAGCGCTGGGGCGGGCTGTGGTTCGATTCGGCGGCGTTCCCGCCGGACGATCCCGCCGATGCTCCCTCGTTGGCCGAAGCGTTGCAGCGACAGGGTTATCGGACGGGCTACTTCGGCAAGGTGCACTACGGCAAGGAGCAGGTCGGTGATCGAGCCTGTCCGCCACATCATGGTTTCGACGTAACCACCTATGGCCTGGCCGGCCAGTCGATGGGCCGATTGAATTACCTGCGGCATTCGTCTGCGGCGCAACAGCAATACGGTGAAGCAGCCCAGCCGATGGCCGTCCAACCACTCCTGACCGGCGACGAACCGTTGGAGTACGAGGGTTTCCTGACCGAGGAGCTGGGGCGGCGGGCGCGTGATTTCATAGCCGCCGAGGAGGATCAGCCCTATTTCTGCATGATCGCCTTCAATGCTGTTCACAACTTCTGCTGGCAGTTGCCCGACGAGGAGTTGAAGCGCCGCGGCCTGCCGACCTATCGTGACTGGGATCCCGACAGCGGCACCAGCTACGGCGACTGGTACGACGACGCGATCGTGCCCAATCTGCCGCACGGCCGGGATTACTACCTCGCACAGCTGGAACTGATGGACGCCGAGATCGGCAACCTGCTCGACCAGCTGGACGAGGCCGGTCAGCGCGAGAACACACTGGTCGTCTACCTCACCGACAACGGCGGCTCGACCTGCAACTACGGCGACAACGCTCCACTGCGTGGCACCAAGTACACCTTGTGGGAGGGCGGCATCCGGGTGCCGTTCCTAATGAGCTGGCCCGAGCGGATCGCTGCCGGGTCGACCCGGTCGGCGGTCACCTCCAGTCTGGATCTGTATCCGACGCTGCTGGCCGCAGCCGGTGCGACCCCCGAGGCGTATCGGCAGTCCGACGGGATCGATCTGATCAGCGACGACGCCGGACATCGGGATCTGCATTGGGACTGTGGCTTCCAGTGGGCCGTCCGTTCCGGCGATTGGAAGCTCTGCGAGGTCGACGACGGATCGCCGAACGTGCAACACCTGGCCTCCTACGAGCACGCCCCGATGGGCGAGGGCCTGCGCCTCACCAACCTCGCCGTGGATGTCGCCGAGCAACACGACCTGTCCTCGCAACATCCCGAGATCGTCGAACAGCTGACGGCACTCCATCGGTCCTGGCGCACCGACGTCGGTCTGCCAGCCTCCTGAGGTAGTGGCCTGAGCTCGTCGAAGGTCAGGTTGCCCTCAGGACAGCTCAGGACTCCGCGTCGGTCACTGCCGCAGCAGGTGCTGGACGAGATCGTCCAGCCGTGCGGTGATCAGATCCGGACCGGTCAGCGCAGGATGTTGATCGGCCGGCACCCGTTGCCGGCGGGCAAGATCGTCGAGGTAGTCGGCATCAGCAGTCTCGGGTGCGTCGGTGCGGAGCAGCACCGTCCGGGCACCGACGGCATTCCCACCGGCGATGTCATGATCAAGACGGTCGCCGACGTGGACGTAGCGTTCGGCGGTGCCGCGGGCGGCGGCGAACATCCGCGCCGACGGCTTCGGTTCGCCGACGTCGTCACTGGTGATCAACCCGTCGATCAGCTCCAGCAGACCGGCGTGTCGCAGGATCGGTTCCTGATAGGGGCGCCAGCCGTTGGTCAACACCAGCACTCGCCAGCCGGCCGATCGCAACCTGCTCAGCAGCTGCGGCGTCCGGTCGTGCAGCAGAGTGGTTCGGCCGGCCGCTGCATACTCCTCCAACCGCTCGAACAGGTCGAACGGTGCGCTCGTGTCCGCTTCAGCGAGCTCGTCGGCGACGATCTGTTGCCAGTCGTACGATGCCATCACATCGCTGTCCAACAACGCGGTGTGGCGTCGGAGGATCGCGCCGCGGGCCTCGATGCCGCGATCGATGAGGTCGTCCTCGAGGTCCGTGATCACCCGCCCGAACGGACCGTTGATCAGGGTGCCATCGAGATCGAAGCTGATCGTCTGGGCGGTGGTCGGCAGCTGCGAGCTCACCCGACCATTGTCCCTGCCGCAGCGATGATCACTCGTAGTGGGCCCGGTAGTTCTCCTCCAGCAGTTCGGCCTTGCGACGCATCTTCTTCGCCAGCTGGCCGACGAACCGCTCCGGCGCGATGTTGGAGGAGTACAAGGTCTCGAAAGCGTCGTCCATGAAGTTGCTCGCGTCCGGGATGACCAGTCGGGCGAGATCCTGGGTCTTGGTCTTCGGCAGCTGCTTCAGAGAGGTGGAGAAGTTGGGATCCTTGGCGACCAGCTCGACCAACCGCGGATCCTGCTGTGCCTTCTTCACGATCGGCAGATAGCCCGTCGCCATCGTCCAGGTCGCCGAGTTCTCCGGCTTGCCCAAGAACTTCAGGAACTGGAAAGCGGCCTGTTTGCGGGCGGTCGGGGCGTTGGCCATGATGCCCCATCCGGAGCCGCCGGTGGGGCAACCGAACGACTCGTGCTCGGGCATGAAGCCGGTGCCCAGATCGAACTTGCTCGCCGTGGCCAGTTCGGTGGTCTGCGCCAGACTGGCGGTGCTCATCAAGGCCGCCGAGGCCGCTTGGTTGCCGAAGTCGATCGAGCTCTTCGCCGACAGGTAGCCGGCCTTCTTCTTGTGCACGAAGTCGGCCATCCAGGTCGCGGCCGCGATGCCTTCGGGGGAGTCCAGCAGGATGTCCAGGCCATCGGAATAGCGGGCGTTCCACTGCCACATGTTGCCCTGGAAGTACCAGGCCGAGTAGCCGCCGTCGAGGGCCAACGGCATCACCTGACCGGCGGCGGTCTTGACTCCTCTGATCTCCGGCGCCCACTCGGCGAACTCGTCCCAGGTCTTCGGGGCGCGGTCCGGTAGCCCGGCCTTGGCATACACCGACCGGTTGAAGTAGAACAGCGGCGTCGACCGGGCGAACGGCAACCACCAGACGTGGTCCTTCACCGTGCCCTCGGTGATGAACTGCTCGATGTAGTCCTCGGGCTTCAGCTCGTCGTCGAAGTAGCCCTCCAACGGTTCCAACGCGTCGGCCAGATGCATCGCTCGCCAGGTCACCTCCGACAGCACCGTCAGGTCGGGGATCTGCCGGGCGATGATCGCCGCCGACAGCTTCTGCTGGGTCTCCTCGTAGCTGCCCTGATACTGCGGCTCGACGAAGATCTCCGACTGCGATGAGTTGAAGGCGTCCACCATCTTGACCAGCGCCTCGCCGGTGGCGCTGCTGAACGAGTGCCAGGCCACCAGGTGCTGGCGCTTGGTGTACTTCGCCGGCACCGCGCCGTCGACCTGGCGGTAGTCGTCGGAGCAGCCGGCCGCGACACCGGCGGTTGCCGCGCCGAGCAACCCCAGCGCCGTACGCCGCCCGAAGCGGCTCGTGTTGATCTTGTGGCCCGTGTTGATCTTGCTCATCCCTTGGTCGCCCCCTGTGTCAGACCGGCCACGATCTGGCGCTGCGCGATGAAGAAGACGATCAACACCGGGACGACGACGAAACAGGTCGCCGCCATCACCGCACCCCAGTTGACGTAGCCCTCGTCGCTCTTCAACATCAGCAACCCGACCGGCAGCACCCGCATGTTGTCGGTGTTGGTGACGATCAGCGGCCAGATGAAGTCGTTCCACTTGGTCACCAGGCTGACGATCATCACCGTCACCACCATCGGCTTGGACAGTGGCAGCACGATTGTCCAGAGCACCCTCAGATGGCCGGCGCCGTCGACTCTGGCCGCCTCATTGATCTCCTTGGGCAGGGTCATCATGTGCTGGCGGAGCAGGAACATCGCGAAGACGCTGCCGAAGCCGGGCACGATCAGACCGGCGTAGGTGTTCACCCAGCCGAGTTGCGCGACAGTCATGTAGTTGGGCAACAGCACCACGGTGCCGGGCACCATCATGGCGCCGAGGAAGATGCCGAAGATCAGGTTCTTCCGGGGGAAGTTCAGGAAGACGAACGCGTACGAGCTCAGCACCGCGACGCAGATCTCACCGGCCATCCCGACCACGGTGACGATGAAGGAGTTGATGTACATCCGGCCGAACGGCGCCGACTTCCAGGCGTCGACGAAATTCTCCCAGTGGAACTCGGTGGGGAACCACTTCGGCGGGAAGATGAAGATCTCTCCGGACGGCTTCACCGAGGAGCTTAGCAACCAGTAGACGGGGATGATCGCGGCCAGCCCGACCACCACCAGGGCCAGGTAGAGGATGATCTTGCCGACGACGCCGCCGTTGCGGCGACGTCCTGCGGGACGACTGAGCTGTTCGTCGGCCGGGGCTGCGGTCTGCAGCGTTGCGGGCGCGGTCACTGGTAATGCACCCGATTCCGGGTGAAGCGGGCCTGGGCCGCGGTGATCAGCACCAGCAGCACGAACATGATCATGGCTCCCGCTCCGGCGTGTCCGGCGTCGAACGCCTGGAACGCCTGCTCGTAGACATACCAAGACAGCGTCGTCGTCGCGGTGCCCGGGCCGCCCTCGGTCATCACGGCGATCACGTCGAAGGCCTGGAAGCTCCCGATGATCGAGGTGACGACCACGAAGAAGGTCACCGGTGACAGCAGCGGCAACGTGATCCGGAAGAAGGTGGTGATCGGGCCGGCCCGGTCGATCTTGGCGGCCTCGTACAGGTCGTTCGGCAATCCTTGCAGGCCGGCGAGATAGATCACCGCGATGAAGCCGGCGGTCTTCCAGACGTAGACGATGATCAGACCCGGAAGCGCCCAGGCGGAGTCGGTCATCCAGGCCGGTGAGGTGACGCCGACGGCCTGCAACAGCACCTTCAACAGGCCGTAGCTCGGATCGAAGATGTAGAGCCAGATGGTGCCGACGGCGGCGCCGGAGACGATGTGCGGTGCGAAGGAGAAGGTACGGACCAGATTGCGGCCGCGGAGCTTCTGATCGAGCAGGATCGCCACCGCGAGGCCGAGGATGATCGAGATGATCACGATGCCACCGGAGAAGACGATGGTGTGCCAGACCACCGCGCCGAACTCCGGATCGGTGAACATGTCGACGTAGTTGGCGAACCAGATCCAGGGCTTGGTCTCCGACAGCAGATTCCAGCTGGTCATCGACAGGTAGGCGTTGTAGAGCACCGGCCAGTAGGCGAACACCGCCAGCAAGATCACGTTCGGTGCGATGAAAGCCAGAAAGAGCAGATACTCGCGTCGTCGAAGTCTTCGCCGCGACATGCTGCGATCGGCGTGCTGCGCCGGATCCAGCGACGGCGTCGTTGCGGTCACCTCATCCCCTCCCGTTCGATGCCGATGAGCCGCAGGTGATTCTATTCATGCATTGTTCACGCGGCGTTGGTTTTCAACGTACGGCGCGCCGATCGTTCTCGTCCACCTCGACAATCGTTGAAACGTTGTCGTTCCGCCGATGATCTTGGTCAGCCGTCGACGACGGCGAGTGCGGCGGCGCCGGTGACCACCCCCCAGCCGTAGCGGTCCGGGCCTCTTCGACCGGAGTCCGATATCAGGGCGACGGTGCCGCCGAAACCGATCCCCGGCCCTTCGAGGACGATGTCGGCATCCCGGTGTTGCGGCGCCGGGATCCGACGCCGGTCATCTCGTGGTGGCCACGACGATGGTGATCTCGACAACTGCGGCCGATCTGCTCCGCCGCGCAATGGAAAGCCCGCCGCCGGAGGATTCCGGCGACGGGCGATGAGGCGTTGGGGCAGAGAGATCACTCCGGGACGTAGCGATACGCACCATCGGAGGCGGCGGTCGCCATCGAGGCGTAGGCACGCAGGGCGCGGGACACGACCCGTTCCCGATCGACCGGGGTGTACGGCTTCTCCCGCTTCTCCTCGGTGATCTTCCGATCGGCCAGCACCTCGTCGGAGACGAGTAGCTCGATGCTCCGGTTAGGGATGTCGATTGCGATCTCGTCACCGTCCTCGACCAAGGCGATCAGGCCGCCGCCGGCGGCCTCGGGAGAAACGTGGCCGATGGACAGACCGCTGGTCCCACCGGAGAAGCGGCCGTCGGTGATCAGTGCGCAGGACTGGCCCAGTCCACGGCCCTTCAGGAAGGAGGTCGGGTAGAGCATCTCCTGCATCCCCGGCCCGCCCTTGGGGCCCTCGTACCTGATCACCACGACGGTGCCCTCGGTCACCTCACCGGCCAGGATGCCGTCGACGGCCGCCTCCTGGGATTCGTAGACCTTGGCGGTGCCGGTGAACTTCAGGACATTGTCGGGGACGCCCGCGGTCTTCACCACGCAACCGTCGACGGCGATGTTGCCGAACAGGATGCACAGCCCGCCGTCGGCGGAGTAGGCATGATCAACATCGCGGATGCAGCCGTCCGCGGCGTCGGTGTCCAGCGACTCCCACCGATTCTCGGTGGAGAACGGCTCGGTGGTCCGGACCCCGCCCGGCGCCGCGTGGTAGAGCTCGAGCGCGCGCTCCGAGGCCGTACCGCTGCGGATGTCCCACTCGGCCAGCCAATCCTTCATCGACGGCGCATCCACCCGGGGGATGTCGGTGTGCAGCAGGTCGGCCCGGCTCAGCTCGCCGAGGATGGCCGGGATGCCGCCTGCCCGGTGGACGTCCTCCATGTGGTACTTCTGGGTGTTCGGCGCGACCTTGGACAGGCAGGGCACCTTCCGGGAGATCGCGTCGATGTCGGAGACCGTGAACTCCAGTTCGGCCTCCCGTGCCGCGGCCAGCAGATGCAGCACAGTGTTGGTCGAACCACCCATCGCCACGTCGAGGGCGAAGGCGTTCTCGAAAGCCTCGCGGCCGGCGATCGCGCGCGGCAGCACGGAATCGTCCTCGTCCTCGTAGTAGCGACGGGCAAGATCAACGATCTTGGTGCCGGCATCGACGAACAGCTGGCGGCGGGCGGCGTGAGTGGCCAGCGTCGAGCCGTTGCCCGGCAACGCCAGCCCGATCGCCTCGGTCAGGCAGTTCATCGAGTTGGCGGTGAACATGCCGGAGCAGGAACCGCAGGTCGGACAGGCCGACTGCTCGATCTGGCTGAGCTCGGCGTCGCTGACCTTCGCGTCGGCGGAGGCGACCATGGCGTCGATCAGATCCAACTTCGGGCGTGCGACACCGTCGACCGCGACGATCTTGCCGGCCTCCATCGGTCCGCCGGAGACGAAGATCACCGGGATGTTCAGGCGCAGTGCGGCCAACAGCATGCCCGGAGTGATCTTGTCGCAGTTGGAGATGCAGACCAGGGCGTCCGCGCAGTGCGCCTGCACCATGTACTCGACCGCGTCGGCGATCAGTTCCCGGCTGGGCAGCGAGTAGAGCATGCCGCCGTGGCCCATTGCGATGCCGTCGTCGACCGCAATGGTGTTGAACTCCTTGGCAACCCCGCCGGCCTCCCGTACCGAATCGGCCACCAGTGCGCCGAGATTGCGCAGGTGCACGTGGCCGGGGACGAACTCGGTGAACGAGTTGGCGATCGCGACGATCGGCTTGCCGAAGTCGTTGTCGCCCATGCCGGTCGCGCGCCAGAGTGCGCGAGCGCCGGCCATGTTGCGTCCGGAGGTGGAGGTTGCTGAACGAAGTGGTCTGGACACGGCACCATTTTGCTCCTCGCCGTCCGGAATCTGGGAATCGGGGGCCACATGCCGGACGATGCGGCGTGTCGTCGGAACTCAGCCCCCCAGGTCGAGCGACGACACCGCGAGCCGTCGGGCGAGCAGGGCGGCGGCCAGGCTTCCGCCCCGGCCGGTGCCGCCGAACGTCGCCGGGACGATCTGCGCCTGCCGGGCGGCGGTCGGGGAATGATCATGGACCTGGGTGATGATCCGCTCCAGGAATCGGGGGGTCGACCGCAGCATGTCGCCACCGACGACGATCACCGCGGGATCGATGATGTTGGCCAGGCTGGCGATCGAGATGCCGAGCACGTCGGCCGCATCCAGGAAGGCATGGATCGCGGCCGGATTACCCTCTGCGGCCGCGCCGATGATGCCCTCCCAGTCGGAACCGATCGTGTTCCGTAGCCGATTCACGATGGCCGTTGCTGAGGCGCTCATCCACAGGCAGCCGCGGCCGCCGCAGGAACACAGTTCGCCATGGATGTCGATGGTGGTGTGACCGAGCTCGCCGCCGCCGCCGTGGGCGCCGATCATCGGAATTCCGTCGACAACAGTGTTGGCAGTCAGGCCACGTCCGAGACCGATCGACAGGACCGGACTGAGGCCCTTGCCTGCTCCCCAGGACGCCTCGGCCATCGCCTCCAGGCGGGTGTTGTTCTGTAACACGGTCGGGACAGCGAACGTCCGCCGGCTGAGCTCGCGGAGATCGACTCCCCACCACAGGCCGTTCGGCCGGGTGGACACGACGCCGGTGTCCGGATCGATCTGGCCGAAGGCGCCGACGCCGACGGCAGCGAGCGGAGGGCTACCGACCTCGGCGAGACAATCCTCGACCAGGCGACCCGCGATGGTGAAGCGCTCCTCGCCGGTTCCCGGATCCAATGGGCGATCCTGTTGTCGCTCCGCCAGCAGCTCGCCCGCGACCGTCTGGACCACGACCGACGTGTGGGTGGTGATGATCTGGACGCCGGCGACGACGCCGAGCCGGTCGGACAGCGCAACCCGCGGCCCGGCCCGACCGTCGATGGCGTCGTTGGCGGCGCCGTCCAGTTCGGTCAGGATGCCGCGCCCGACCAGTTCGGCGACGACCGAGCTGATCCGGGTCCTGGACAACCCGAGCGTTCGCGCCAGCTCGGCCCGGTGGGTCGGTCCGGAGTCGACCAGGACGTCGGCAAGACGTGCCCCGGTCCGCGGCACCGGTCCGGCAGCACCGAATCCTCGCTCTAGCAATCCCGGCTCCTCTCCAGTGGTCGCGATAAGCGTAATGCTGACCAAAGGTTGACATACATGACGTCATCCCGACAGAGTGTGTTCCTGTTAGTGACACAATGATCCGCGATCGCGCCGATTGTCTCCAAAGATGTGGATGGTCATGACTTCTTCCTTCTCCCAACGCCAGTCTCGGACGGACCGAGGACCCTTCCCGCTGAGCCGGCGGCGGATGATGCAGCTCGCAGGTCTCGGGACGGTTGGTGCCGTCGCCGGCTGCACCGACACCTCAGGTATGACCAATCAGGTACAGCACGTCGCTCGCGGCGAATTCACATTGCCCGACACGAAGCTCCCCACGGGTGCACAAACGCTCCAGGTGATCGACAGCGGTGACCAGAAGGCGGTGTTCTGGAAGCAGTTCTTCGCGGCATATGAGAAGAAGCACCCAGAGGTGGAGATCAATTACAAGGCGATGAACTGGCCGGACATCGACCAGTCGATGACGTTGGGACTGCGCAACGGCACCGTCCCCGACGTCTTCTTCCTGCCGACCACGGTGACGACCGGGCAGGCCGTGTCAGAGAAGTGGGTGGGTGCCTGGGACGACATCGTCGATGACTGGGCCGAGATCAAGAAGCGCTTCCCGGCCGGCACCTTCGTCACCGGGAAGACCGATTTCGAAGGCAAGACCTATGCCTTCCCGCTCACCTCGGCGCAACGGTTCAACAGCCTGATGTTCTACAACAAAGAGATCATCCAGCGTGCCGAGGCCGATCTCAGCGAGCCGATCACCTGGGACTCGTTCCGGGCGCTGCTGAAGAAGATCACCCAGCAGGGTGAGGGCAAGTACTACGGCACGATCATGGGGCTGCAGCAGAGCGGTGCCGGTCCGTCCAGCGTCATGGCCCAGATGGCCGGTGTGCACGGCGGCATCACCGGCACCAACTGGCTCACCGGCGAGTTCAATTACACCGACCCGATCTCGATCGAGGCGGTGGAGTTCCTGCTCGCGATCTATGCCGACGGCAGCATCGCGCCCGGTTCGGTGAGTTACAAGGACCAGGACGCGAGGGGCAGATTCCCGCAGGGACAGGCGGGCATGATCATCCACGGGCCGTGGAACCTCTCGCCGTGGCGGGATCAGAATCCTGACTTCGGGTTCGACTTCACCATTCCGCCGCAGCGCAACCCGAAGGAGATCTGGCCGGTCGGCTATGCGCCGGGCGGCAGCAACGCCTACTTCTACAACCCGAACACCAAGGTCGGTGAAGTGGTCGCCGACGTGATCTCCTATCTCGGTTCGACCGACGGGCAGGCGCAGTGGGCGAGCATTGACGGGGCCGCTGATCCGGCAGCGTTCCCTGACGCGATCGCCAAGGCCGATCTGACCGAGTTGGATTCCAAGGCGATGGAGATCAACTCCCAGTACTCGGTGCTCGCTCCGGAGCCCTCGGTCCGCAATCCCCAAGTGGAGCGGGTCTATGAGGTGCAGAAGCCGCTGCAACCCGATCTGGGCGACGTCTGCCTCGGTCTGATCACCAAGCAGATCAAGAGCAGTGTCAAAGACGCGATGGCCGACCTCCAGGATCGGGCGAACCGGTCGCTCGACGAGGCCATCGCGACGGCCAACAAACGGGGCGCCAAGGTGTCCCGTGAGGACTGGGTGTTCTCCGACTGGGATCCGAAGAAGCCTTATGACAAGCCGTTCGCGAAGTAGCGCCGGATGACGTCGACGCTGTCACAGCTCGCAGCGCGGGGCTCCGTGTCCCCGCAACGCGACGGCCTGGGGCGACGGGTCTGGTCCGCGCGCCAGACCTATCTGCTGATCCTGCCCGGTGTGGTGCTGACCGCGATGTTCTCGGTCTATCCACTCGTGATGTCCTGGTACTACTCCGCGTTGGACTGGGACGGGTTCTCCGCCGACAAGTACTTCGTCGGGTTCGCCAACTTCGCCGAACTCGCCAGGGACCCCTTCTTCTGGCGCGCCTTCGGCCGCTCGATCCTGTTCACGGTGGTGGCAACGCCGATCGAGCTGCTGCTGGGGCTGTTGATCGCGATGGTGCTGAACGACCGGTCACTGCGGCTCCGCAGCGTTTACCGAGCAGTCATCTTCATTCCCGTGGTGACGACGACCGCGATCGTCAGCATCGTGATGAGCTTCCTGTTCTCGGCGTTCAACAGCCCGCCCAATCAGGTACTGATGGGGCTGGGGATCATCGACCGCCCGATCGACTTCCTGGGTGACCCACGGATCGTGCTCTGGACGGCAATCGGGATCTTCGTCTGGAAGTGGGTCGGTCAGCCGATGATCTACTGGCTGGCCGGGCTGCAGACGGTGCCGAACGAGCTGGCCGAAGCCGCGCAGGTCGACGGTGCAGGCCCGTTCCGACGGTTCCGCTACATCACCTTGCCGATCCTGAAGCCGTTCGCGATCATCATCACGCTGATCGTGACGGCCGGAAACCTGCAGGTGTTCGCGTTCTTCCAGACACTCACCGGCGGCGGTCCCTACTTCGCCTCCGAGTTGATGGAACTGTTCATCTACCGGATGGCGTTCGGCACCTCCGACGCCGGTGCCACCTCGATCCAGCGACTGGGCTACGCCTCGGCCGCCGGCGTGCTCTTCGGCCTGGCCCTGATGGTCTTCGGCATCAGTCAAGCACTGATGCTGCGCAAGATCAGGCAGGGACAACGATGACCGCCGAACGAGTGGCGACCGTGACTCGTGCCACCGATCGGGATCGAGTAGGGCTCCGGGCGCGTCGGCGCGACGGTCGGCGCCGGATGCCGACCCGGCAACGGGTCCGGCTGACCTTCACCCACGTCATCCTGATCGTGCTCGGGCTGCTCTGGATCTACCCGTTCCTGTGGATGATGTCGTCCTCGGTCAAACCCAACGGTGCGGTGTTCTCCGGGCTCGGCCTGATCCCGACGAAGTTCTTTTTCGACAACTACAGCACCGTGTGGGGCGAGGGGAACGTCGGTCGGCTGTTCCTGAACAGCGTGATCGTCTCCGTCCTCGGCGTGATCATCACGGTGTTGGTGACATCGATGATGGGCTACGCGCTGGGCCGAAAACAGTTCCCCGGCAAGCGGATCGTGATCGGCGTACTGGCCGCACTGGTGGTGCTGCCGCACGGCTACACGATCATTCCGGTGGTCGATCTGATCTTCGCACTGCACCTTGACGGAAATCTCTTCGGGATCATCCTGGCAGAGGTCGGCGGCGCCCACATCATCCAGCTGCTGTTGTACGCGGGCTACTTCAGCCAGCTGCCCGACTCGCTGGAGGAGTCGGCGATGTTGGACGGTGCCGGCTACTTCAGGATCTTCGCCCGGATCTACTGGCCATTGGCGATGCCGGTCACCGCAACTGTGGTCATCCTGCAGTTCATCGCGAGCTGGAACAGCTTCCTGATCCCGCTGGTTCTAACGCTGAGCAAACCGGAGCTGCAGACGCTGGCCGTCGGGCTTTATTCCTTCCAGGGCGAGAATCTGACCAACTACTCGCAGATGTCGGCAGCAAGCACGATCAGCCTGATCCCGGTGATCGTGGTGTTCCTGGTCTTCCAACGACACTTCATCGAAGGAATGGCCGGCGCCGTCAAGCAGTGACTCGAGAGGAACTTGATCAACGATGACCCCTTCCTTGGATCGACGACGTCTGCTGGCTGCCGGCAGCGCCACCGCCGCGGCGACCGCAGCCGCCTCGATGACGACCCGATCGGCCGCCGCCGACCCGCTGCCCCGGACAGCGGCGGCATCCCGACCGATCGATCTCGTCGACCGATGGCTGTTCGGCGGCGCGTACATCGCAGGCAGCGACGCACGCGATTACGACGACAGCCGGTTCGAGGAAGTGACGTTGCCGCATTGCGTGACCCGGATGTCGTGGTGGCATTGGGATCCTGCCGCGTGGCAGCGGGAGTGGATCTATCGGCGGCACTTCGACTACCCGGCCGTCGGCGACGGTCGTCGGCTGTTCGTGGACTTCCAAGGCGCCATGGTGACTGCATCGGTGACCCTCAACGATCATGAACTAGGGCAGCATCGCGGCGGCTATCTGCCGTTCAGCTTCGAGATCACCGATCACGTCGAACGCCGGGACAATGTGCTCGCTGTGCGATTGGACTCGCGGTGGCAGGACGTGCCGCCACAAGGCGATCCGGGTGGAGCAGCGTCGATCGACTACCTGGAACCGGGCGGCCTGTATCGCGATGTCACCCTGCGCGCGGTGCCCCAGGTGTTCCTCCGCGATCTGTACGTCCGGCCGGACGACGTGTTGACCGATCCGCGGCTGAAGATCAAATGCGAGATCGACGCCGGTGAGGTCCCTGCCGGTTCGCTGCGTCTTCGGGTGGAATTGCGCCAGGGCTCGCGGGTCGTCACCAGCCGTCGTTCGCCGGTCGCGGTCGACACCGGGCGCAGCACCATCACCCGGGTTACGCTGTCCGATCTCGGTGATATCGACCTGTGGCATGTTGATCATCCGCACCTGTACACCGTGGTGGCGATCTTGGAGCTGGACGGTCATCCGATCCACACGCTGCGCCACCGGGTCGGTTTCCGGGAGGCACGATTCACCTCCGACGGCTTCTTCCTGAACGGTAAGAGGCTCAAGATCTTCGGCCTGAACCGGCACCAGCTCTACCCGTACGTCGGGATGGCCATGCCGGCACGGGTACAGCGACGCGACGCCGAGATCCTGCGTAACGAGCTCAACTGCAACATGGTCCGGTGCGCGCACTACCCGCAGTCACCGGACTTCCTGGATGCCTGCGACGAACTCGGCATCATGGTCTGGGAAGAACCGCCGGGTTGGCAGTATCTGGGTGACGACGCCTGGCGTCAGTTGGTGGTCGACGACGTCGGTGCGATGGTTCTGCGTGATCGCAGCCGCCCATCGGTGGTGATCTGGGGCGTCCGGGTGAACGAGTCGGCCAACGATCCGGTGACGTATCGGCAGACCCGCAAGGTCGCCGACGACCTGGACGGCACGCGGCCGACGGCAGGCTCGATGATCATCTATGCCACCGCGGACTGGGAGCAGGACATCTTCTCCTACGACGACTACTCCGACTGGGACAAGAACGCCTTCTTCCGGCCGGTGTTGCCCGGGACGGTTGATCAGGGCAATCTGCCGTACTTGTTGTCAGAAGCAGTTGGTGCCTCGGACGGGATCGGTGACTTCAGTCGGATCGCATCGCCGGCGAACCAGCAGGGACAGGCCTTGCAGCACTCCCAGGCTCTGAACATGAGTGCGGCCGATGATCGCTACAGCGGAATGATCGGCTGGTGCGGTTTCGACTACCAGTCGCTGCACGGCACCCCGAACGGCACCCACACCAGCGGCGTCTCCGATCATTTCAGGCTGCCCAAGCACGGCGCGCGGGTCTACCTGTCCCAGGTCGATCCACGGCGGCGGCCGGTCCTCGAGCCCGCCTTCTACTGGGGCTTCGCCGATCCCTTGCCGCTCGGCGGGCCGGGGGAGAATGCGCTGATCTGTTCCAACTGCGATCGGCTGGAGATCTATCTGGACCACGAGCATCACAGCACCGTCCGGCCTGCATCGGACCGGTTCCCCTATCTGCACTATCCGCCGTTCCTGGCTGATCTGACGGTGCGACCGGGGCAGCAGCCGGAGCTACGGATCGACGGGTTCCTGGGCGATGACCGGGTGATCAGCCGCCGGTTCAGCCCGGACCCGGCACGGGACCGGCTGGCAGCCGATGCGGATGACATCGAGTTGGTCGCCGACGGCCGGGACGCGACCAGGGTCACGTTCGCGGTCGTCGACCGGTTCGGCGCACCGCGGGGCTTCCCGACGGGGCGGATCAACCTGAGCCTGACCGGCCCCGGAGAGCTGATCGGCGACGATCCGTTCGTCCTGGACGACACCGGGGGTGTTGGCGCGGTCTGGATCAGGACGGCGGCTCGCCGCCCCGGTGTGATCAAGCTGACTCTCAAACATCCGACGCTGGGACAACGCCGAGTTGTGATCCGCAGTGTCGCCGCACCTGATCATGTGGCTCGGTTCGACGTCGCCGAAGGGAAGCGATCATGAAGTTGGCGATCCGAGGTGTGCCGAAGACGGTGCGGTCGCCGCTGTGGATCTACGAGGTTGCCTTGGCCGCTATCCCGTCCCGACCGAAGCAGCCGGCACCGATTGTCGAGGTGACGGTGCGTTGCGAGGTCGGCCGTGACGAGCCACTGGCCAGGACGGTCACGATCACCCTGGAGGCGCCGGGCGTGATCACGCCGATGACCTCGACGACCCGGGCGAGGATCCGTCCCGGTCATCACGCGGAGGCGACCTTCCGCTGGGCCGTTCCGATCAGAGCCGTGCCGCCACCGTACGTGTTGACGTTGGCCGCCGGCGCGACCTACCGGTCGGCCGGGTCACCGGGAAGGACCACGACGTCGGTGACGACCCGGGTGGATCCGCCACCGGCACCCTCCGGTGAGGTGTATGTCAGCGACCTGCCGTTCGACTACGTCACCAACGGGTACGGCACAGTCCAGCGAGATCACGCCGCCAATGGTTACGGTCCCGACGACGGGCTACCGATGATCCTGGGCGGAATCGCTTACGACAAAGGCATCGGTGTCAACAGTGTCGCCGATGTCGGGGTCTTCCTCGACGGGCGTTATCGAGAGTTCCGGGCGACGATCGGCGTCGACGACGGAGCAGGGCCGAACGCCAGCGTCACGTTCCGGGTCATCGGCGACGGATCACAGCTCTACGCCAGCGGCGCCTTCCGGCGATCGATGCCACCGGAGTCGATCGTGGTCGACATCCGGGGAGTCCGACAGTTGGATCTGATCGTCGACGACGCCGGCAACGGTCACGGTGATGATCACGGGGACTGGGCCGATGCCCGGCTCAGGTGAGTGGCCGGACCTGACCGGCCGGCCGATCCGCGGAGTAGGCCCTACCGGATCGACGGAACCGACCCGGCAGGCGTGAACGAAGCCTCGTGCAGCACCGAGCCGTCCAGCCGGCGCGCGATCAGGGTGAACCGTTCGGCATCGGCATCGCCCTCGATCCAGGTCGCTGCCCAACCCTCCGGCCCGCCGCCGGTGAGCTGGGCGTAGGGGAAGTCGTCGTCGGCGGGGATCCAGGTCGACCGATGGGTGTGTCCCGAGATCACCACCTGAGCACCCCAGGCACGCAGGTGTGGATCCCACAGGTCGCGGCTGACCCGGCTGTAGTGATCCCAGTCGCCGCCGGCGTAGTCGGCCTCGGTCAACACCGGCTCGTCGACCCAGCGCAGCGGCAGGTGGCAGAACACGACCCGATACGGCGCGTCGACGAAGCCGGGCCGGGTGATCTGTTCGGCCAGCCAGTCGGCCTGGACCCGGCGGAGCTGTTCGAACGCGGGTCGGCCGCCGAAGGTCGGATGGTCATCGGGCTTGTCCTCGCCGGTGTTCAGGAAGATCGCCGCGACCGGTCCGCTGCGCAGCGCATAGTACGGTCGGTCGTCCGGGGTCGCGATCACCTCGGACAGCCGATAGGCCCACGGGCCGCGGACATCATGATTGCCCCAGACGAAACTGAGCGGCCGGCCGGCGGTGACATCGCGCCCGGCCGGCGCCAGCACCGTCGGCGCGATCTCCTCCGGGTCGTTCCAGTTGTTGCAGATGTCGCCGTTCCACACCCAGAAGTCGGCCTGCGGCGAGGCGTCGTCCAGCCGCTGCAGTGTCTCCGACCGTTGATGGGTGTCGTTCCAGACCACGAACGAGGTGCTGTCCGCCGACGGATCCAGGGTGCGGACCTGCTTCCAGTCCGACGCCTGCCGGTGACCGTCCGCGGCCGCCTCGGTGACTGTGCGGATCGTGTAGTCGGCGCCAGGATCCCAGCCGTCGATCCGGACCCGGATCACCCGGGATCCCTGTGGCACGAAGCCGTAGCGGTCCAGGTCGACCACTCGCCGTTCGACTGCTCGGGCCGTGTCGGGATCGATGCTGCCCGGAAGCCATTCCACCCAGCCGCGGGAAGGGGCCGTGACGGACCAGACGACCTCGATCCCGTCAGAACGGGGTGCCATCAGCACCGGGGGCGAGTCGACCAGTTCGGTCGGGGCGAGGCTTTCGGCCGTACGGTGATCTTGGGCATCCACGCTGCACCAGCCTATTCAGCAGATGATCAAGAACGGAACCCCGAATGTCGGCCGGTGGACCTATTGTCGGGGCATGAGTACGTACTGGGTCAACACCGTCAGCCGGGACCACGTCCGCCGTGGGGTCGAGGGCGGGTTCACCCAGGCCAACCACGGCAAACCCTGGATGCTGCGCAAGATGGAACGCGGCGACTGGATCGTCTTCTACTCACCGAAGACCGACTATCCCGACGGCAAACCGCTGCAGGCGTTCACCGCACTCGGGCAGATCAGCGACGACGGGCCCTATCAGGCCGAGATGACGCCGGAATTCCATCCCTGGCGACGCAACGTCGCCTTCGAGACGTGTGTCGAGGTGCCGATCCGACCCCTGATCGATCGGCTGGACTTCATCGAGGACAAGTCCCGGTGGGGCTACCGCTTCCGGTTCGGTGTGTTCACCATCGGTGAGTCCGACTTCTCGCTGCTACGGCACGAGCTCACCGGCCGATGACCACGAGCTCGCAGCTGGAGGGGTGACATGACGAGCTGGCAGGACGGCGAGGAGCTCGCACCCTCCTTGGACGGAGCACGGGCCGGCGTTGCGCACGAGGGGTCGCCGACCTTCGGTGTGGGCTTGGCTGGATCGCCTCGATCGGGTCGAACTGACCGAGATCCTGACCGACTCGTGGCTGGCTCGGCGGGGTGTCCGACGCTGATCAGGTGATCAACGGTTGCCGGCCTTGTACGCCGCGCGGCGCTGATGCAGGATCGGCTCGG
Source organism: Microlunatus soli (assembly GCF_900105385.1). NCBI lineage: Bacteria > Bacillati > Actinomycetota > Actinomycetes > Propionibacteriales > Propionibacteriaceae > Microlunatus > Microlunatus soli. The sequence continues at coordinate 1,395,746 of NZ_LT629772.1, read as the reverse complement.
TGTAGCCGTTGGGCTGGGCGCCGCCCAACAGCACCAGGTCGACGGCAGCCTGGAAGGCGATGTTGTTCTCCGGGTCCGCCGCCATCGGGCGGTACGCCGGGTCGTCGGCGTTCTGCCGATCGACCACAACGGCCATCCGGGCGAAGGTGCTGCGGACCTGGTCCTCGCTGATCAACCCGTGATGCAGCCAGTTCGCCAGCAGTTGGCTGGAGATCCGAAGCGTCGCGCGGTCCTCCATCAGGGCGACGTCGTCGATGTCGGGAACCTTGGAACATCCGACGCCCTGATCGATCCAGCGGACGACATAGCCGAGGATCGACTGCGCGTTGTTGGCCAGTTCCCGATCACGGTCCTGCTGCGACAGGTTCTGCACGTCGTCCAGGACCGGAATGGTGAGCAGCTCACTCAGGGTCGTCCGCTGGTGGCCGGCCAACTCCTTCTGGCGTTGCCGGACATCCACGGCGTGATAGTGCAGGGCGTGCAGCACGGCCGCGGTCGGCGACGGCACCCACGCCGTACTGGCGCCGGCCCGGGGATGCTCGATCTTCTGCCGAGTCATGTCGGCCATCAGGTCGGGCATCGCCCACATGCCCTTGCCGATCTGCCCGCGTTCGTTCAGGCCGGTGGCGAGCCCGATGTCCACGTTGGAGTCCTCGTATGCTCCGATCCACGGTTGCTTCTTCATGTCCGCCTTGCGGACCATCGGACCGGCATGCAGCGAGGTGTGGATCTCGTCACCGGTCCGGTCGAGGAAACCGGTGTTGATGAAGACGATCCGGTCGGCGGCGCTGTTCAGGCAGGCCGCCAGATTGACCGACGTCCGCCGTTCCTCGTCCATCACGCCCATCTTGATCGTGTTGCGATCGAGGCCGATCAGATCCTCCACCCGGGCGAACAGTCGGTCGGCGAAGGCGACCTCGTCCGGGCCGTGCATCTTCGGCTTGACGATGTAGATCGATCCGGTCCGACTGTTCCGGTATCGATGATCTTCGGCGAGCCCCGGCAGTGCGGCCAGGCTCGTCATCACCGCGTCCAGGATCCCCTCCGGGATCGCGCCGAGGTCGTCATGCACGACCGCCTCGGTCGTCATCAGGTGACCCACGTTGCGGACCAGCAGCAGCGATCGCCCGGGCAGCACCAGGTCGTGCCCGTCGGGGGCGGTGAAATGCAGGTCGTCGTGCAATCGGCGCTCGAACGTGACACCGGCCTTGGTCACCGGCGCGGACAGGTCTCCGCGGTTCAGGCCGAGCCAGTTGCGATAGGCGGCGACCTTGTCCTCGGCGTCGACAGCCGCCACCGAGTCCTCGAAATCGATGATCGTGGAAACGGCAGCTTCGACGCGGACGTCGGAGATGTGTGCCGGGTCGGACGAACCGACCTGGGTGTCGGCATCGAACGTGATGATCACGTGCAGGCCGTGCCGACTGAACACGAGCTCGCGCGGACTCGCCGGCGTTCCGGACCAGCCACGGAACTGCGCGGGATCAGCGAGACCGTCGACCGTGCCGTCGGCGAACGCGATCTCGAGGCCCGCCGCGCCGAGCCGGTAGCTCCGAGCGTCGGCATGGGATCGGTTCGCCAGCGGGATGCTGCGATCCAGCACCTCGCGTACGTAGTCGATCACCCGAGCTCCGCGAACGGGGTTGTAGTCGGCGGTGCGCTCGGCGCCGTGGGCCTCGTCGATGACGTCGCTGCCGTACAAGGCGTCGTACAACGATCCCCAGCGGGCATTCGCGGCGTTCAGTGCGAAGCGGGCGTTCGAGATCGGGACGACCAGTTGCGGCCCGGCGAGTTCGGCCAACTCCGCGTCGACATTGCTGGTGGTGATGATCGGGGCGTCCGGTGTCTCCACCAGGTAACCGATCTCGCGGAGGAAGGATTCGTACGCCGCAGCGTCGCCGAGGCCGTGTCGATCGTCATGCCACCGGTCGAGCTGCTGCTGCAGCCGATCGCGAACGGCGAGCAGCGAACGATTGTCGGGAGTCAGGTCATCGATCAGGCGTTCGAAGTCGGCCCAGAACTGCGCCGCATCGAGCCCGGCAGCGGGCAGCAGCTCGGTCACCACGAACTCGTGGAGCTCTCGGTCCACCGTCAACCGGCCGGTGCGAATCGACTCGGTGGTGGCGCTGGCCGACAACGGCTTCGTCATGTCCCATTCTCCCTTGCAACGACGTGGATCGGTCGTGGCGATCTTGGCGCCACTCTAGTAGAACTTCTACGATTTGAGAAGTAGATTCCGTACTACGAAAATATTCGAAGGCTCATACAGGGCTCGGCATTAGTCATGACGACAGTAATTCCGTTATCTGGATGTGCAATGTCGTAGTGCAGAATCAATCGATAGGGTCGAACTCGACAGCAGGTGGCACTCTTCAGAGGAGTTCTTGTGGCCGAAGACAAGCTGATCGCGATCCAGGTGGGTGCGGTCTCGTTCGTCGACGAGGGAATCGATCGGGTCCTCACCGAGGTGCAGGCCAGGGCCGGGGTGAATGCCCTGTTCCTGGCGACACCGACCTGGACCCGAGGAACGGGCGGCCGAGCGGTGCCGGGGCACCCGATCCCCGATCACGGTGTGCAGGCCTACGATCATGACTACATCGGTGGGAACTACGCGGTGACCCATCCGGAGTTCTACGGCGGTACCGACATCCCGCCGGTCCCGAAGAATCCCGAGCATCCCGACTTCGATCTGTTGGGCGACGTCATCGGCGAGGCCAAGAAGCGCGGGATGGCGTCGTATGCGTGGATGGAGGAGAGCAGCTACATCCAGGCGGTCCGCGACATCCCCAACATGCCGAAGTCGATGGAGGTCGACGTCCACCAGATCCCGTCGTCGCGTCCCTGCTTCAACAATCCGGACTACCGCAACTGGCACCTGGGCATCGTCGAGGACTACGTCAAGAGCTACGACCTCGATGGGCTGGCCTGGTGCTCCGAACGACCCGGACCGTTGAACGCGTGTCTTGCCGGACCGATCTCGTCGGCGGGCCTGACCTGCTTCTGCCGGCACTGCCGCGCCATTGCCCGCGATCGCGGAATCGACGCGGACCGGGCCATCCGCGGATACACCGAGTTGCTGGAGTGGAACACCAAACTGCAGTCCGGCGTCCGGCACGCCGACGGCGCGTTCAGCTCCTTCTGGCGGATCCTGTTGCGTTTCCCCGAGGTGCTGGCCTGGCAGAATCTGTGGACCGAGAGCCAGCGCCGGCTCTACCGTGACATCTACGGTGTGGCCAAGGCGTCGAATCGCAATCTGGAGGTCGGCTGGCACGTCTTCCACGACATCTCGTTCAGCCCGTTCTATCGGGCCGACCAGGACTACGCCGAGCTCGGCAAGCTCAGCGACTTCATCAAGGTGGTGGCCTACAACAACTGCGCCGGGCCGCGATTCCATCACTGGGTGCACTCGATCGGCACGACGCTGTTCGCCGACGTCGCGATCGACCAGGTGTACGGGTTCCTGCAGGGTCTGCTGAACTACGACGAGGCTCCGCTGGAGGAATTGCCGCAGGTGGGCTTCAGCAGCGACTACGTGCGGCGGGAGACCGAGCGGGCCCAGGCATCGGTGCCGGCCGGGACCAAGATCTACCCGGGCATCGACATCGACATCCCGGTCGGCTTCACGCCGGCCGCCGCGGCCGATCGTGCCAAGCGTTTCGAGAGTGTGCCGGGGATGCGCACCGGCACTGCACTGAACACCGACACCTCGACCGGTGACGATCTGACCAGGAGCACACCCGAGGCGGTCAAACAGGCCGTACTGGCCGCGTTCGGTGGCGGCGCCGACGGCGTCGTGCTGAGCCGCAAGTACTCCGAGATGTTCCTGGACAACCTCAGCGGGGCCGGTGCCGCGCTGGACGAGCTGGGCCTGCGCTAGTGTCATGTCAGGTTGATCCGCCACGAATATTCGGCGCTTGAAGCGGCGATCTGCTGCGTTGTCGTCGGCTTACATACACCCGGCATGCGCACCTCCTCCGCCTTGCAGCTCACCACTTCAACCACCGACTATCCGCACCGGATCAACCTGACAGGACACGAGGGTGTGTCTCTTTATTCGTGCGGGGCTGCGCGGCACGCGGTCGGCACCTCGCCGCGGCCGGACTCGGTCGACATATCCCGATATGCCTCCCTCGCCGGCCACGCCGAGGCACTCGACCGCGCACCTGCTCGCTCCCACCCGAATAAAGCGACACGCCCTCAGTGACCGGCGGCCCGACCCGGCCGATGCCGGGTCGGGCTGCTGATGATCATGACATCGGTGGTCAGACGTGCTCGATGATCACGACTTCGTGATCATGAACCCGGTCCACCGTGAAGGACAGGTAGCCGTCGTCGACCGATCCGGCGATCTCTCCGCCGCCGACCCGCAAGCTGATTCGCGGGGCGACCTCGTCGTCGTTGCGGATCCGGACCCCGACCGGACCCACCGGTACCACGTAGGGCTCCCGACCCGGGACCTTCGAGGTCATCACCCGGTTCGTCAGGTGCAGAATGGTGCGTCCCTGCTGACGGAACAGCGACCCGTTCACCAACCCGTGGCCGTCGATCTGGCAGCTCGGCCGGCCGCCGATCGCCCACCGGACGGCATTGGCGATCACCGTGGCGTGGTCGGGCTGTTCATCGTGGGCGAAGCCACGATCAAGATCGGCCAGCAGCCAGACCAGGCGGCCCCCTGCCCGGTGCCGGCCGGCGAGCACCGCCGGCACGTCGGTCCGAGGGGTGCGCATCCAGGAGGTCTCCGGGGGAAAGATCGGGAAGTCCGGCACGAAGGTGGCGAGCACCTCCAGATCGCTACCGCTGACCTCGGCGACCGGCAGATAGCCCCCGAACGGCAGCAGATCGGTCTCGTCCAGACGGGCGAGCACCGGATGGCGACTGCCGTCGGGTGCCGGCGCCGACTGATCGGCCGGCCCGTCGACGCCGGCCCGCAGCTCCGGTGCCAGCCGCAGGTAACTGTGCCGTTCGTGCACCTCGATGTTGATGTCGGCCATTCCCCGCGCACCGTGGGCGTCCTCGGTGAACTCGATGCCGAACAGGTCACCGAGTCCGAGCGACGTCCGCCGCGCACCGTCGCCGTCGAGTCGGCTCGTCTCCCCGGTTGCGATCACCGAACCACCTGCCTCGGCGAAGGCCGTGATCGCCGCAAGTTGAGCGTCGGACAGCACCATCAGATTCGGCAGCACCAGGACGCTGAAGCGATCCCGGGCCGTCTCAAGATCATCGACGTGGACCGGCAGGTAGCCGACGCCGGCGGTGTTCAACGCGCGGACGACGCCGCGATACGGATCGTGGGTGATCGTCCGGGCCTGGTCGCGACCGCCGAAGTCGTTGTTCTGCTGCGACCAGACGACGCCGACGTCGGCGACCGGTGTCCGGTCGACCAAGACGTCGAGGTTGTCCCGATGCCAGCCGAACAACGCCCTGGCGTAGCGGTACTGACGACGGTCGTCGTGCTGGGAACCGATGTGGTGCCACCATGGCTGGATACCACCGGCGAAGCCCGCCGTCGCCCAGAGTCGTACCTCGGCCTCGGGCATCGAGCCGACGCGGAAGGACGGTTCGGCATTCTGATACTGCGGTGTGCTCTCCGGGATCAACTTGTCCCAGCCGAGCAGCTCGTGCAGTCGGCGGCCGGCCTCGGTGTTGTGCTCGAAGCCGTCGGCGGCGTTACGCCGTTGATGGTCGAGCATGATCAACTCTGACCGCTGCAGAATCGCCCGCAGGTCGATGAAGCGTTGCGAGTTGTTGAGCACCTCGCCGCTGAGCATGCCGAACCACAGGCAGTCCGGGCCACCGGCGGAGGTGGTGACCTTGTTGTTCAGATCCCAGATGTCGGTGCGGCGTTGATAGTTCCAGCGCACCCAGGCCCGGTAGTTCTCGGAGGTCCAGTCGTGCTCGGTCGGCAGCGTCAGTCCCGAGGTCTGCTGGAACAGGTCGGCACAGTGCTGGCAGTAGCAGATCGATGAGCGCGGCAGGCCGGCCCAACTGTTGTCGGCGAAGCCGTCCGGCTGACTGCGCTCGATGATCTCGGTCAGCACCTGCGGCAGGTAGTCGCTGTAGTACGGAGAATTGACGCAGGTGATGTACTTGTCCGCCGCCTTGATCGGATTCTGGTCCTTGTCCCGGCAGATCCAGTCCGGGTGGGCGGCGAAGAAGTCCTCGGCGACCCGATTGGAGTCCATCCTGGCCACCACCGTCAGCCCCTCGTCGCGGGCACTGGTGACGATCTCACCGTAGAGGTCGCGATCGCCGAGGGCCTCGGCGCGATGGTGCAACGGCAGCTTCGACGGGTAGTACGCAACGATACCGCCGGCGTTGATGATCACACCCTGAACCGCAGTGTCACGCCAGTGCTTGCGCCACCAGTTGTCGTCGTAGCGCTCGGGGTCGTTCTCGGTGAGATTGGTCTGTCCCCAGCGGTAGGTCCGTCGATACCACGGCTCGTCGGCAGCAAGCGACGGATTCGTCGTCGTCACAGGTTTTCCTTTCGTTCGGTGCGGTCGTCGTTCAGGTCAGGCCGTAGAGCGAGCGCGCGTTCTCGGTGTAGATCGCTGCCGCATCCGCCGCGGGCAGCGGCACGCCGAACGCACGGGTGGGGGAGTCGAAGTCCCAGTGCGGGTAGTCGGTGGAGAACATCACCCGGTCCACCCCGCCGAGGTGTTCGAACACCGTCAGCAGGTCCCGGGGGCGGTGCGGTTCCTCGATCGGCTGGGTGGTCACCCACAGATGATCATGAATGTAGTCCGACGGCCTCCGGGTGAGCTGCGGGACCTCGTCGGCGTAGCGCTGCCACTGCGCGTCAAGCCGCCACGCGAGTGGCGGCAGCCAGGCGAACCCACCCTCGATCAGGGCGATCCGCAAGCCGGGGAAACGCTCGAAGACGCCGTCCAGCACCAGACTGATCACGTGCGCCTGGAAGGCCTGTGACATGTCGGTGTGATCCTCGAGGTAGTACGACGGCCAGCCGGTCGCGGTGATCGGCACGCCGCGAGCGCCGCCTCCGAAATGGACGCCGACCGGCAGCTTGTGTCGCTCTGCCGCCTGAAAGATCGGCCAGTACTTGCGGCGGCCCAAGGGTTCAGCCGTCCGCGCGATCAACAGCACCTGGATGAAGCCCGGATGATCAGCGACCCGGTCGATCTCCTCGGCGGCGAGGTCCGGATGTTCGTACGGGACGACGATGCCGGCCCGCAGTCGCGGCTCCTTGTCCAACCATTCGGCGATCTGCCAGTCGTTGGTGGCTCGGCAGAGCGCGGCCGAATAGTCGGCGTTGAGTTGCGTACCGGCGGGGCTGAGGCAGTTCAGGACGCCGTACTCGACGTTCAGCGGGTCGAGATGCTGCTCGCGCATGAAGTCCAGGTCGGCACCGGGAGCCAGCCCGGACGGTGGCCATGCGTCGGCTCGGGCGGCGTGCGGGGCACCCTTGGGATAGGCCGAACCGGTGTGGGTGCGGGAGCCGAAGCGCCGTCGATGATCTAGCCATCGCTGCGGCAGGAACCGGTCCAATGAGTCGGGGGACAGTTCGTTGTGGATGTCGCAGTCGATGATCATTTGGCCCGTCCGTGACCGGTGCGGGCGGTGTGGGCGAGTGGCCAGATTCGTCACGGCGTTCTCCTGTCGAGCCGATAGAAACGAGCGGCGTTGCCGCCGAGCAGTCCGGTCAGCGATTCCTCCGACAGCCCGCGCGGGACGGACGCCGCCGGGTCGGTGAACGGGGCGTACGGATACTCGCTGGCAAACAGCAACAGGTGTTCGGCGGGAAGCTGGTCGATCACCTCGAGCAGCTGCTGGTGTTGCTGCGGTGCGTCGACCGGTTGGACACTGAGCGCGAAGTGCTCTGCGACGATCTCCGACGGGTAGCTGCGAACCCAGGGAACCTCGCGGCGCAGCCCCTTCCAGTTCTTGTCCAACCGCCACAACAGTGACGGCAGCCAACTGAAACCGCTGTCCAGGAAGGCGACCCGAAGATCCGGGAACTCCTCGAACACCCCCTCGCAGACCAGACTCACCAGCTGTGCTTGGAAGGCTTCGATCAGCCCGACGTAGTCCTCCAGGAAGGTGGACGGCCAGCCGACGGGTGTCGGCGGCAGCCCCGGCAGTCCGCCGGACTGGACCGCGACGACCAACCCGTGCTCGTGCGCGGCGCGGTAGATCGGCCACCAGCCCCGCCGACCCAGCGGCTCCCGGGCACGGGCCGGCAACACGACCTGGATGAACGCTTCGTGCTCGGCGATTCGTTCGATCTCGGCCGCGGCCAGGTCGGGACTCTGCACCGGCAACACCGCCGAACCGCGCAGCCGCTGGTCCCGCTGGAGCCATTCCGTCAGCTGCCATTGGTTCAACGCCGTGGCCAGCGCGGCCGCCAGATCCGGGTTGTGCAGTACGTCGACGGCGTAGCTGCAGTTGATGATCGCTCGCGTGGTCCGCCACGGGTCGAGCAGTTGATCTTGCAGCGTCGTCAGGTCGGACCCCGGTGGACCGCCGGTCGGCGTCGATCCCGGTACGAAGGTCGACGGGTGCGGTGGGAACAGGTTGGAGGTCGGCGCAGCCATCCCGGATTCGGTGATGTAGGCCCGCCAATGCTCACTGAGATAGGGAAACAGCGCCGTGAACGTCGCTGGTTGAATCCGGACGTCGCAGTCGATCAGATCGGTGGACGGCCACTGTTCGGGACGTCGATACGTGCCGGCCGGGGCAGTCTGCGTGATGGCCACGCTCTCGTCTCCGATCGTTCGGTGGTGGATGGGTGGGCGATGAATGAGGCTGGTTCGGTCTTGACGGACTTCACAGGTGAACGACGACGAAGTCGTGATCGACTTCGACCTGGTACATCTCGGTGCGGTAGGGGCCCGGGGCAAGTCCGGCGTCCGCAGGCATGCCCGTCGGCCGGACGGCTTCGGCGGAGGCGACGTCGTCCCGGCCCGACAGGCACCGTCCGGACTGCACGTCGGCGGGGTAGGTGGCCACCCGGGTCCTGGTCGGGTCGAACCAGGACTGGCCGGTCGCGATCTCGAACTCCCAACCGTGCCAGGGGCAGCGGAGCACCTCGCCTTGCATGATGTATTCGTACTGGCCGGGACCGTTCGAGCTGACGAAACCGGAGATCGGTCCCTTGCAGAGCTCGCCGCCGGCGTGCGGGCACTGATTCCGAATCGCGTAGAATCTTCCCCTGACATTGAAGATCCCGATCGACCGTCGGGCGATCGTGACGATCTTGCGACCGCCCGGGGGGATCTCGTCGACGGACCCGATCACGTAGCGGGTCACGCCGCCTCGCTGATGATCTTGCCGCCGGTCATCAGGGTGGCCTGCTTCTCGAAGGCGGGGTCGAGTTCGACGCCCCACCCGGGACGATCATCGATCCGCACCGCGCCGTTGCGCACTTGCGGTAGCGGGGCGTAGATGCCCTCCATCTGCGGATCCGGTTCGATCGACCATTCCTGCAGCTGGAAGACCGACGGCATCGCCGCCGCCAGGTGCAGGGTGAAGATCTGGATCATCGACCGCGAGGAACAGTGCGGTGTGCAGGGGATACCCGCGGTCTCGGCCAGCGCGGCGACCCGGCGAGCTCGCGAAACGCCGCCGAGATACCCGATGTCGGGTTGGATGATGTCGACGGCACGGCCGGCCACCATTCGGTAGATCTGTTCCATCGAGGTGTCGTGTTCACCCCCGGCGACAGGGATGTCCAGTGCGGCGTTGACCCGGCGGATGTTGTCGGTCTCGGCGTACGGGCAGGGTTCCTCGAAATGGCCGTAGCCTTGGTCCTCCAACATCCGACCGACCCTGATCGCCCGTCCGGGAGTGAAGGCGCCGTTGGCGTCGGCGTGGATGATCACGTCGTCCCCGAGCGCGCTGCGTAGTTGCGGGATGATCGCCTCGGTCCGGCCTGGTGAGGCGTCGTGATCGCGTCCCATCTCCTGGCCGATCCTGATCTTCACGCCGGCGAATCCCTGCTCGGCCACGATCGCGGCCAACCGGTCCGCCTCGTCCGACGGGGTGATCGTCCGACTCATGCTGGACGCGTACATGCCGATTTCGCTGCGGTAGCAGCCGCCGAGCAGTTTGTGGACGGGCTGGCCCGTCGCCTTTCCGAGAACGTCCCACACGGCGGTGTCCAATCCGGTGAGGGCTCGGGTCAGGAACGAGCCGGCGAACTTGTAGTGACGGCGGACGACGTCGGCGACGATCGCCTCCAGGTCCCAGGGGTCACTGCCGAGGAAGGCGGGTGCGACCATCTCGTGCAGGACCTGTGCTGTCAGTCCGGCGCGAAACACCGACGTCTGCCCGAGGCCCTCGATGCCGTCGTCGGTGTAGACCTTGACAAGCGTGACCCGGTCATCGCGGCGGTAGGTCTCGATGCGTTCGATCTTCATCGGTGGACGCCTGTCTCCCCTTGTTGTTGTCTCGCAGGTCCCATCAAGAAACGCACTTCCGAATGGTGAAAGATACACTCCTGATTGCGGAGCTCAGGATTCAACCTAGCGGGTTCGGACCCGGCTCGACAAGGTGTCGGCGCCGAAACGACTCGCCGGTGCCGCGGTGACCGGCGCGTGATTGCCACCCTCGGGCGGTGCTGGGCGAGTGCTCAGCTCAACCTGCGGGGGAGTTTGGTCGAACGGGTATCCAACCGCCGGGACCGGCTGCTAGGGTTTCCGCATTGAGGGCAAGGAATTCCTACATGTGGAAGGGTTGGCGCAGTGTGGCGCCGCGTACCGTGCGATCGCGGAAGCCACGGACGAGCCGTTTGTGCTCCTTGGCTGCCCAATGCATGAAGGAGAGCCATGGAGAAGGGGTCTGCATGACAAGCCGTAGTCTGCCGATGAACCGACGCGCATTTCTCGCCGCCACGGCGGCTGCCGCCTCGGTGACGGTCGCCGGATGCGCCAAGGGGGACAACAAAGCTCAAGGTGGTGCCGGCACCCTGAGCAGCGCCGGCTGGGACGACCCGATCAACGACCTGATGAACGGGCCCATCGCCGAAGGCTTCGCGAAGCAGTCCGAGACAACATTGCGACCGCAGGCGGCCGTCCCGTTCGGTGACTTCCAGACCAGATTCCGCACGCTCCTCGCGGGCGGCCAGCCACCGGACGTGATGCGGCTCAACGATGACTTTCTTGTCGAGGTGTCCGACAAGAAGCTGAGCACAGATCTCGAGCCCTACTTCAAGGAATCCGGCCTTGATCGGTCCGCATTCTTCCCGATCTTCGACTGGGCCAAGCTGCCGAGCGGCCATCGAGGGCTGGTGACCGGGACACAGGTGCGCTGCCTGTTCTACAACAAGACGCTGTTCGAGAAGGAAGGCGTTCCGCTGCCGCCGAAGGACTGGACCGGTGATCACTGGTCCTGGGACGACTTCCTGGCGGCTGCCAAGGCACTGACCAAAGGCACCGATCAGTACGGGGCGATCATCAGCTCCGACACCGCGTGCGAAGAGATCTGGCCCAGCAACAACGGCGGACCCGGGACCTTCTCCGAGGACGGCACGAAGTTCACCCTGGCCGACGATCCTGGTGTCGAGGCGATGCAGTGGGTCGCCGACCTCACGCTCAAACATCATGTCCAGCCGGCCTGGGGCGAACTGCTTCCTGACCAGGCTGTCGAACGGTTGTTCACCTCCGGCCGAGCAGCGATGATCTTGTCTGCGTCGTCCAGCATCGCCTACTACGCGGACAACGTGAAGGACTTCGAATGGGACCTCGCGCCGGTCCCGGCCAAAGAGCAGCAGTATCAGACCGGCGGGGTGGTGCTCTACATCATCCCGAGCAAGGCCAAGAACCCCGACGACGCGTGGAAGTACCTGGACTACGCGATCAGTGAAGAGGGCGGGGCGCTGCTGGCCGAGGCCGGGCTGGCCGTGCCGGTGAACAAGAAGGCGGCGGAGTCGCTGAAGAGTCCCGGCGAGTATCCGAAGAACATCAAGCTGCTGGTGCCCGGCGCCGAGCACAACAAGAACATCAACTCGACCAAGGCGACCGCCGCTGCCGTCGCGCTCTACCGACCGCAGCTGGAGCGCGTCTACGCCGGCGATCTGACCGCCGGGAAGGCACTGTCCGACATTCGCGGCCAGGTCGAGTCCGCACTCAACGTCTAGGAAGTTCGGATGACGACAGACACCGCTGCCGACACGCTGGACCCCGCGGCGACAGGGGGCGTCCCGGCAGACTCCAGCACGGATCGTCGGCCCGCGATGCAGCGTGCCCGACGCCGGGCCGCCCTGCACGGCTGGTTGTTCATCGGGCCGCTGGTGTTGGGCATCCTCGCCTTCCAGGCGGCACCGGTCTTCGTCTCGCTGTTCACTTCCTTCACCAACTGGGATGGCGTCACGACACCGAAGATCCTCGGACTGGCGAACTACCGTCGGATGTTCGCGGCTGATCCGCAGTTCTGGGTGACACTGCGCAACACCGCCGTCTTCGTGGTCGGGGTGATCCCGCTGACCGTCGTCGTCGCGCTGTTGCTCGCGGTGCTCTGCAACGGACGTGGTCGGATCTGGAACGGCATCTTCCGGACTGCCTACTTCACGCCGTACGTGACCAGCATCGTCGCCATCGGCCTGGTATGGACACAGTTCTTCACCCCGAGCGGGGTGCTCAATCAGGGCTTGAAGATCTTCGGGATCTCCGGACCGTCCTGGCTGACTGATGTGCACTGGGCGATGCCGGCCGTCATCCTGGTGTCGGCCTGGCAGGCGATCGGCTACCCGATGGTGATCCTGATCGCCGGTCTGCAAGCGATCCCGGAGAGTCTGCTGGAGGCGGCGCGGGTCGACGGAGCGAACGCTGCCCAACGGTTCTTCCGAGTCACGTTGCCGCTGCTGACGCCCCAGCTGTTCTTCGTCCTGATCACGCAGATCATCTCGTCATTCCAGGTGTTCGCGTTGATCTTCGTGATGACCAAGGGTGGTCCGGGAACCGCAACCAATGTCTACATCTACCAGCTGTACCAGAACGCCTTCACCTTCGGTGATCTCGGCTACGCGTCGGCGATGGCCTGGTTCCTGTTCCTGATCATCGGACTGATCACCTTCGTCCAGTGGCGGCTGCAACGCCGGTGGGTGTTCTACAACGACTGATCGGTGATCGGACCATCGATACGCCATCAGAGAGGATGACCGTGATTGAACAGGCGGCTACCAGCCGAACCGTTGTACGCAAGGCGAATGTCGCCGCCGGGCTGACCATCTCACGCTTCGGCCGGCTGATCCTGATGGCGATTCTCGCCATCGCATTCATCACACCGTTGGTGTGGATGATCTCCGCATCGCTGAAGACCGAAGCCGACATCAGTGCGCACACGCTCGCGCTGATCCCCGAGAAGTTCGTCTGGAGCAACTACGCCGAGGCGTTCGTCGCCATCCGGCCGTTCCTGCTGAACTCGGTCCAGTTGGCCGTGGTGAACGTCGTCGGTGTGCTGATCATCGGATCGCTGGCCGGCTACGGCTTCGCCCGGCTGCGGTTCCCCGGTCGAGATCTGGCCTTCCTGCTGGTGCTGGCCACCGCGATCATCCCCGGCATCGTGCTGCTCATCCCGCAATACATCATCTTCCAACGGATCGGGTGGGTGGACACTCAGCTGCCGTTGTGGGTGCCGCGGGTGATGACGCCTGTCTTCGGGACCTTCCTGCTCCGGCAGGCTTTCATGAGCCTGCCCAGCGAGTTGGAGGACGCCGCCAAGATCGACGGCGTCGGCGTCTTCGGGATCTTCGCCCGGATCATGCTGCCGCAGGTCAAGCCGGCGCTGGCCGCGGTGGCCGTCTTCACCTTCATCGAATCGTGGAACGACCTGTTCGGGCCGCTGATCTTCATCAACTCCACCAATCTGCAGACCTTGCCGATCGCGCTTGCGCAGTTCTCCGGCGAGTACTTCTCGACGACCAATCTGCTGATGGCTGCCTCGACCATCACGGTCATTCCGGTGCTCGTGGTGTTCGTACTCGCTCAGAAGTACTTCGTACAAGGGGTCGCCTCGAGCGGCCTGAAGTGAGTAGGGGAAAGGAATCTCATGACAATCGGTGACTCGACGATGACTCGCCGAACGCTGTTGGCGACATCGGGTCTGGCAGCCTCGGCCGTCGCGCTCGGCGGCTGTGCCAAGGGCGACGACAAGGTGAACGCCGACGCGGCAGCGGCGTCCGGCTCGATCAGTACGGCGGCGTGGGACGACAGCGTCGGTGATCTGCTGAAGGGCCCGATCGCGGAAGCGTTCAGCAAGAAGTCGGGCATCAAGGTCAAGCCGCAGGCCAGCGTCGGCTTCGACGACTATCAGACCCGGTTCCGGACGCTGTTGGCCGGTGGTCATCCGCCGGACGTGATGCGGCTCAACGACGACTTCCTGCCCGAGGTCTCCGACAAATCGCTCGGCGCCGACCTGGCGCCCTACTTCAGCAAATCCGGACTGAAGGAGGACGACTTCTTCCCGATCTTCACCTGGTCGAAGCTGCCCAGCGGACAGCGCGGACTCGTCGTCGCCAGTCAGGTACGCCTGCTGTTCTACAACAAGACGATGTTCCAGGAAGCCGGCGTCGATCTGCCGCCCAGCGACTGGGTCGCCGACGGCTGGACCTGGGACGACTTCCTGGCTGCGGCCAAGGCCCTGACGAAAGGCTCGGACCAGTTCGGTGCCTCGATCATTCAGGACACCGGCTATGAGGAGATCTGGTCCCGCAACAACGGTGGACCGGGTACCTACTCCGAGGACGGACTGAAGTTCACCCTGGCCGGTGCACAGGGGGTCGAGGCGGTCCAATGGGTCGCCGACCTGTCACTCAAACACAAGGTGCAGCCGAGTTGGGGAGACCTGAAGCCTGACCAGGCAGCGGAGCGGATGTTCATCGCCGGGAAGCTGGGAATGATCTTGAACACCTCGTCCAGCGTGTCGTACTACAACGACAACGTGAAGGACTTCGAGTGGGAGATCGCGCCGATCCCGGCCAACGTGCACCAGTATCAGCAGGGCAGCATCGTGTTGTACATCATCCCGGAAGCTGCCAAGAAGCAGGACGACGCCTGGGAGTACCTGAACTACGCCATCGGTGAGGACGGCGGTCGGATGGTGGCCGAGGCGGGAGTCGCGGTGCCGGTCAACAAGAAGGCCGCGGAGTCGCTGAAGAGCCCGGGGAAGTACCCGAAGAACATGGACCTGCTGGTCTCCGGCTCCGAGCAGAGCAAGATCGTCAACTACACCAAGGCCTCATCGGAGGCGGTGTCGCTGTACCGCCCCCAGCTGGAGCGGGCCTACACCGGCGAGATCACCGCACAGCAGGCGCTGTCCGGGATCCGCGGGCAGGTCGAGGCCGCCCTGAAGGGCTGATCCGCACCGAACGAGTGCCAACATCGAGGAGCAACTGTCGTGCCCGAGATCGATCCATCAGCGCCGCGACTCGTCATCCGACGCGATCCGGAGTCCCCGATCCAGTCCGACCCCGCCGTCGACTGGGCGGTGCAGCAGGTCGCCGACGCCCTGACGGCGAACGGCATCACCGTCGCCGAGATGAGCGCCGACAAGGTGAGTTCGGGCGAACCGGACGTGGAGTTGGCGGCGTCGGTCGGCGCCGACCGGCTGCCGGAGTCCTACCTGTTCGAGGAGGCCGGCCCCAGTGGTCGATTGGTGCTGCGGGCCGATGATCCGCGCGGCTTCAGCTACGGCCTGCTGGATCTCCTCGATGCGGCCGAACCGGGCGGCACCGTCGCCGATCTGCTCGACGGGATCGGCCGCGGCCGCCACGACGCCGCGGTACCGGTGCGTGGCATCCAACGCAACTTCTGCAATGTCGATCAGGACAGCGAGTGGTTCCACGACCGCGGGTTCTGGACCGAATACCTGGACTGGTTGGCCACCAGCCGCTTCAACCGCTTCCACCTGGCGTTCGCCATGCAGTACAACTACTCCCACGACACCGTCACCGACAACTACCTCTGTCTGGTCTATCCGTTCCTGTTCGAGGTCGACGGCTATCAGGTGGCCGCCGAGGGGGTCGATGCGGAGGAGCAGCGCCGCAACCTGGACTCGTTGCGCTTCGTGGCTGCGGAGACGAAACGTCGCGGACTCCACTTTCAGCTCGGACTGTGGAACCACGCCTACGACTACGGCGCGGAATCTCGGGAACGGTTCCCGATCACCGGGCTGGACGAAGGCAATCACGCCGACTACTCGGCAGCGGGTCTGGCCAAACTGCTCGACGAATGTCCCGGCATCGACGGCTTCACCTTCCGGGTGCACTATGAGGGTGGCATCGCCGAAGCAGGCCACGAGATCTTCTGGGACAAGGTGTTCAGCGCGGCGTCCCGATCCGGGCGGGACCTGGAGATCGACATGCATGCCAAGGGTGTTGATCAACTGCTGCTGGACTCACTCGCCGGCAAACCCGGTCTGCGGCCGGTCATCTCGGCGAAATACTGGGCCGAGCATTGCGGATTGCCCTATCACCAGGTGTCCATCCGTGATCGGGAAGCCGCCCGCCCGGTCGATCCGGGAGCGGATCTGCGGGGCGTCACGAACTTCAGCCGACGGTTCACCCGCTACGGCTACGGCGACTTCCTGTCCGAGGAACGACAGGCAGATCTGATGTTCCGGATCTGGCCCGGCACCCAGCGTCTGTTGCTTGCAGGTTCCCCTGATCTTGCTGCCGGGTTCGGCCGGAGCAGCACGTTCGGCGGCGCGCGGGGGATGGATGTGTGCGAGCCGTTGTCGTTCAAGGGGCGCGACGACACCGCCGCGTTCGGTGATCGCGATCCCTATGTCGATCCCGAGCTGAGAATGGGCACCGCGGTCTGGAAGAAGTACAAGTACGGCTACCTGCTGCTGGGCCGGTTGATGCATGATCCGGACGCCGACCCTCGGGTCTGGCGTCGGCACCTCACCGACACCTACGGCGAAGCGGCCGCAGCGGTCGAAGCCGCGCTGAACTCGTTGAGCAAGGTGCTGCCACTGGTGACCGTCGTACACGGAGCGAGCGGGTCGAACAATCTCTACTGGCCCGAGATGTACAACAACCTGCCGATCTCGGCACGGATCCATTCCGGTACGCCGATCAGCGAACGCAAACCCGATCCACGGGCGGAGAAGTACGGCATCTCCTACGCCTACTCCGCCCAGCTGGACGATGAGGCCCGCGGTGAGGCGCTGATCGACTACACCGAACAGGAGAAGGCCGAACTGCTCACCGAACTGCTGCTGCACGACACCGACGATGCGGTCAATTGGGGCGGGATCAGCCCGTTCGACCCGGGCTTGTTCTCGTCGGTCGACGAGTTCGTCGACGATCTGGTGGCCGGTCGGCAGTCCGCCAAGTACACGCCGCTCGAGGTCGCGGAGCTGCTGGACGGGCTGGTGCGGTCGGCACAAGATCATCTCGCCTTGCTCGACGTCGCGTCGACGGAACCGGATCCGTCGAGCGGCAGCAGGACCGGCGACCACAGCCAGCTCCGCAGGACACTCGTCGATCTGCAGATCCTCTCCCGGCTGGGAACGTTCTTCGCCGGCAAGTTCCGGGCGGCCGTGCACTACGCGGTGTTCCGGGCGACCGGCGACCGGTCACAGTTGGCAGCGTCGATCACCGTCTACCGACCGGCTCGCGACGCCTTCGCCGAGATCGGCGGGATCAGCGCGGACGTGTACCAGTCCCGGATCGCGTTCGGCAAGGAGCCCTACGAAGGTGGCAGCTGGGCCGATCGGGTGCCGGCCATCGATCGTGATCTTGCCGCGCTGGAGGCAGAACTCGCCGGCGTGGCCGACCGCGGCCGTTCGGCGCTGCTGGACACGGTGCGGCCACGGATGGCCCCGGTGGAGTTGGGTCATCAACCGCCGGACAGCTTCGCGCGTGGCCAGGAGCTGGAGATTCGCGTGAGCTCTGCGCCGGATGTCGAGCAGATGATCTTGCACTACCGGCATGTCGATCAATCCCAGCGGCTGCAGCAGATCGCGATGACGCGCAGCGAGGACGGGTTCTTCGCCGTGATCGGCAAGGACTACACCGACACCGACTATCCGCTGATGTACTTCTTCTCGCTGCAGGACCGGTCGGGGCGCCGCACGTTCGCGCCGGGGCTCGACGCATCGCTGGCCAACCAGCCGTACCATCTCCTGCACAGCAACGAATATCGTGCGATCAGGTCGACGACTGAACAGCCTGCGAAGGGTAACTGATGAAGATCACCAAGGTCGATGTCTCCGTCACCTCCGAGCCCAAGAGACACCCGGTCCGGGACGCGATCCAATGGCTGGATCGGGACGGCCAGGTGCGGGTGCAGATCCACACCGACGCCGGCGTCACCGGCGCCAGCAGTACCTATTTCGGGCGCGAGCAGAGCTCACCGATGATCTTGGCGACCTTGATCGAGCAGCAGCTGACGCCGGCGCTGATCGGTGACGATCCGGTGTTGATCCGAGGCATCCGGGCGAAGTTGCGTCGACTGACCGACTACCAGGGCACTGCCGGCCTCTCGACGATCGGCATCTCGGCCATCGACCAGGCACTCTGGGACCTGCAGGGCAAGGCACTCGGGGTGCCGGTCTGGCAGCTACTCGGCGCCCAACGGATGACGATCCCGACCTACGCCATGGTCGGCTGGCTCGAGCTCGACGTCGCCGGCCTGGAACGGGTGAGTGCTCGGGCGATGGAGCAGGGCTTCCGCGGTGTCAAGGTCAAGGTCGGCGGTGGTCCGTTGAGCGAGGACCTGCAGCGGGTCGCGGCCGTCCGCCGGGTGATCGGCGATGACGCCGACCTGATGGTCGACGCCAACCAGGCCTTCGACTACGCCGAGGCATTGCGCCGCGGCCGGGCCTACGACGATCTCGGCTGCCGATGGCTCGAAGAACCGCTTCCCGCCGATGACACGCTCGGTCACATCCGGCTGGCCGAGAAGCTCGATCTGCAGATCGCCACCGGGGAGAACCGGTACGGCCAACAGGCCTTCCGCGATCTGATCGCCGGCGGTGGTGTCGGTGTCGTCCAGCCGGATCTGCGTCGGGCCGGCGGCGTCACCGACTGTCACGAGATCGGGCTGCTCGCCGCAGGCTTCAACGTGTCCTACGCCTCGCACGGCGGTGGCGCCCACATCCATGTGCTGGCGGCGCTGCCGAACACGATCTACGTGGAAAGCGGCCTGCTGCCGGACAACAGCCCGATCACCCTGACCGACGGCTGTTACCCGCTGCCCGATCAGCCGGGCCTCAGCGGTTGGAACGACTGAAGATCAACAACGAACGAGAGGCGGACCCGATGACGGGCGATGATGCGGTTGTAGGGAAGTCGACTTCCGACGAAAGGGCCGGTGCCGAGACGACAGAACGACTGGACCTCACAGCCGCGAACAAGATCATCGGCGGTGCGTTCGCTTCGGCGGAACGAGACGGTGTGCCTCCGCTGG
Organism: Microlunatus soli; assembly: GCF_900105385.1. NCBI lineage: Bacteria > Bacillati > Actinomycetota > Actinomycetes > Propionibacteriales > Propionibacteriaceae > Microlunatus > Microlunatus soli. The sequence goes on along the minus strand of NZ_LT629772.1, from coordinate 1,376,376 downwards.
CCGTCGTGGTTCTCGACGACGCCGGGCACCTGATCTCGGGGCAGCGTGCGGACGGGGCGAGCATGTTCCGGATGGACGTCGCGACCGGAAAGGCGTGGGCAGCGGTAGGGATGGGAAGTTCGAGTGCGGTGCTGGCCCAGCGCGCTGCCGAGAACCCGGTCTTCTTCACCTCACTGGCCGCGACCGCGCAGGGCCGATTCCTGGCCCAGCCCGGAGCGGTCCTGATCCGCGACCAACACGGCACCCTCCTGGGAGCCGCCGGCGCCAGCGGCGGCACCGGCGAGCAGGACGCGGCGTGCTGTGCCGCCGGAATCCGGGCCGCGGGCCTCGTTGCGGAGGAGTGACCCTGATCGGAGCCGGACCCTCCCGGGTGACTACGCCGACTCGGTCTCGTCCCCGTCGTCCAGGGCAGCGACATCGTTCAGCAGGGTGTCTCGGCAGGAATGCAGATCAGCCAGCAGCGCTTGGACGGCGAGAGCGGCGTCTCCGACCCGAATCGCCTCAAGAATCGCTGCATGGCGCTCGGTGAGGGCAGGGAGGTCGACGCCCGCTTGAGCACGGACCTGCGCAATGCAGAGTTGGGTTTCACCCATCACCGTCTCGTGCATCCGAGCCAGTCGGGCACTGCCGGTGGCCGCCACCAACGCGCGATGCAACGAGATGTCGGCCTCGGTGTGATCGGCGTGGTTCTCCTGCGCGGCAGCGAGTCGCATCAACGTCAACGCACGTTCGGCCTTCGGTGGCACCGCGCTCTTCTCAGCCAGCGACGTGACCGCATTGGCCTCGATCGGTTCTCGGCTGTAATACAGGTCGGCGATGTCCGATGCCGAGAGCTTGGGCACCACGGCACTGCGGCGCTGCCCGCGCCGCAGGATGCCCTCGTTGGTCAGACGGTCCAGACCAGCCTTGGCTGTGGGACGCGCAACTGCGAACCGGGTCGACACCCAGGCCTCGGAGAGCTTCTCGCCGGGGGCGATCTCTCCGGAGATGATCTGATGCCGAAGAGCGTCGCTCAGACTGTCGGTCAGCGACGTGCTTTCAAGTTCGATCGTCATGGTTCCTTCCTCGGCTCAGATCGGGTCGGCAAACGCCGTGACCCCAGCCATCGGCAAGCGCAATCCCGAGCTACTTCTGCTTACTCATGCTACCTGTCGGGCAGGTTGACCAGTCCCGCGCTCCGGGCGGCCGGAACGTCCCAGCCGCCCGGAGACCAGGTGCTTGATCAGGCGAGCCTGACGACCGTCGCATCCCGAGCGGGTACGGTCACCGCGAGCACGCGGTCGCCTCGGACGCTCGCTTCGCCGCCCCACAGCGTGTCGGTTGTGCAAACCGGAGCCTGGTGATCGCCGAGCAGAACCGTCGTACGGACAGCCTCTCGGGTGGGGTTGAGCGCCCACAGACTGCGGCCGCCGTCACCCTCGTGCAGTCGGACGATCACCCGGTCGTCGGAGGTCGTCGCATGCTGCTGCCGACCGGTCCAGCTGAGCAGGTCGCCGAACACCCGCCCCGCTCCGGCTGCATCGCCGCCGTGGTCGGCTGCGTGGCCGTAGCCGGCGCCCAGGAAGGTGCCGATCAGTCGCGTCCGCCCCGCTCCCAGGTGGTGATCGATCGCCGCGATCCGGCCGTCGCCGTAATACCCGACAGGCTCACCTCCCGCTGCACGGTAGGCCTGCAGGAAGATGCCGCCGCGAGCCGACGTGCCGTCGACGGTGAGCGGGTGGCCGTCCAGCAGATCGGGGGTGAATTCGACGTACTCCTCCTCGGCGCCGAACAGCTCACCCAGCCACCCCGGGCGCTCGGTCTGTACCCGGCCGTGATCGCCGAAGTAGCCGGGCAGGCCCTCGCTGATGAGTTGGCCGCCGCGGCGGACCCAGTCGGTGATGCGTGACTGCTGGTCCGACCGGAGCATGACCGGATAGGGCAGATACAGCGTCTGGTAGGAATCGATATCGTCGATGTGCACCCAGTCCGGCTGGATGTTGCGCGCGGCGAAGCCGCGGTAGGCGCCGGTCACAGCCGCGGTGTAGTGGGCCGCCGACCCGTTCTGTTGGGCGTAGGCGAAGATCTGGGTCTCCGGAACGACGACGATGCCGATGTCGCCGGTCACCGGCTTGGACTGCCACAGTCCGCGCTGGGCGTCGGCATTGGCCCAGGTGGCAACGCGACTCATCATGTCCGAGCGGTCGGTGCGGTCGCCGGCCATGGTGTAGCCGCCGAATGCGCCGAACAGTGGCCCGTCGACCAGGGGACGCCAGCGGAGGTAGTAGATGCCGGTGGCTCCGCCGGCCATGGACGCGAGATTCCAATACCGAACATCCTCGGGGCTGGCGATCCGGCCCTCGTCTCTGGGCTTGCCGATCACCTGTGGTTGCATCCACAACGGCCCGGCATACGACTCCGCGTGCCAGAACGGTTTGCCGCGGGAGGCGGACCGTACGAGGTCGACGGCGTGCAACTGTTTCCACGGTTCGTCGCCGTGCCGAGAGGAACCCCAGGTCATGCCGTAGGTCTGCACCTGATCGGCGGCTCGCCAATCGTCTGCGGCGCCGCCCGCCAGGCGGGTGAGACCGGCGGCGATGCCGTGAGCGATGATCTTGCAGTCAGGATCTTGGGCCCGGATCGTTCGGATCCGCCACGCCATCAGCTGATAGGCGTTGTCGTTGCGGAACTGCTGCCAATCGAGCTGGTCCGGGTAGGCACCGATCACGGCCCGTGGGGGATCGATGTCCTCCCAGTCGGCGATCCCGTAGCGGCGCCATGCCCGGCCGACCTCAGCCGGCGAGGCGTAGCGCTGTTTCAGCCATTCGCGGAAGCGGCCGATCGTTGCAGGACAGAAGCACACCTCCGGGTTGATGTTGCATTCGTTCCAGACGTCGTACCCGCCGAGTCCCGGATGTGCGTGGTAACGCGCGGACATCGTCGTGAGGAAGTTCTCCGCGGCGGCTCTGGCGTCCTCGTTGTCGAGGCAGAGTCCGGGGAACCCGCCGGTCGCCGATGCAGCACCCATCTGCGGATGGACCACGGTGCCGTCGGCGCGCTGGTAGCGAGCATGGGCGAACCGGCGGATCGCCCAGTCCGGCGCCGAGGCGGCATGTTCGGCGATCACGGTGGTCATGCCGTGCGTCGCGGCGAGATCGAGTTGGCGGTCGTACTCGTCCCAGTCGAACGTCCCGGGGGCGACCTCGATGGATCCCCACATGAACCAGTGTCGGAAGCTGTTCAGGCCGTCCTCCGCCGCAACGGCATAGTCACGGTCGAATTCATCGGCCATCGGATGGGACTTGCGGAAGTACACCGCACCGTAAGGGAAAACCGGGTCGGGTTTGTTGCGATCGCCGTCGACCGTCGAGGTCCTGGCGGCCGGGGGTGAGGAGGTCACGCTGGTTGGTCCTTCCGAGAGTGGATGATCTTGCGTTGCCGCGGGTCCGGAACAGGCGCCGCCGCGAGCAGTTCTTTGGTGTAGTCGTGTTGCGGGTCGTCGAAGATCTGCTCCGCGCTGCCGAGCTCCACGATGTCGCCCTTGCTCATCACCGCGACCCGGTCGCAGATCGAACGGATGACCGACAGATCGTGGGAGATGAACAGATAGGTGAGGTCAAGGCGGCTCTTCAGCTCGTCGAGCAGTTCCAGCACCTGCGCTCGGACCGACATGTCGAGGGCGGAGACGGCCTCGTCGGCGACGACGCAGACAGGATCGACGACCAGCGCACGGGCGATGCTGATGCGTTGCCGCTCACCTCCGGAGAAGGCATGGGGATATCGCCGCAGGTAACGTCGGGGGAGTCCTACCAGGGTGAGCATCTCGGCCACCCGGTCTTCCAGCTCCGAGCCGTTCGCCAGTCCGTGCACGGTCAGCGGATCGCCGATGATCTGCTGGATCGTCTTGCGTGGGTTGAGCGAGCTGTACGGATCTTGGAACACCATCCGCATCTCCAGCTGAAACTGTCGACGCTGCATCTTGTCCAGTTCGGTGACCTCGATCGGTGTTCCCTGGCGTCCGTAGTAGCGGATCGATCCGTCGTCCGGTGGATAGGCACCCACCAGACAGCGGCCGAGCGTCGTCTTGCCGCTGCCGGACTCACCGACCAGCCCGAGCACCTCACCGCGCTGGAGCTCGAGTGCGACATCGCTCAGCACCTGGTTGTGTTCGGTTGCCTTGCGGGAGAACAGCCGCGTGCTGTGCACGGTGTACCGCTTGGACAGCCCGCTGATCTTGACCAGGGGTTCGGACGAGGCGCGCTCAGTGGTTGCCGTCGTCCGCAGCGGCACGGGGGACCGCTGGGGAAGTGCATCGAGGAGTTGCCTGGTGTAGGGATGCTGCGGATCGTGGAAGATCTGGTCGACCGTGCCGGACTCGACGACGTGGCCGCGGCGCATCACCGCCACGTCGTCGGCAAGCTCGGCCACCACCCCCAGGTCGTGGGTGATGAACATCATCCCCAGACCCCGTTCGCGCTGCAGGCCGGCCAGCAGTCGGAGGATCCGGGCCTGGGTGGTGACATCGAGCGCGGTGGTCGGTTCGTCGGCGATCAGCAGTGCAGGATCGGCCGAGAGGGCGATCGCGATCATGACCCGCTGGCAGAGTCCACCCGACAGTTGGAAGGGATAGCTGGACATCCGCGTTTCGGGTCGCGAGATCCCGACCCGATCGAGCAGTTCCAGGCCGCGGGCGCGTGCGTCGGCCTTGCTGACCGGGCGATCGTGCGTCCGGATCGCCTCGATCAGGTGCTGTTCGACGGTGTACATCGGTGACAAGGACGCCATCGGTTCCTGGAACACCATCCCGATGTCGTTGCCACGGACGGTCCGCATCGTCGCACTGCGCGGATCGAGGGCGGTCAGGTCGACGGGGTGGTCGCCTCCGTTCCAGACGATCGATCCACCGACGATGCGACCGGGGCGCTCGACCAGCCTCAGGATGGACCGGGCCGTGATCGACTTGCCGGATCCGGACTCACCGACGATGCAGAGGCACCGGCCGCGATGAATATCGAAGCTGACGCCATCGACGGCCTTGACCGTCCGTCCGTCCAGGTCGAAGTGGGTCTGCAGGTCTCGGACCTGCAGCAGTGGTTCAGTGTCCGTACGGATCTGCGGCATCGCGGAGTCCATCTCCTAGGAAGTTGAGGGCGAGCACGGTGATCACCACGGCGAGGCCCGGGATCAACAGCCAGGGCGCTGAAGAGATGACCTGGATGCTGCTTGCCGCTTGAAGCAGGACGCCCCAACTCACCGCCGGTGGTGTCAGGCCGAGCCCGAGGAAACTCAATGAGGTCTCGGCGATGATCATCGCCGGAACGGACAACGTCAGTTGAGCGATCAGGTGGGAGTTGAAGGCAGGCAACATGTGTCGCATCGTCGTGCGCCAGACACTGTTGCCGTCGAGTTGCGCGGCCATCACGTATTCCTCGCCGCGCAACGCAAGGAAGCGGCCACGGACGACCCGTGCCAGGCCGGTCCAGGCGACAATGGCCAGGATGACGGTGATCGCGAAATACCGACTGACGGCTCCCCAGCTGAGCGGCATCGCGGCTGCCAGCGCGAGCCAGAGCGGCAGGGTCGGAATCGACATCAGCAGCTCGATGAGTCGCTGGATGACGGTGTCGATACGCCCGCCGAAGTAGCCCGACAATCCTCCGAGAACGATTCCCAGGACGAAGGCGATTGCTACCCCCACCAAACCGATCGACATCGAGATCCGTGCCCCGAAGATCACCCGACTGAGAAGGTCCCGACCGTTGACGTCCGAACCGAGGAGGAAGAACGGTTGGTTGGCGTCGACCGGGCCGATCAGGTGATGGTTCATCGGGAACAGGCCGAACAAGCGGTACTGATCACCGTCGGCGAAGAATCTGACGGGAATCAGCTGACTGTGATCGGCTGTGTAGTTGATGGCGTTGGTCTGTGGATCGACGGTCGAGCTGTACCCGTAGACGTACATCAGCACCTGGTGGCCGTTGGCGTCCTGACCGAAGAAGTGCACGACCTGTGGTGGGGCTAGGGCGTAGGCGGACCTGACATGTTCGGCCGTGCTGGGCGCCAGGAACTCGGCGAAGATCACCACCAGGTAGACCAGCACGATCAGGATCAGGCTGAGCAGCGCCAGCTTGTGTTTGGTGAACGCTCGCCAGAAGAGTTGCCGTGGCGTCGCCTCCGGCAGTGCAGCAAGGTCAGCGGCACCAAGATCGGTTGTCAGATCGTCCGGTTCGATCGTGTCGACGTCGGCGCCGACGTGATCCGGACGACGATTGTCGGTCGACTCTGCTGCAGTCATGCGGTTCGCAACCTAACGCGCGGGTCGACGGCGGCCAGGATGATGTCGGAGACCAAGGTGCCGATGACGGTGAGCACGGAGACGAGAAGAATGATCCCGCCGGCGAGAAAGGGATCCTGGGCCAGCAGCGCTTCGAGCAGCAGCGGGCCGGTGGTTCGCAATGCCAGCACCTTGCCGACCAGGATGTCACCGGTGATCACTGCCGGAATCATCCAGCCGACCGTGGAGATGAAGGGGTTGAGGGCAATCGGAACCGGGTAGCGCAGCAGGATGCGGCGCTCGGTCAGCCCGCGCGCCCGGGCCGCGATCGTGTACGGCTTGGGCACCTCGTCCAACAGGTTCGCCCGGAAGATCCGGAACAGACCGGCTGTGTGCGCCAGCCCGATCACCAGGACCGGAGCCCACAGGTGCGACAGCAGGTTGAGCAATTTGCCGAGGTTCCACCCCGACTCGGCCCACTCTGCCGAGAACAAACCACCGACACTGATCCCGAAATAGCGCGACCCCAGGTACATCAGGATCAGCGCCAGCAGGAAGCTCGGGGTGGCCAGACCGATGAACGCCACGGTGCTGAGGGCGTAGTCCGGGACCGAGTACTGTTTCGTCGCCGAGACCAGTCCGGCGACGAAGGCGAGCAGCCAGGTGAACGCCAGCGTGACCACTGCGATCAGCAGAGTCGCGGGCAACCGGTCCATGATCAGCCCCGAGACCGGAGCGTTGTAGACGAAGGACCGTCCCAGATCGCCGTGCAGGATCCCACCGATCCAATGGACGTATTGGACGAGGAACGGTTCGCCCAGACCGTACCTGGCTTCGATCGCAGCGATCTGTGTCTGGTCGAGGGTTTCACCGTTGGAAGCCATCTGCGAAGCCAGCGCGGTGGCGTAGTTGCCCGGTGGTAGTTGGATCAGGACGAACGACACGAACGAGATGATCAGAACAGTCGGAATCATGATCAACGTTCGACGGAAGATGAATCGCAGCACAGGTCATCCGATCTCGAGGATGAGGGCGTCCCGTCGGCCGACGCGGACGGTAAGGCTGCCGTCTGCGGCGAGCGACGGCTGATCCCGACCCCAGATGACGGTCGGTTCACCCTTCGGCAGGAAGGCACCGGCAAGTCGCACGGTGCCGTGCTGGTCGGTGCGGGTGTGATTGAGCAGCCAGAGGAATCGACCGCCGGGACCGTCGAAGATCCGTGCCGTCAGATCGGCGCCGGTAACCGATGCGTGCTGCTCGATACCGGCCCAGGCGAGGGAGTCGGCGAAGAACTCTCGTCCTGCATCGGTGGGGCGATCGTGATAACCCAGGCCGGGGAAGGAGCCGATCAGCCGGGTTCGCCCCTCACCGTGGACGTGGTCGATCATCGCTGCGTCGCCGTCGCTGAAATGCCCGCGGACGACGCCGGTGCTCACCTGGTAGGACTGACGGAAGGCGTCGACCGGGACCGTGCCCGTCGGAGCCTCGATCGTCAGATCGTGGAACAGGTCAGGTGCGAAGATCACGTCGGCCTGGCGTGCGCCGAGAACCGTGTCCCAGCCGTGATTCGGCTGCCGGGTGCCGACCCAGCCTGCGTCGTCGAAGTAGCCGGGCAGTCCTTCCACGATCAGGGATCCGCCGGAGTGAACCCAATCGGCGAGTGAGTCCGCGTGTGCGGCCGACATCGCGATCGGGTAGGGAAGGTAGAGCAGTCGGTACTGGGCAATGTCGTCGATGTGGACGAAGTCGGACTGGATCCGGTTGTCGAAGAAACCTCGGTACGCGCCGCGTACCGCCTTGGTGTAGGTGTCGGACGTACCTTGCAGCAGCAGGTCATGGGTCTGCGCCTCCGGAAGGTAGACGATTCCCACCTCGCCGCCGATCGGTGCCGACGCGAAGAGGCCCGCGGTGGCGTCGGAATTCGCCCACCGGGCAACGGTTGAGGCCATGGCGCTGGTATCGGTCCGAGAACCGTCCATGCCGTACGGCCCGAAGGCACCGAACAGCGGACCGTTCAGCAGTGGCCGCCACCGGGGATACAACAGGCCGCGGGCGCCGCCGCAGAACGATGTCAGATTCCAGATCCGTAGGTCCTCGGCGGTCGTGATCCGACCATCGTCCAGCGGGCGGCCGATCACCTGAGGCTGCAACCAGAGGGGACCGCCCTGCGCCTCTGCGTGCCAGAAGTCCTTTCCCCGCGACGCTGCGCGGGTCAGGTCCACCGCATGCAGTTGCTGCCAATCGGCATCGCCCTGCCGAGATGCGACCCAGGTGTAGCCGTAGCTGTCGACCCGTTCGGCCGAGCGCCAGTCATCGGCGCCGTTCCGGGCAGCCGATACCAGCGACGCGGCGATCCCGTGTGCGGTGACCGGGTGGCTCTTGTCCAGGGACTTGATCAAGTCGACCCGCCACGTCATCCACTCGAAAGCGTTGTCTGCTTGGAAGTTCAGCCAGTCGATCGACTGGGTGAAGGGCGCCAGGGTGTGTGGCGGTTGTACCTGATCCCAGTCCGAGTAGCTGTACCGTCCCCAGGCGCGGCCCAGCGTCGCGAGCTCGCCGTACCGCGCCCGCAGCCAATCTCGAAAGCGTTCGATGGTCGCCGGCCCGTATCCGGAGTCGACCGGGTAGTTGCACTCGTTCCAGACGTCGTAGCCACCCAATCCAGGGTGATCGCGATAACGGGTGACCAACGCGGTGAGGAATCGACCGGCAGCATCGGCGACAACGTCGTCGTCCAAGCTCATGGCGTGGAACCCGCCGGTCGAGGAACTTCCGCCGAGCTGGGATTCGAAGGGTCGTCCGTCCGCGTGCACGAGTCGCCCCTGAGGGCGTTGGGCGTAGAGCCATTCCGGAGCGGCAGTGATCATCTCGGCGATGATCGTCTTGATGCCGTTCGCGGCGGCAAGATCGAGTTGCCGGTCGTAGTCGTCCCAGTCATAGATGCCGGGCGCCGTCTCGATGGCCGACCACATGAACCAGTGCCGGAAGGTGGTCATGCCGTCGTCGGCGGCCACCTGGTAGTCGCGCTCCCAGTCCGTCCTGGGTGGATTGGACTTGCGGAAGTAGACGGCGCCGTACGGGATTCTGCTCAGCTTGCCGTGGGCTGCGATCATCTGCAGACCTTTCTCGGGTGGTCCGTGGCGATCATGGTTTGAGCCAGAACGTCTCGGGATGCAACTGACCGGGTTGAGGGAATGGCCAGGCATCGGGCTGACTGTCCGGAATGGACATGAACTTGTCCGACACGACGGCGAAGCTCGCCGGGGTGCTGACCGTGCCGATGACCCAGAACTCTTCCTTCGCGACTCTCAGCATCTGCTTCAGGTAGTCGTCCCGCTTCTTCGTATCAACGCTTCCGGTCGCCTTGGTGTACAAGGCGAACGCCTCCTTGACACTTTCCGGCGGCTCCTCGCCGTCGGCGCCGTTCGTGCTGTCCCACAGCACCCACTGCTTGGCCCAGTTCGACTGACTGGTCGTGCGCGGGACGTACCACCGCGGGTCGATCGGTAAGGTGAGGTCCGATCCTCCGAAGCCGGTCCACATCAGCGCGTCCTGTGCTTCGTTGTCGGTCTTGACCCCGAACAGGGATCGTTCCATCGCCGTGGTGGTGATCTGAACGCCGACCTTGGCCCATTGCTGTTTCATGATCGGTTGCATGTCGAGGTAGAGCGATTCAAGATCACCACCGGAGGTGGCGGCGAGGAAGTTGATCACGATCGGCTTGCCGTCGGGACCCAGCCGGTTTCCCTTGGCGTCCTTCTTGGGGAACGCCTTGTCGAGGTGCTCGTTGGCCTTGTCCAGGTTGAACTCGGTGTACTGCTTGGCCATCTCCTCGTCGTAGTAGCGCGATTCTCGTCGCGGCGCTGCCTGCCACGGTTCGCCCTGACGTTGGATGACCGACTCGATGAGCTGCTGACGGTCGAGCGCGTAGGACATTCCGATCCGGAAGTCCTTGTTGCGATAGATCTGTCGCTTCACGGCGTTCTTGGTGGTCAGGTTGAAGCCGATCACGCCGACGTTCATGCTGCCGGGAACGAGATTGGTGACGCGGTAGCCGGACCGGCCTGCGGCGCTGGCGACGGTCGGTTTGTTGGCGGGAAGGTTGAAGTGCCGTGCGTGGTAGTCGAGTTCGCCGTTGGTCGCCTTCAGCAGGATCACCTGGATGTCCTGCAGCACCGCCATCGAGATCCTGTCCAGGTAGGGCAGCTGGCTGCCGTCCTTGTCCACCTTCCAGTAGTACGGATTGCGTTGGAAGACGACGGCGTCGCTGGTTCCCGGATCGGTCGTCAGCGTCCAGGCCTTGATCACCGGAAGATCTTTGGCCATGAAGGATGTCGACTCCCCGCTCCGGGCGAGGAAGAGGTCCACCCAGCTGTCCAGGCCGGCCTTCTTCGCTTGTGCGTCGGCGTCCTCGGCGAACGATTTGTGGAACTTCTTGAGGTAGTGCTGGGGCATCGCGGTCACCGGCTGGCCGTCGGAGTCAGCGAGTCGCAAGGGGAGCAGGCCGTTGGGTGATTCGAAACTGAAGGCGACCGTGAGATCGTCGATCTTCTTCACGTGCCCGGGCTTGCCGTCGACGATCATCCACTCCGGTGGGCCGGCGGGAGACAGATCGGGGTCGAGGGCGTAGGACTCCCACCAGAACACGATGTCGTCGGCGGAGAACGGTTCACCGTCCGACCACTTGATGCCCTTGACGAGCTTGACGGTCAAGGTGGTGCCGGGAGAGTCGAACTCGAACGATTCGCCGACGTTGGCCACGACCTCGCTGGTGTTCGGATCGACCCGGAGGAGAGGTTCGTAACCAGCGGTCCGCCACCACCATTGGGCGTCGCCGGTGCCGAGCGTGGCGGAGTGCCAGGTGCCGCCGTACTGGCCGATTGCCGGCGCAGGAACGACGATCGGTTTGGGTGGGAGGCGTTCGGCAACCGGCGGAAGATCCCCCTTCTTGACGGCCGCGGCGAGGTTGGGTGCTTCGTTGCCTTTCGGCTGCTGGGTCGGCCGACTGGTCGGCTCGAGGGACAGCAGGTCGCAGCTCGACAGAGCAGCTGTCGCGGTGGCGAGCCCGCCGATCAGGATGCTGCGCCGGCCGACGGATCGGTGTGGCCGTGAGATGTCTGATGGCATGGCACGTTCCTTCGCGGTGAATGCGTCGTTGGAGTCGCCTGGAACCCAGTTGCAGCTACCCAATCATCAGTACGATTGCCTGTCAAGATTGCGTTACAGACAAATGTACGAGACAGTGCAGATAGCTAAGTGCTCTTGCCTGAGCGTTGATGCGTCCTGTTGGCGGCGAGCGCACTCGGGACGGACAGAACGCGCAGGGCAGAGCCGGCCCACGAAAGGAACTGATGGTGAAGATCGGCTGCATCGGCCACGGTGGGATGGGGCGCCCGATCGCCACCAGCCCGGACCCCCTCGACCGACTGTCGATCCGGAACGAGGGAGGTCAACGGTGAGTGCACGAGATGTTGTCGGGGACGAGGCGGTTCGATGGGATCTTGTCGCCAACGTCTCCCTTCTCTTTGACGAACTGCCCCTCCTGGAACGGCCGAACGCGGCAAAACAGGCCGGGTTCACTGCCGTGGAGGCGTGGTGGTCCTTCCCGTCGCCGCGCGGAGGGCAGGAGCTGACCGCGTTCCTGGACGCTGTCGAACGCGCGGACCTCTCACTGGCCGGCCTCAACCTGTTCGCCGGAGACATGGCTGCCGGGGAACGAGGAGTGCTGTCGGCTCCGCATCGGCGCGATGAGTTCCGCGCCAACCTCGACGTTGTCGTCGAGGTCGCTGCACGGACCGGAGCACGCGGATTCAACGCGCTCTACGGCCAACGACTGCCGGGCGTGGAGCCGGCCGAGCAGGATCGCGTTGCGTTGGAGAATCTCGAACTGGCAGTTCAGCGGCTCGCCGAGGTCGGCGGTACCGTGCTGATCGAGCCTCTGAGTCGGAACCTGAACGGGGCGTATCCGATCGAGACGGCCGAGCAGGCGATCGACATCGTCGACCGGGTTCGCGAAGCGGCGGGTCAGGACAACATTGCGCTGCTGTTCGATACCTTCCACCTGGCGAACAACGGTGCAGACCTCCCGGCGGTCATCGACCGGTACGCCGACCGGATCGGGCATGTGCAGTTGGCGGACGCCCCGGGTCGTGGAGCTCCCGGGACCGGGACCGTCGACTTCTCCACTGTCATGGATTCTCTTGCCTCCAACGGATACAAGGGGCTGATCGCCGCCGAGTACGTACCCGGCGAGGACACCGAGCGCGGGCTCGATTGGGTCGACGGCCAGGCCCGCATCCGCCTGACGTAGACGGCTGGATGCGGTTGCTCGTCAGGCTCAGGCAATGCCCACGGCGGCAGCAATCGCGTCGCTGATCGGCACGTCGCCGGACATCAGTTCCCATTGCCGGCCCACGGTTGCGGCGTTCGGCAGGACGGCGGTGATCACGGCGGCGACGTCGGCGCGCGGGATCTGGCCGCGGGGCAGTCGATCCGCCAACCCGATCAGGCCGGTGCCGGCACCGTCGGTGAGGCCGCCGGGGCGCAGCACCGTCCAGTCCAGCTCGCTGTCCCGCAGCGCCGCGTCGGCGTCTCGCTTGGCCTCGACGTAGGCCCGCCAGACGTCGCCGGCATCGTCGGCGACCGGATCGTCGGCGCCGTAGGCCGACACCTGGACGAAGCGCCGGATCCCGGAACTCCGGGCCGCATCGATCGATTTGAGCGAACCTTCCAGGTCGACGGTCCGCTTGCGTTCCTTGTTGCCGTCCGGTCCACCGCCCGCCGTGAAGACCACGGCCTCGCAGCCGTCGAACGCGGTCGCGAAGTCGGCAGCGGACTGCCGTTCGATGTCCAACAGGCCGACCTCGGCGCCGAACTGCTCCAGCTCGGACCGATAGTCCTCCGATCGGACCAGGGCGACCGGGGTGTGGCCGGCCGCGACCAGGAGCGGGTGCAGCTGCAGGGCGATCTTGCCGTGACCGCCGACGATTGCGATGCGCATGCCGACCACTCTACGTTTCCCGCTCGGCCGGCTCGGACTGCTGGTCCGGCTGCTCACCGTCGTCAGCCTCGTGCAGCTCGCGAACCGCGGCCGCTTCATCCGGTGATCGGAAGGTCGGCAGCCGGCTCCAGTCAAGATCATCGAGCTGGGCGCCGAAATCGCTGAGCGTGATCTCGGTGACGGAGTTGTCCGCGGCGAATCGGATCCGTCGCAGGTAGCCGTCGCCGATCCAGAGCTGGAACGGAAGTGCCAGCAGTTGCTCGTAGCGGTCCCGGGCCGGGCTGGGCATCGCAGCACTCTGGGTGGCTGCGGCGCGGGACAGATCCGCGGTGACGTCGAACCGGTGCCACTGCTGTCCGTCGATGTCGGTCGATCCGTGATCATCGGCGGCATCGACGCCGCGGACCAGATCGATCAGCCACAGTGGAGATGTCGTCCTCGGCGGATCGGCCGGAAGCGTCGTCAGCGGCCGCCCGGACCGCCCACTCCATTCCTGATCATCGATGTGCAGCCGCGCATAGCTGCCGTAGTCGAGCATCCATCGACGACCGGCACAGTCGATGAACCCGTCGGCCTCCTGATGCCGAAAATCGTGTTTGCGGGTCGCCAGCCGCCATGCCCCCTTGCCCACCGTCTTGCCGGCGCTCTTGGCGATGTTGATCATGGCCTGTCGGACGGCGCTGCGCTGCTTCGGTTCCGGAAGCCTCGGCATCCGCCAGGTCATCTCTGTCGCGTACTTGATCCGCGCCGTGGCTGCGGCGACGGTCTTGTCGTACGCGGCTCGGATCTCGGATACGCCGTCGGTCATCGCAGCACCTCCCGATGGGCTGGTCTCCATCGTCCCACCTGACGGGTGCAGGCTTGCGGCGCGACAACCGATCTGGAGCCCGTATGGTCTCCGACGCCGCATCCCGGTGGTCGGTAGCCGGCCCGATGGCGGGCGGCTGATGTCGAAATCGGGCCATCCCTGCCCTGCACGAGGTGGGTGGTGTTCGGTACCAGCCTCCTATAATCCCACGATGCGCGATGTGACCATCCCGCGTAGTGCGATGAGAGCGCACGATCTGCTGCGGACAGCGCGGTCGTACGACATCAGTGATGACGTCATGCTGCGCTGCAATCTGCGGCGAGCCTTGGCAGCCGACGGCACCGGGTTTCGTCAGATGGCCGCCGAGCTGATCGTGGCGCAGGCGATGGACCGTCTCGAGGGGCCGGGTGGGGCGATCGAGGCCACCGCCCGTCAGCTCGGTTACGCCACCCCGTCGGGGTTCGTGCAGGCCTTCCGACGATGGACCGGTCAGACGCCGGGGGAGTTCCGACGACACCGGAGCACACACCGGTGACACAACTGCAGAGCCGGTGGCGGCTGAGCCTCGCCGGCTGGGTCGGCGGCTTCGGATTCTCGTTGCTGGCCGATCAGGTCTTCACCCTCGCCCTGACGTTTGCCGCGCTGCGATCGGGTAGTCCGGCGTCGGTGGCGGCGGTCGTCGCGGCGGTGTCGGTCGCTCGGGTGGTGATGCTGCTGTTCGGCGGCGCCGTCGCGGACCGGGTCAGTCATCCGCGGGTGTCGATGACCGTCACCGGCATCGGCCGGATGATCTTGATGGTGGCGATGGCGGTCGTGCTGTCGGTGGGGCACTACTCGGTGCCGCTGCTGGTGATCATCGCGCTGGTCGCCGGCTGCCTGGACGGCATCTTCCAGCCGAGTGCGACGTCGATGCCGACCCACATCGCAACCGGCAGTGAGTCGGGTCAGCAGCGGGTCGGTGCGCTGCGTACGGTGGTGATCCGGATGTCGATCTTGATCGGCAACGCGGTCGCCGGCTCGGTGGTGGCCGCCGGCGGCCCAGCCGGTGGGTTTGCCGTGGCCGGGATCCTGTTCCTGGCCGGCGTTCTCTGTCTGCCCGTCATCCGGTTGTCGCCGATCGCGCGAACCGGCGGAGACCGAAGTACGGCGAGTTACAGCCCCAAGCAGTTGTTCGTCGACGCACTGGACGGACTGCGTACCGTCCGCCGTGCCCGTGGGGTGGGGAGCGTGCTGTTGATGGTCGCCCTGCTGAACATCGGCTTCGCCGGTCCGGTCACCGCCGGGATTCCGGTGATGGCGGCGCAACGAGGGTGGGGCGCCGACGGTGCCGGTTGGGTCCTGGCCGGGTTCGGTGCCGGTGCAGCCGCAGCAGGCTTCACGCTCATCGCTCGGCCGCTGCGCCGCGGCTACGCCCTGGTGATGTTGGCCGGGACGACGGGCATGGCGGTGTGTCTGATCGGCATCGGCCTCACGACCAGCTACGTCGTGACGCTGGTGCTGGCGATCGTGATGGGCGTGTGTTCGGGATCCAGCGGATCGGTGTCCTACGCACTGATCACCACCAACGTGCCTCGGGAGCAGGTCGGGCGGGCCAATGCTCTGTTCGAGTTGACGATGGAGTTCGGATCGCCGCTGTCACTGGCCGTGACCGGCGCGGTCGCCACCGCAGGCCATCCTGGACTCCCGTTCGTCGCCGGTGGCGTCCTCGCCGGTATCGGAGTGGTCATCGCCTGGCTCCAGCGTCGGGTGCGTCAGCTGACGATTCAGCAGTAGATGATCGCCGTCGGACGATCAGCGCCGATGCCGCGAAGAACGCGCCGATGATCAACAGCAGGAAGATCATGGCAGTGACCTGCAGCAGACCGTCGGCAGAGTCCGCCGCGGCGAAGTAGAGGCTGCCGAGACCTGCGACGGCGACGACTTCGGCCAACGTCGGGCCGGTCGAGTTGAGCGCCGAGATCGCCGATGCCAGCCGCGGGTCGATCCCCGCGGTGATCCGCGCGATCAGCGGACTGTATCCGGCGGCGTGACCGGCACCGGCCAGGACGAGCAGTGGTGCAGATCCGCCCGGCTGCCAGTTCTCGCGGAAAAGCGCTACCACCAAGATCATTCCTGCGGCGCAGGCGATCGGTCCGGCCACCGGGAGGCTGCGTTGCAGCCAGACGGGGTAGGCGTTCCAGGTCAGGCTGAGAGCGCCGAAACCGACCGCGTACGGGACGAACGCGATCCCGGCCTGCAGTGGAGTGAAACCCAGCCGGCCCTGCAGATGAAGGGTCAAGGTGAGCAGGAACGCCGTGTAGCAGCCCATCACGATGCAGCACGCCAGCAGTCCCTGTCGGACCGCTCTCGGTCGCAGTGCGGCCAGGTCGAGCACCGGATGCGGTGCCCTCATCTCGTAGCGGACGAAGATCACGAGCAGGACCGCACCGACACCGAGGATGATCAAGGACCAGATCGGCCGGCCGCGTTCCTGCCCGATCGTGAGGGGCACGGTGATCGCGATCATCGCCGCGGTCAGCAGGACGACGCCGAGCGGGTCCAGACGAGCGGCGGTCTCCCGCCGGGTGACCGGCATCACCCGTGCGCCGATCAGAAGGGTGATCAGACCGATCGGCACGTTGATCAAGAACACCGGCCGCCAGCCGAGCCCGAACAGGTCGGCGCCGGCGACCACTCCGCCACCGACCTGCCCGAGGACGACACCGAGAGCCAGCACAGTGCTGTAGACGCCGATCGCTCGGCGTCGGGCGATCCCGTCCCACTGGCGGTGGATCAGGGAAAATACCTGCGGCATCAGCAGGGCCGCACCGCCGGCCTGGAGCAAGCGGGTGAGGATGAGCATGATCGGGCTGACTGCCGATCCGCAGAGCAACGACGCGATCGTGAACCAGCCCAGTCCGATCATGAACGCGCGACGATGCCCGATCACGTCACCCAGTCGTGCGCAGGTGACGAACAGCACGCCGGTGGTCAGCAGATATCCCGAGACGATCAGCTGGATCTCGGCACCCGTCGCGTCCAGCCCTTCCTGGATCGTCGGTGCCGCGACCGACACGATCGATCCGTCGATCGATGCCATCACCTGGCCGGTCAGCAGGACGGCGAGCAGCACGCCGCGGCGGCCTCCGGCATCGACCGGACGAATACTGGGCACACCAACGATCGTCTCCGGAGACGCCGGGCAGGTCTTGAACGAATATGCGGGTGCTCGTGGCCGGACGAGTGTCGGTGGCTATGGATAGATTCGTCGGGTGCGCAGGTCGAGGAGTCTGGTGGCGAGCCCGTACTTCGCGGTCCGGTCGGTCGAGTGTTCCGATCACCATGTGCGGTGGTCCACACCGGAGACGTCCGGAGACGCCGAGGTCGTGCTGGTCCATCGGGGGCGATTCCGGGTCCGATCCGGCGGTCGGGCGTCCACCGTCGATCCGACCACCGGCTACCTACACCCGGCGGGGCGGGAAACGTCGTTCGCCCACCCCGCCGGCGGTGACGTCTGCACCTCGATCAGCCTTCCTGGTGACGCGTTGGACGTCGGGATCGACAGCAGGCGGGCACTGCCGGTCCACGTGGACGGCCGACTCGAGCTGGCGCATCGGAAGCTGCTGCACAGCACCGCTGATCCGGATTTCGAGGCCGCCGAGGCCGTCGTCACCCTGTTGCAGTTGGCGATTCGGCAGGCCCCGAACGAGGCGCCGACGCCGGGCAGCTACGACCTCGCCGACCGAGCTCGGGAAGCGATGCTCGCCGACGATCCGAGCGTCACGAGCCTGGTCGCTCTCGCCGATCTGCTGCAATCGTCGCCGGCCCATCTGAGTCGCACCTTCTGCCACCACATCGGCCAGTCCGTCAGCCGCTATCGCAACCGGGTCCGGATCAGTCGGGCCCTGCAGCGGATCGACGAGGGGGAGACCGACCTCGCCGGGCTCGCCGTCTCACTCGGCTTCAGTGACCAGGCCCATTTCAGCCGCGTCATGCGCCGAGAGACTGGTGTCAGCCCGGGCCGAGTCCGGCAGGTGCTGCGCGGTGCCCGCGCCGTGTCCTGTTGATCGACCGGGGGCGGCGACGATTCTGCGGCGCGAGGTCAGTGCGGCGTGGCCGGAGTCCGGTACATCTGATCCCACCAAAGGTTCGCATCTCGGTGATGAGCACACGGCAGTCGAGACCGGAACCGATCGAGGATGTTGTACCAGTGGGTGAACCGGGGGCGATTTCGGCACCCAGGAGCGAACTCGTACGACGAAATGATCACTCTGCCCGATCGTCGATCGATGTCCGCCTGCGTCTCAGGACAGTCTGATGACCAGTCAGTGCCCGGTGAGCGATCCCTATTGACACAGCGATTGCGCGTTTGTCGGCGTGCCCGGTGAGCCTGCCCTGATGGCCTGCTCGCGATGGTCTGTCGGCGGGTGGGGCCCGCCACCGAACCTCCATCGGGCAGTGCCGCCGAGCTGAGACTCCGTGGGTGTCCCGACGGTCTGGCGCTAGGTCGCGAGATCTCGAACTTCCCACGGGACCGGTGTTCGGTCGTGCGGCATGCGGTCAGTCACGTCGGCGATCAGTGACGGTTGCTGAGCTGCGACGATTTGAGGGACCAGAGGATCGGCGTACCGCAACTGGATCTTGGCACGCATCCCGCCCCAACCGTCGCCGGAAGCTGGCCAGCTCAGATAGAGGAACCGGTCGTGTTTCGGCCCGTGAACCGTGGCCCCGAGCCGTCGCAGGGTGCCGATCGGATCCTGGATCAGGACAACCATGGTCTGCCAGCGGAGCCGACCAGCGCGACCGACTACTCGTCCCTCGACGACCTCGCCGTGCTGGTCCTGGATGCCGACGAATCGGTCTCGAAGAACGTAGCCGTTGTGCGACTCCGACGATGGGGTGAGTTCCAGTGTGACGCGGACTTGATGCACGGTGCTGCCCGATGGCTTCCGCGCCCGCTCAGCAATTTGCAGCGTCTCCTCGCGGCCAATGAGAGTCGCGTCGTGACCCTCGTGTCGCTCGTCGGGCGATTGCTTCACGTGTGTGAGTCCCTTGGAGTGGTGGGGTTTCGGGGTTCGGTGAGTCGTCGCTGTTGAGGGCGCCACCGGCGGGATTCTCGGTGTGTACCGCCAAGTACTCACTGAAGGATGGTCCCACCGATGGCGTTGTCCCAGTCTGTCGCATCCGAGCTGCTTGCAGCGTTTCGTGCCGGTGAAGGCGTTGACCTGATCCGGGAATCGGTTCGGATGGTGATGCAGGAACTGATCGAGACCGAAGCGACCGAACAGATCGGCGCCGGCCCGTATGAACGCACCGACACACGCACGACTCAGCGCAACGGATCTCGTCCGCGGCTGGTCTCCACCCAGGCCGGTGATGTTCAGCTCCAGATCCCGAAGCTGCGGCAGGGATCGTTCTTCCCGGTGATCTTGGAACGCCGACGGCGGATCGATCAGGCCTTGTATGCGGTGGTGATGGAGGCCTGGGTGAACGGTGTCTCGACCCGTGCAGTCGACGATCTTGTCGTCGCTTTGGGCATCGGGACCGGTATCAGCAAGTCCGAAGTGAGCCGGATCTGTGCCGGTCTGGACGAGCAAGTCACCGCGTTCCGGACCCGGCCCTTGCACCACACCAGCTTTCCCTACGTGTTCCTCGACGCGACCTACCTGCATGTCCGACGCACCGGACAGGTCACCTCGATGGCCGTGGTGGTGGCGACCGGGGTGACCGCCAGCGGCGGCCGGGAGATCCTCGGTATCGACGTCGGCGACAGCGAGGACGAGGTGTTCTGGCGCGGTTTCCTCCGCACCCTGCGCGAGCGTGGCCTGTCCGGAGTCCAACTGCTCATCTCCGACCAACACGCCGGTCTGGTCGCCGCTCTGGACCGGCAGTTTCAAGGGGTGGCGCATCAACGCTGCCGGGTCCACTTCGCCCGCAACCTGCTCGCGCTGGTGCCCAAGTCCCACAAGGACATGGTCGCCTCGGTGTTCCGAACCGCGTTCGCCCAACCCGACCCAACAGCAGCTGCAGCGGTCTGGGACCAAGTCCGAGACCAACTCGCGCAAACCTTTCCCAAGATCGGTCCGCTGATGGACGACGCGAAAGCCGAAGTCCTTGCCTTCACCACGTTCCCCCGTAGTCACTGGGCCAAGATCTGGTCGACCAACCCGATCGAACGGATCAACCGCGAGATCAAACGCCGCGCCCGCGTCGTCGGAATCTTCCCCAACGAGGCCAGCGTCATCCGCCTCGTCGGCGCCGTGGTCAACGACCTCCACGACGAATGGCAAGTCGCCGAACGCCGCTACCTCTCCGAAACCAGCATGGCCAAACTCCGCCCCGACAGCGATACTGGACCCGTTGCCGCGATCGAGACCGGCAACTAGACACCGAGAATCAACTCGAAAACCCACCACTCAGCGGGGCTCTATCTTGCTTCACCGTGAGATCCGGGACCCTTCATGTCGACGTTGACAGTCTGATCGGAGGCAGGGAGGATTCTGCCAGCCTTGGAGTGCCCACCGCAGGAATGCCGATCCCTCGCGGGCGGCTGAGCTGTGCTCGAGGCGTTCCCGCGGGAACGTCGACGGCACTCCGCCAGGTCTTCACCAACGCCGGGTAGTTCGTGGGATGGGCGGCGTCGTTGGCTGTCTCAGCAGGATGTTCCGGTGCCGGTGGTAGCGCGCCCAGTCAAAATGGCGCGACAGGAATCGCACTGGTGCGGCAGCCTGGGCCAGTGATCAGATTCGATGTGGACATCCGATTGCCTGAGACGGACGCGGCGACCGCACGAGCAGCCATTGAGGACCACCATCGGGCACAGGCTTTCAGCGGCGACTTCTTCATGCCTGCCAAGCAGCTCGGTGCTCGCCATCTGGCCATCGAGGTCGACGGCCAACGCGTCGGCGTCGCGGGGGTCGACAACACCGGTCTATCGCTCTGCACTCTCGACCCTGCAGCCAAGAGACTCGACCGCCAGATCGTCGAGCGGCTCCTGGAGGACACCGGCGCGACCGAAGCATATGCCGCGTCCTGGGATCGACATCACGTCGACCTGTTCGGTAATTTCGCGAGTGACATTGCCAATCAGGCTTACCAGTTCGAGCTGCTCCGGCCCGAGGACCTGCGCAGTCCTGTTCCGGGTCTCGCCCTGCACATGGCGTCGGTAGCGGATCTGGCCTATCTCGACGGCACCGGCTTCCAGCCGAACTTCACCGATCTCGTCGACTCCGGTGTGGTGAGGGTGGCCCGGCTGCACGAAACGGAGGTCGGCATCGCGATCCTGGTGCCACACATCCTGAACGGGCAACGGGTGGACGTCGGCATGTTCACCGACCCTGGCTCGCGAAGGAGAGGAATCGGTCGGTCCATCCTGGCGCTCGCCTGCCAGGAAGTTCTGGGGAACCAACAGACACCTGTCGCCGGTTGTGGGGCGGGGAACTGGGAGTCCCGGCCGACTCTGGAGGCAGCTGGGATGACCTGCGTCGGCACCATCTTCCGCTTCACCCTTGACCCGAATCGATTCCACATTCTCGAGGAACAGACCCACTGACGTACGGCACTGAACCAACGGCCCGGCGACCGATCCCGTGTGCGACACAAGTCGGCGGCGTTTCCGTTGGTATTGCTGACGTCGGTGGATCGGGGATGCCCGTCAGCCCGGGGCCGAACCTCCCTGCGGGTCCTGGCGCCCGGTCATCGATCCGATGTGAGCACGGTTTCAGCTCTGACAGGATGCAGTGATGAAGCAAGAGGATCTCGGGCTCGACGTCGAGCAGCTGATCGATCGCCAGGCGTGGCTCCAGTCGTCCGCCCAGGCTCTGATGGACGAGATCGGACTGAGAGCAATCCTGGAATCGGCCGGTCGGGTGTGGAAAGGGTTAGGCGTGGCAGCCTTCACACACGAGGAGTCGAGCTTGTGAACGAGATCGGGTGCACGTTCTGTCGAATCGGTTCGGAAGATCCGTGGGATCAGGTCTTCTACTCCGATGATCACTCGGTGGCGTTCCTCGATCTTGCGCCCGCGACGCTGGGCCATAGCCTGGTGATCCCTCGGCGGCATTCGGCCGATATCTTCAGCGTCGGGGAAGCGGAGTTCGCTGCAGTGGGCCGGGCGGTTCATCGGGTGGCGAGGCGGCTGGAAGATCGCCTTCATCCGGATGGGCTGTCGATCTTCCAGAGCAATCGCGCAGCGGGTTGGCAGGATGTCTTCCACCTGCACGTGCATCTGCTGCCTCGTTACGTCGGTGATGGCCTGACTCCACCGTGGACCGAAACATCCGAGCAAGTAAACGAGATCAGCGGGCTGGCGGCCAGTCTGAGGTGACATAGTGATCATGACGCCGCCGCTGTCCTGAACCGACCTTGACGGCCGGTCGGCAGCTCGGGAGTGTGCCTGCCCGGGCGTAGGTTGGACAGCAGCGCGAACGGCTCGGGCTGAGGAGAATGCCATGATTCCCACCGTGATCTTGCTCGGACTGGTGTTGGGGCGTTGGTGGCGCTCGGCGTTGGTGTTCGGCACGATCGGGTGGCCGGTTGTCCTTCTCCTCGGCGGTCTCTCGCCATCGGCACCGGACATTGCCGCTGCAGCAGGTCTTGGTTTCGTCAACGTCCTGGCCGGTGTGACGTTGCATCAGCTGGCGCTGAGATGGGTCCGCATGGTGTCCAGGTCCGGCGGTCCACGAGGGCAGCATCAGGTCTGAGACCGATGGACATGTCGGAGTCGGTACGCTTCCGCGCGGCCCGATCCGAGGCAGGTGGCGACGCGCGCTAGGCGCTGGTTCGCGATTGTTGCACCGGCGGTCGGCCGATGAATCGCTCGATCTCCGCAACGATGCCGGCAACAGGAGTATCCAAGCCGTCCAGGCCGATCCGGACCGGTGCGAATCGATCGTCCAGGTAGACCGCCCGCACCTCCGGCGGCAACGGCTCCAGGAATCGTTCCGGCTCGTCGACCTCGAACGTCGCCAACCATTCGTCGATCTCGATCGGCTCGAGATCCTCGGACAGCTCCGGCGCATCCTCGAGGTCGCCGAGTGTGTCGCGGTATACGGCGTGATGGTGGACAACCTGCCAGGCTCGTACAGCCGACCAGGGCACCCGGAGTCCGCCGTAACCGGTGAAGCCGTCGGAATCGAGCACCAGCTCGGGTTCCGGGGCCGGCTCCCGGTCGCGGCGCAGCAGCCGATCCAGCAGCGGCATCCGGGGTTTCGGATCTGGCTGCGGCCGGCGGAACTCGAGTGTCGACATGACGGTGACGGTAGAGGTCCGCGGCCGACCACGCCAGGCCGCGGCCCGGCACCGGTACTCGATCGATCGCTGCGTTGAGATACTGCCGCCATGACCGGGCACTATCCGCAGCTTGCGCCGAAGCACCTGCGCTATGTCTTCTGCCCACGGTGTGCGGGCCGCCTCGATCCTGCTCAGCGTGATCAGGTCAATCGGTTCCAGCGCCCGACCTGCTCCGCATGCGGTTGGGTCTACTATCCGCCGAACTACGCCGGAGCCTTGGTCGTCGTCGAGTCCGATGATGGCCTGGTGATGATCCATCCGCCTGGTTGTGATGAACAGGAGCCGTGCGGGCTGCCGGGCGGAATCGTGGAGTTCGGGGAGTCGCCCGAGGAATGCGCGGTTCGTGAGGTACAGGAAGAGACCGGGCTGACCGTGGAGTTGACCGCAGAGCTGTGCCGGCTGTTCGACCGGGCGACCGGCGACGGCGATCCGCTGGAGTTCGGGCCGATGATGCAGTTCGGGTTCGTCGGCCGAGTTGTCGGGGGCGATCTGCGGGAGGGCGATGAGGGCACGGCGGTCATCTACCGATATGGAGACGTGCCGCGGATATCGCGTCGACGTCGGGGCTCGGCACGGGTATTTGATCACTACCTCAACCGCGGCTGATCCGGCGCGCCCCGGCTCGCGCATCGGGCACGTCGGCTCGGCGTGGACGTTCCAGCCATCCCGGCTACCGACGGGGCCGCTGCTCATCCTCGCGTGTTGCTGCCCCGGGTAGGGTCACGGCCGTGACGGCGTCGACGTACCACGTTCGCAAGATCTCGCTCGGGCTGAAACGCAAGTACCGGTTGTCGGCCGATGACGGCGCGGGGCAGCCGGGTGCACTGGTGGGCTATGCCGAGAAGCAGTTGAAGGCTGCCGACGAGATCATCATCTACCGCGATGAGGAGCGGACCGAACAGATCGCGGTGGTCCGGGAGAGCAGCGCGGGATTCGTTGCCTCGTTGACCGGATACGAGGTGATCGACAACGCCGGAGAGTGCCTCGGCACCTTCGGTGTGTTGCCGAGGAAGTCGGTGGAACGGACGACCTGGCAGTTCGACCAGCCCACGGTGGGCCGACTCACCGGGACCGAACGCAGCCTCGCGACCGCTCGGGTCCGACGCCTCATCGGACTGTTCGGCGACGCCCCAGGTCAGGTGATCAACGCCGTGATCAAGTATCACTTCGATTTCGTCGACGAACGGGGCGGGGTCGGGTTCAGCATCGAGAAGCCGAAGGTCCTCGACGACTGGTATCGGATCACCGTCCATGATCAGTCGATCGACGACATCTTGCTGCTGGCTCTGGCGATCACCATGGAAGCCCGACAGCGCGGTTGATCATCGAGACCTCGTCCTCGCCGCGATGCATTCGGTGTCGATCACCCGTATCAGATGCCGGCAAAGCACCGCCTTCTGACGAGCGATCTGGCGCGTCGTCCTAGGCTGGCGGTGGGTGTTGTCCTCGTGTCGAGGACGAACGCCTCTGATGTCGGCCCGTGCATCAGAGCAGCGACTGATGCACGTTCACGGATGCGGAGTGGTTCAGGTGGTAAACCGGTTGGCAGGCGCGACGAGCCCGTACCTGCTCCAGCATGCCCACAATCCCGTCGACTGGTGGGAGTGGACCGACGAGGCGCTCGCCGAGGCCAGGCGGCGGGATGTGCCGATCCTGCTGTCGGTCGGGTACGCCGCCTGCCACTGGTGTCACGTGATGGCGCACGAATCCTTCGAGGACCTGCCCACCGCGACCAAGATCAACACCAACTTCGTGCCGATCAAGGTCGACCGGGAGGAACGGCCGGATGTCGATGCGGTCTACATGCAGGCCACCCAGGCGATGACGGGGCAGGGCGGCTGGCCGATGACGGTGTTCCTGACCCCGGACGGTGATCCGTTCCAGGCCGGCACCTACTACCCGAAACAGCCGCTGCACGGCCTGCCGTCGTTCGGGCAGGTGCTCGACGCCGTCGCCGAAGCGTGGTCCGAACGACGCGACGACATCCGCTCCGGAGCGGCCGACATCACCCGTCGGCTCAGCGAGGGAGCGGTAGCCGACATCGCCGGATCAGTCGGGCGAGATGATCTTGGTACGGTGCTGGACACCTTGATCGGCGACTACGACCAGCAACACGGTGGGTTCGGCGGCGCACCCAAATTCCCGCCGTCGACGGTGCTGGAAGGTCTGCTGCGGCTGTCGGTCAGCAACGTCGAGGATCGGGTCCGTGACCAGGCGCGCTTCATCGCCCACGAGACGCTGATGGCGATGGCGTCCGGCGGCATCTACGACCAGCTCGCCGGCGGCTTCGCCCGCTACAGCGTGGACTCCGGCTGGGTGGTGCCGCACTTCGAGAAGATGTTGTACGACAACGGTCTGCTGCTCGGTCTCTACCTGCACGACTGGCGTCTCACCCGACATCCGCGGATCGAATCGGTGATCAACCAGACCGTCGAATGGCTGCTGTGGGAGATGATCACCGAACAGGGGGCGTTCGCCGCCAGCCTGGATGCCGACTCGCCCGGTCCGGACGGCACCCTGACCGAGGGCGCCTACTACCTGTGGGACCGATCGGATCTGGAAGCGGCCCTCGGTGATCAAGAACTCCTCGACTTCACCGTCGACCGGTGCCGGGTCACCGAGGCCGGCACCGCCGACGACGGCAGGTCGACCCTGCAGTTGCGAGACCCCGACGCCGAGCAGGATCCGCGATGGTCGGGGATTCGGAGGCTGCTGGCCACGGCGCGCGGCAACCGGTCTCGGCCGGCCCGTGATGACAAGATCATCGCGGCCTGGAACGGTCTGGTGATCGATGCCCTGGCCTTTGCGGGTGCGCTGCTGCAGCGACCGGACTGGGTAACCGCCGCGGTCCGCGCGGCCACGGCCATCTGGGAGCTACACTGGGTCGACGGTCGGCTGCGGCGGACATCTCGGGACGGCGTCGTCGGCCGGACCGACGGCAATGCCGACGACTACGCGTTGGTCGCGTTGGCGTTCGTCCGGTTGGCGGAAGTGACCGGCGACCCGATCTGGGCGCGTCGGTCGCGACGCCTGCTGACGGTGCTGGCCGATCATTTCGATGCACCCGACGGCGGGTTCTACGACACCGCCGACGACGCCGAGAGCCTGATCAACCGGCCGAAGGACCCCACCGACAACGCGACGCCGTCGGGCCTGAGCTCGGCCGTTCACGCCTTCGCTCGGCTCGCTGCCTACAGCGGTGAACTGGACCTGGCCGCCCGGTCCGAACGGGCCGCCGGTTCGGCGGCCAGGTTGGTCACGGCCGCCCCCCGATTCGCCGGCTGGCTGCTCGCCGACGTGGTCACCCGGACCGCAGTCCCTGCGGCCGAAATCGCCGTCGTCGGTGATCCGGACGATCCGCCGGCCCGTTCGATGGCGGACCGGGCGCGCCGGGTGGCACCCGCCGGCTCGGTGGTCGTCCTCGGCCGACCCGATGCCGATGGCGTACCACTGCTCGCCGGTCGGACGATGATCGACGGCAAACCGACCGCGTACGTCTGCCACGGCTTCGTCTGCCGGCTACCGGTCACCGACGAGGAAGCCATGCTCGCCGAGCTCAGCAACCTTCCCCGGTAGCGGCGGATCGGTCAGCGCGCCGGGGTGAGCGGCAGCCGATCAGGCGGCGTAGGTGACCATCGAGATGGCGATGTAGTGGCTGACGAAGGCGCCGATCGTGCAGGAGTGGAAGACCTCGTGGAAGCCGAACCAGCGCGGCGACGGGTCGGGCCGCTTGGTCGCATAGATGATCGCACCGGCCACGTACAGCCCGCCGCCGACCAGGATCAGAGTGAAGACCGCCGGACCGCCGTGGGCAGCGAACTGCGGCATCCAGCCGGCCGGCGAGAGACCGACCACCACGTACAACAGGGTGTAGAGCCAGCGTGGGGCGCTCAGCCAGAAGGTTCGGAAGAACAGTCCGAGCACCGCGGCACCCCAGATCAACACCAGCAGCAACGTCTGCGAACGCCCCTCGAGCAGCCCGAGGGCAAACGGCGTATAGGACGCCGCGATGAAGAGGTAGATGTTGGAGTGGTCCAGTCGGCGCAGGATCCCGACCCCGGTGACACCCCAGTTGAACCGGTGGAACAAGGCGCTGGTGCCGAACAGCAGCAGCGCGGCCGCCAGGAACACGGCACCGCCGACCTTGCCGGCAGCGGTCGGTGCCAGGCAGATCAGGACGATCCCGGCGGCGCAGGCGAGCGGGGTGATGGCGGCGTGCAGCCAGCCCCGCAGCCGTGGCTTGACCAGCCGAGCAGCGGTCTCACCGGGCGTTTCATGGCCGACCGGCGGGGCCGGTTGCTGGGCGTCAACCACGGATTCGGGCTCGGGCGGGCGCTGCTCGAGGCTGGTAGCCATCAGTCCTCCTCAGATCTCAGGAACGGATCTTCGCCGGCTCTCACGAGCGGATCGGGACACCCGGTGGCCCCGTCATCGTCGGCCACCGTACGTGGCCGATCCACTCCGACGGTAGCCAGCGCCGATCAACAAACCCATGAACGCCGGGTGAGGGTCCGCTGTGAACTTCGGCAATCCTCAGCGCACCCCCGAACGCGGGGGATGTCGGAACGTCGATGGCCATCACGCGACCGCGTTCTGACATCTCCGCGGCGGGGGCGCTGACGGCGACCAGCGGAGCGGCGTAGTCTGCACTCCGTGGCAGGAGTCGATCGGGTGCGCGAGATTGTCGACCGCCTGCACCCCTCGAGCTGGTTGTATTCGACCTATGAACACCGTCTGATCGGTGAGCTCGACCATGATCAACTGCCGCAGCACATCGCCGTACTGGCCGACGGCAACCGTCGCTGGGCCCGCGCCAACGCGCCCGGGCAGCCGCTCGCTGTCGGCTACCGGGCCGGTGCGGACAAGCTGAAGGAGTTCGTCACCTGGTGCGACGAGGTCCGGATCCCGACGGTCACGTTGTGGGTGCTGTCGACGGAGAATTTCGCCCGGGACGGTGAGGAGCTGGCACCGCTGCTGCGGGTGATCGAGGATCTGGTCACCGATCTGGCCGCCCAACGCCGCTGGCGGGTGCATCCGCTCGGCGCGCTGGACCTGATCCCGGCCGATTCGGCCGAGGTGCTGCGGCGAGCCGAGACCGACACCCGTGATCTGGACGGGATGATGATCAACATCGCCGTCTCGTACGGCGGACGGCACGAGCTGCGGGACGCGTTCCGCTCACTGCTGGCCGAGAAGGCCAAGCAGGGGATGTCGATCTCGGAGCTGGCCGAGACCCTGGAGATCGACCACATCGCCGGCCACCTCTACACCGCCGGCCAGCCCGACCCCGACCTGATCATCCGCACCTCCGGCGAGCAGCGGCTGTCCGGGTTCCTGATGTGGCAGTCGGCGCACAGCGAGTTC
Organism: Microlunatus soli; assembly: GCF_900105385.1. Taxonomy (NCBI): domain Bacteria; kingdom Bacillati; phylum Actinomycetota; class Actinomycetes; order Propionibacteriales; family Propionibacteriaceae; genus Microlunatus; species Microlunatus soli. The sequence continues at coordinate 1,347,681 of NZ_LT629772.1, read as the reverse complement.
TACTTCTGTGAGGCGTTGTGGCCGGACTTCCGCAAGGTCGACTTCATCCGGGCGTTGCGCGCCTACAACCAACGCGAACGGCGCTTCGGCCGCTGACCGGCTGCCGCCCGATCCGGCCTCGCTGATGTGGTGGGGGCTGACGTGATCGGGTACGCCATCGAGCAGCGTCGAACGAGGGAGGAATGTGACGAGCCAGCAGAGCGCCACCAGTGCGGTGTCCTCCGGACTGCGGGTGCTCGGCCTGTCGCTGGCGTTCGGCACCGGCCTGCTGATCGCCGTCCAGTCCCGGATCAACGGTGCCCTCGGGACCCGGCTGCAGAACGGCATCGTCGCTGCGCTGATCAGCTTCGGTACCGGCCTGGTGCTGCTGGCGATCATCCTGCTGGCACGTCGTTCGATCCGCGCCCGGCTGACCGAGGTCCGTCGGGCCGTCGCCGACCGGCGGCTGGTCTGGTGGCAGCTGCTCGGCGGCGTCTCCGGTGCCTTCCTGGTCACCGCCCAGGGCGTGGCCGTGACCACCATCGGCGTCGCCACCTTCACCGTCGCGGTCGTCGGCGGGCAGCTGCTGAGCAGCCTGTGGGTCGACCGGATCGGTCTCGGCCCGGCAGGCCGCGCCATGATCACCCGAGGTCGAGCGCTGGGAGCCGCGATCGCGCTGGTGGCGGTCGTGATCGCCAGCGCCGACGGCCTCGGCGGCGGACCCCGGACCTATGTGCTGGCGCTGCTGCCCGCGATCGCCGGCTTCGGGCTGGCCTGGCAGCAGGCGGTGAATGGCCGGGTCGGGGTGGTCGGTGGGCCGATCGTCGCGGCCTCGATCAACTTCGGCGTCGGCACCGTCGCGCTGATCCTCGCCGCCGGCATCAGCCTGGTCGTCCGCGGGCTGCCGTCCGCGTTGCCGACCGACCCCTGGCTCTATCTGGGCGGCGTCATCGGGGTGCTGTTCATCGCGACCGCGGCCGTGGTCGTCCGGTGGGTCGGCGTGCTGCTGCTCGGGCTCACCGCCATTGCCGGACAACTGATCGGCGCCGTTCTGGTCGAACTGATCATCCCGACCGGAGCCGGGCTGAGCGTGATCGACGTGGTCGGTTGCGCGCTGACCTTGGTCGGGGTCGCTGTCGCCGCGCTGGCGCGGCACTGAACCGACCCGTACCGGGGCCCGGAAGCAGCGGGCTGGATACCGACGATCGGTGGTCCGTTCACGCCGAATTCTGCTGCCGATCACGCCCCTGTCAGCGGTCCACCGAAGAGGCCGCGGCAATCCGCGACACGCGCGGTCGCGTGTTCCGCTGGGCCGGCCTGGATGGGCTTAACGTTGGTGGTGCGAGGCATGGGGAAGTGCCTCGCCGGGGAGGCAGCTGATGCAGCTCGTATCTGCGCGTCACCGGACATCCGCGTCGACGATGAGCGGGTTCCGGCCCCGGCCGACCACGTGACAGCGTGGGGCCGGGCGATGGTGTCGCGCGGCCCCCAGTAAGGACCGAAAGTGGCCAAGTCAGCGGCAACGAGCACGTCCGAAGATCAGCGCACGTATGTCATCGACACCTCCGTCCTGTTGAGCGATCCGCACGCCCTGCGCCGATTCGCCGAACATGACGTCGTCCTGCCGGTGGTGGTGATCACCGAACTCGAGGGCAAACGGCACCACGCCGAATTGGGTTTCTTCGCCCGCGAGGCGCTGCGGTTGCTCGACGATCTCCGGATCAGACACGGCAGGCTCGATGCTCCGGTACCCGTCAATGATCAAGGTGGCACCGTCCACGTCGAACTCAATCACTCCGATCCGTCGGCACTGCCCGACGGCTTCCGGTTGGGGGACAACGACTCGCGGATCCTGGCCGTCGCGTTGAACTTCTCCCGCGAGGGACGTGACGTGGTGCTGGTCAGCAAGGACCTGCCGATGCGGGTGAAGGCGTCCTCGGTCGGATTGACCGCACAGGAATACCGCGCCGAACTGTCGCCGGACTCGGGTTGGACCGGGATGGCCGACCTGGCGATCACCACCGATGATCTTGACAAGTTGTACGAGACCGGCTCGGCCGAGCTCGAAGCCGCCCGTGATCTTCCTTGCCACACAGGAGTTGTGCTGAGCAGCGGCTCGGCCACCGCGCTGGGCCGGGTGACACCGGACAAGGACGTCAAGCTGATCAACACAGACCGGGACGCGTTCGGGATCCACGGTCGGTCGGCCGAGCAGCGGGTCGCGCTGGACATCCTGCTCGACCCCAGTGTCGGCATCGTCTCGATGGGCGGTCGGGCCGGTACCGGCAAATCCGCGCTGGCCCTGTGTGCCGGACTGGAGGCCGTGCTGGAGCGGCAGCAGCACTCCAAGGTGGTGATCTTCCGGCCGCTGTACGCCGTCGGCGGTCAGGATCTCGGCTACCTGCCGGGCACTGAGGGGGAGAAGATGCAGCCCTGGGCGCAGGCCGTCTTCGACACCCTCAGTGCCGTCACCTCGAAGGTGGTCATCGACGAGGTGCTCGAACGGGGCCTGCTGGAGGTGCTGCCGCTGACCCACATCCGCGGCCGGTCGCTGCACGACGCCTTCGTGATCGTCGACGAGGCGCAGTCGCTGGAACGCAACGTGCTGCTCACCGTGCTGTCCCGGATCGGACAGGACTCCCGGGTGGTGCTCACCCACGACATCGCCCAACGGGACAACCTCCGGGTCGGCCGGCACGACGGGGTGGTGGCGGTGGTGGAAAAGCTGAAGGGGCATCCGCTGTTCGCGCACATCACGCTGCATCGTTCGGAGCGGTCGGCGATCGCCGAACTGGTCACCGACCTGCTGGAGGACCTGCCCCGCTGATCGTCGCCACGATCCTGAACTTGTCGAAGGTCCCTGAGCTTGTCGAACGGCATCCGTCGTGCTGGTCGCGTCCTCGGTGCACAGCCCTTCGACAGGCTCAGGGCACTCCTTCGACAGGCTCAAGGTCCGGGGTGGAGCGGACTCAGTAGAGTTTGGGCATGGCTACCGATCCGCCTGCTCGCTCCCTTCGCGTCGGACACAGCGAGCGCGATGCCGTCGCCGAGATCCTGCAGAAGGCGGCGGCCGAGGGCCGGTTGACGATGGCGGAGCTGGACGAACGCCTGGATGCCGCGCTGCGGGCCAAGACCTACGGCGACCTGGAGCCGTTGACCGCTGATCTGACCGGTGACCGTTCGGCGGGGTCGATCGGTCGGCCGACCGGTGTCGAGGTCGTCGGGTCCCGGGTCCAGGGACCGCCGCCGCCCGGCTACTCCCCGGACGACCCGCTGCGGCTGGACGGCGGGATGAGCAGCGAGAAGCGGACCGGGGTCTGGACCGTTCCGCCGTACGTCCGGATCAGCCAGGGGATGGGCACGGTCAAGCTGAACTGTCTGCAGGCCATCCCGGCGGCACCGTTGATCGAGATCGAGATGATCGCCGGCGCCGGCACCACGGTGTTGGTCCTCCCCGACGGCTGGGGGATCGATGTGGATCGGCTGGACAAGAGTTGGGGCAACAAGACGGTGAAGGTTCCCCGCGAACCCGCTCCCGGGATGCCGCTGCTGGTGGTCCACGGACGGGTCGGGATGGGCACCTTCAAGGCGCGCCCCGGCAGCACTCGCGAGCTGCGGCGGATCGGCCTGGCTTAGTAGACCCCTGAACAAATCTGCGCTGCTGCGCGGTGCGCTGCACGCACAGCGCACCGCTCGCGGCGGGCACATTGTTCAGCACCCTCCTACGGTGTCTCTCCGCGGATCCCGTCCAGCAGGTAGGCGGTTCGACGGTCGTAGTCCTCACGGGAAGGCTTGTCGCCGTACTTGAGCGCGAGCGCGGTGTCGGTCACGAGGGCGTGCAGATCGGGCGCGGTGAATTCCGGCCGCAGTGCGCGGGACCTGTGCGCGGCCTCGACGAGTTCGTCGTTGATCTCGCTCCCGACCCGGCAGCTCTCCATCAACTGCGCGGAGTGTGGATAGGTCCGGAGGAACACGTCGTCGATCGCGGGCTGGCGGTATTGCAGGTCGCGGATCGCGGTGAGGTGGTACGGGATCTGCTCGACGACGTCGTTGATCGTTCGGGTTCGGTCGATGATGGCGAACAGTTCGGTCGTGACGACCTCCTCGATGACGGCCTCGATGAGGCCGACTCGCCCGCCGAATCGGTTGAAGATCGTTGCCTTGCCCACGCCGGCGGCCCTGGCGACTTCTTCCAGGGGACTGTCAGACCACGTCCCTGGACCCGATCGCTGCCGGACCGGCGGCCGGCAGCGTTCGCGCCGGCGATCCAGGATGGCCCCGGGGGAGGGAATGGGAATGTCCCGGCAACGCGATGTCGCACCGTCGTCGGTCCGTTCGGCGGAAGGTCGAGCAAGCGGTGACAGACACGTAACAAAGCGACCTGATGCATAAAGCGCGGGGAGGTGATTGACTACCGCGCAAGTAGATCTCCATCCCTCGGGAGGCCCCATCGTGTCCCAGTTGTCATCATCGCGACGGAAGGTGCGTGGCCTTGCCGCGGGTGCTTCCGTGCTCGCGGTCCTCGGAGCGGCGGCGCTGACCGCCACTCCACAGGCGGCGGCAAGCCCGCCGACCCGCGACGAAGCCTTCAGCAAGGCGTCCACCGAATTCGGGGTGCCGATCTCGTTGCTGGAAGCCATGTCGTACGCCCAGACCCGCTGGGACGCCCATCCGGGTGAGCACAACACCGACGGCGGCTACGGCCCGATGAATCTCATCGACGGCACGCTGTTCGCCGACGACGGTCCCGGCACCAAGGAAGCCGGTGCCCAGGACGCCGCAGCCGCCGATCGGGTGCTGCCGCAGAAGGTCGACAGCCTGGGTCGGGCAGCCGACCTGCTCGATGTCGATCGGGACACGCTGCGCACCGACGCCACCGCCAACATCCGCGGCGGCGCGGCCCTGCTGGCCCAGAAACAGCGGTCGTTGAAGCTGCCCACCGGCGCCGGAACCGACCCGGGACAGTGGTACGCAGCAGTCGCCTCGACCAGCGGATCGACCACCGAGTCGGCTGCCGGCACCTTCGCCGACGACGTGTACGACGCCCTGGCCGCCGGAGCACGGCGGACCACCGACGACGGGCAGAAGGTTTCGATGGCGGCGGCCCAGGCCGACCCGCGGACCGATCAACTCGCACTGCTCAAGCTCCGCAAGGCCAGCAAGGGTGCCGCCGGCGGCGACGGCATCGAATGTCCGGCAGGTCTGGATTGTGAGTCGATCCCGGCGCCGTACCAGGAGACCGGTGACGGCGACTACGGCAACTACGACAAGGCACCGCGGGACACCGACGCCGGCCCGACGGTCGACTACATCGTGATGCACGACACGGAGGGGAGTTGGGAGACCAGCCTGAAGCTGGTGCAGGACCCGACCTACCTCGGCTGGCACTACACGATCCGATCCGCCGACGGCCACATCGCCCAGCACATCCCGACCAAGGACGTCGGCTGGCATGCCGGCAACTGGTACATCAACCAGCACTCGATCGGGATCGAGCAGGAAGGGTTCGCCGCCGACGGGGCGACCTGGTACACCGAGTCGCTCTATCGCAACTCGGCGCGGCTGGTGAAATACCTGGCCGCCAAGTGGGACATCCCGCTCGACCATGATCATATTCTGGGTCACGACAACGTGCCGGGCACGACCGCCGCAACGGTCAAGGGCATGCACTGGGATCCGGGTCCGTACTGGGACTGGGAGCACTACTTCACGTTGCTCGGCGCTCCGGTCAAGGCCCGGGATGGCAAGCCCAGCAAGGAAATCGTCCGGATCGCTCCGGGATTCGACGGCAACCAGCAGGTGATCACAGGATGTGAGACGGCCGGCAAGCCGTGCGATCCGCAGGGATCGAATTTCGTCTACCTGCACAGTGAACCCAGTGCCGCTGCGCCGTTGGTGAAGGACATCGATCTGCACACCGACGGCTCGGCCAGCACGACCGAGGTCGCCGACATCGGTGCCCGCGCTGCGGCCGGGCAGGAGTTCGCCGTCGCCGATCGGGACGGAGACTGGACCGCGATCTGGTACCTCGGCCAGAAGGCCTGGTTCCACAACCCGAAGGGTGAGCACCGGACGGCGGTCGATGTCGGCGGTCAACTGGTCACCCCCAAGAAGGGCGTCGACGAGGTGGCCACCTACGGCCGCGCCTACCCGGAGTCCTCGGCCTATCCGGAGGGCATTCCCGATCAAGGTACGGCTCCGCTGTCCTACAAGCTGCGGGCGGGCCAGCGGGCGGTGCTGACCGATGACTCGGTCTCGACCGACTACTACCGTGCAGTGAAATTCGACGGTACGCCGCCGGATGATCATGTCGACGTGGTCGGCAAGACCAAGTATCTGCAGGTCTCGTTCGGGCACCGGATCATGTATGTCAAGGCGTCCGACGTGGACGTCGTCAAGGCCCGCTGAGCATCAGGCCCTGACCGTCACGGCCGACTGAACGAACGACAACGCGCGACGACCCGCCGTCCGGCTGACCGGGCGGCGGGTTGTTGCGTCGCGGCGCGCTGTCGGCAGTACTACTGCTGGTGCTGGGACGCGAACGCGATGCCGAAGGCGAAGATCGCCACGACATCCATCAGCGTGAGCCAGAGCCAGAAGACCGCCATCCTTGATGCGTGCACATAGGCGGCGCCGTCCGCGGGGTAGCCGATCCCGGCCGATGGTGCGACGGTGTTGACCAGACCGACGATCCCGACCACCAGGGCCGCGAGCAGACCCAACGCGATGATGCCGAGGATCAGGTTGGCCCGATGCTGGCGTTCCAGCTTGGTCCTGGTCCTGGTCGCCGAGTGCCGGTGCAGATGGAACGACGGTGAGACGTGCGAGACAGACATCGGAGACTTCCTTCCTCGTTGGCGATCTCCTCATCCAGCGTCATTGACAGATCCGTTGTCTCAGTACCCACTGTATGCCCGTTCACAGCCGGCGGCGCCGCCGATCGGGTCGGTCGCGCGAGCACCCGCGTCTGCGGTCGAGATCGGTCGAGGACTGACAGATCAACGGCGCCGAACTGCCATCGACGTCGGCTTCACCATCCGCTGACCGACCCCGCCCCGCCCGATCCGCTCACCCCCGGGCCGCTGAACCACCCCGGCCGCACCGTTTGCGTACCTTCGCACCGCGTACTCCTGGTGCGAAGGTACGCAAACGGTGCGGCGGTGGGGTGGTCGTGGCCGGGATGGGGGATTCGTTGCGTCCGGAGAACTTGACCGAGAAGGCTGCCTGCCTGCCACCCCGGGTGCGTGGCCGCTCAGGCGTCGATATCGTCCGACCGCCCGGCATGCAGCCGGGGCCACTGCGCGGTGGGCCGGCCGTACGCGCTTCGGGTGTGGGCTTTCTCCTCGGTCCGCAACGAGTCCAGCACTGCCTGATAGCTCGCCCGCTCGGTGACGGCCGGGGACGATGGCGTGTTGTCGGTGGGCATCTGACGTCCTCTCGATGGGATGTGATGCCCAACGGACGAACGCCATCAGCCCCGATCGACAGCGACCCCTGAGCTGTTCGGGCGGTCCGGTTCAGGCTGTCGGCGGGCGGGTCATGGACAGCACGTCGAGCGCGGAATCCAGTTGCTCCTCGGTGAGCTTGCCGTCGGCGACGAACCCGTTGTCGATGACCACCTCGCGGATCGTGCGGCCCTCCTTCAGTGCCTGCTTGGCGACCGCGGCGGCGTTCTCGTAGCCGATGTAGCGGTTCAGCGGGGTGACGATCGAGGGCGAGGACTCGGCGAGCTGGCGATCGTGTTCGACGTTGGCGGTGATGCCGGAGATGCAGCGATCGGCGAACAGCACCGACACGTTGCTCAGCAACCTGATCGACTCCAGGATGTTGCGGGCGATCACCGGCAGCATCACGTTCAGCTCGAAGTTGCCCTGCAGACCGGCCGTGGTGATCGTGCTGTCGTTGCCGATCACCTGGGCCGCCACCATGATCGTCGCCTCACACAACACCGGGTTGACCTTGCCGGGCATGATCGACGAGCCGGGCTGCAGGTCGGGCAGCGCGATCTCGCCGAGCCCGGACCGCGGGCCGGATCCCATCCAGCGGATGTCGTTGGCGATCTTGGTCAGACTGACCGCGATCACCTTGCAGGCAGCGGATGCCTCGACGATGCTGTCCTGGGTGCCCTGGGCCTCGAAATGGTTCCGGGTCTCGACCAGCGGCAGCCCGGTCTGATCGGCGATGATCTTGATCACCGACGGCGCGAATCCGGCCGGGGTGTTGATCCCGGTGCCGACCGCGGTGCCACCGAGCGGCAGCTCGGCGACCCGGGGCAATGCGGCCCGGATCCGTTCGATGCCGTTGCTGATCTGGGCGGCGTAGCCGCCGAACTCCTGGCCGAGGGTGACCGGTGTGGCGTCCATCAGGTGGGTCCGGCCGTTCTTGACCACCTCGGCGAATTCGTCGGCCTTGGCAGCGAGCGCGTCGCGCAGGTGTTCCAGGGCGGGGATCAGGGTGTTGATCAACCCGTCGGTGGCGGCGATGTGGATCGCGCTGGGGAACACGTCATTACTGGACTGGGATGCGTTCACATGATCGTTGGGGTGCACGTCGGCGCCCAGGATCGTGGTGGCCAGCGACGAGATCACCTCGTTGGTGTTCATGTTGCTGGAGGTGCCGGACCCGGTCTGGAAGACATCGATCGGGAATTCGCCGTCATGTTTGCCGGACGCCACCTCTGCCGCGGCCTGGCTGATCGCCTGGCCGACCTTCTCCTCGACCACGCCCAGCTCGGCGTTGGTGGTGGCCGCAGCGCCCTTGATCCGGGCCAGTGCCGCGATCAGTGCCGGGTCGATCGGCCGGAAGGAGATCGGGAAGTTTTCCACGGCGCGCTGTGTCTGTGCCTTCCACAGCGCTGCGGCGGGCACCCGTACCTCGCCCATCGTGTCGTGTTCGATCCGGTAGTCCTCGGCCTTGTTCATGGGCCCATTCTTACCCGTCGCGGTTTCGGACGCATCACCAGTGTGTCGGCGGATCGGGTGGTCCGTGTGAGGATGGTCCGCGTGGCACGTGCACGGAGATCCCCGACAGCTCGGGACATGGTGTTGTCGCTGCTGGTGATCATGATCCCGGTCGCGATCTTCGCAGCCCTGTTGACCAGTGGCCCGGACAAGCCGACGGTGCAGACCGTCGACTGGCAGTCGGTGGCGTCCCGGGCCCGGGAGCAGGCGCCGTACGAGGTGTTGGCGCCGGCGGCGATACCGGCCGGGTGGCGCGCCACCCGGGCCTCCTGGACCGAGGTGGGGCAGCCGGACCCGACCGGTCAGGAGTCGGTTCGCAATCGCTGGCAGCTCGGCGTACTGACCGATCGGAACATCTACCTCGAGCTCGATCAGGTCGACAAGCAACCGGCGGAATTCGTCGAGCAGGCCACCCGAGAGGCCGTCGACGACGGAGTCAGTCGGGTGGACGGCAATGAGTGGAAGCGGCTGGTCACCGACGATGACCGGACCCGAGCGCTGGTGCATGCCGGCGCGGGGGTGACCACCGTGGTGACCGGTGATGCGAGCTATCAGCAACTGGAGGCGTTCGTCGGTCTGCTGCGGACCGACCAGTAGCCTGCTGCGCGTCGGACCCGCGTTCGGTGGACACGGCCAGCTCGGCCAGCTCGTCGACCGTGCGCCGCCGATCGGCGTCCTGAGCGGCCGACGCCGGTCCCCATGCGCGTGGATCTCTCGACTTCCGGTGCGTGAGGTTCACCAGCAGCACGATGGCGGTGATCAACGCCGCCGAGGTGATCAACAATCCGATCATGGAAACCAGTCTCCTGAGGACGTTCGTCGCACAACAGTGGCAGAAATGACAACAGTCAAATGATTTCTGCCAGGGTCCTGTTCGGGCGCTCGATCAGTGCGCGAGTCGGGTCGTCCGTGGCGTCTGCGGCAGGTCGAGTTGGAGCTCGCGGAGCCGCCGGTTGGCGTAGCTGATGTCTTCGAGTGTTGTGCTTGTGCGGTGGAGGAATCGGCCGATCGCGGCGCCGGGTCCGAGAGTTGGTGCCCAGACCGGAAGCAGGGCGATCGCCAGGGCCGTCAATGCGATGAATGCGATCATGCACATCATTCTTCTGCTGGTGTCGGGCGTGCGACAGTGGCAAACTGGCCGATGCACAGAGGATTTCTGCCAAGGAGGCGTCGTGACTGCGCAGCAGCAGAACCCGGCCCAGAGATCGGGGTCGGGTCCGGTCCAGCGTGCGGGACTCAAGCCGGTGACCCCGTTGAAGCGGGTCAGCATCATCCTGATCGAGCCGGTGTCGGTGTTCGAGTTCGCGGTTGCCGTGGAGATCTTCGGGCTCGACCGTCACGAGGAGGGGTACGAGCCCTTCGACTTCCGGATCTGCACCGAGCACCCGGAGCGACCGATGGTCGCCAAGGCGGTGACGCCGTTCAGCATCAACGCCACCCACGGACTGGATGCGGTCCGTGGCAGCCAGTTGGTGATCGCCTCGGCGACGCCGCCCCGCGGTGAGAACGGCTATCCGCCGGCCGTCCTGGATGCGATCCGACAGGCACACGACGACGGTGCGATCGTGATGAGCTTCTGCTCCGGCGCCTTCCTGCTCGGCGCGGCGGGATTGCTGGACGACAGACCGTCGACCACCCACTGGATGTATTCCGACGATCTGCAGCGAGAGGTGCCGACCACCCGGGTCGACCCCGACGTGTTGTACGTCGACGACGGTTCGGTCGTCACCAGCGCCGGCACCTCGGCCGGCATCGACGCCGCGCTGCACGTGATCCGTCGCGAGCTCGGACAGGAGATCGCGACCCGGATCGCACGCCGGATGGTGGTGCCGCCGCACCGCGACGGCGGCCAGCAACAGTTCGTCGACCTGCCGCTGCCGATCGACGACTCCGAGGCGCTCGGCGGCCTGCTGGCCTGGATGGTCGACAACCTGGCGACCCAGCACAGCGCCGGCAGCCTGGCCCGCCGGGTCAACATGAGCGAGCGCACCTTCGCCCGCAAGTTCGCGGCCGAGACCGGCACCACGCCGCACAAATGGATCAACCAGCACCGAGTGCTCGAGGCCCGCCGGCTGCTGGAGGAGACCGACCAGACCATCGAACAGATCGCCGACCGGGTCGGCTTCAACTCCAGCGTGGTCCTCCGCGATCACTTCCGCCGCCACGTCGGCCTGCCCCCGCTCGACTACCGCCGCCGCTTCGGCCAGCTCCAGCAGACCTGACCAGGCCAATCTCGCGCGATATATCAAGGTTAGGCACGTTCCAGGGGTGCTGGAACGTGCCTAACCTTGATATATCGCGCTCAATTGGACTGGTCAGGCTCGGGCGTCGACCTCGTAGGAGGTGTTGATGGATTCGAAGAAGTTGACCAGTTGGAGAGTGTCGTTGGCTCCTGCCATCCACTTGGCGGGGTTGCGGACGTTGTAGGCCGGCTCGAAGCCGAGCTCTTCCAGGCGGCGGTCTGCCATGTACTTCACGTACTGATTGACGTAGTCGGCATTCATGCCGAGGATGCCGCGAGGGAGCAGATCGGCGTTGTAGGCCGCTTCCATCTCCACCCCGTCCAGGATCATCTGGCGGATCTCCTCGGCGAATTCCGGGGTCTGTAGATCCTCGTTCTCGTCCAAGACCGTCAGGATCAGGTTGATGCCGAACTTCAGGTGCAGGCTCTCGTCCCGGACGATCCAGTCGATCAACGAGCCGAAGTTGCGCAGCAGGTTCCGTTGCCGGAAGCTGAGCGCCACCATGAAGCCGGAGTAGAACCAGATCCCTTCCAGGATCACGTTGTAGGCAACAAGATTGCGGACGAAGTCCCGCTTGCCCTCGGTGCTGCCGATGTCCAAGGTCTGCTCGGCCATCCGCTTGATGTACGTGACCTCGAAGGCCTCCTTGGCGGCCATCGACGGAACGCTGATGTGCGAGCCGTACGCCGCCTCCCGGTCGATCGGGAAGGTCTCCAGGACGTACTCGAAGGCCATGCAGTGGTTGGCTTCCTCCCACATCTGCTTCGCCAGGTAGAGATGACACTCGGCGGCATTGACGTAGGGATAGACACCGAACGCCAGCGACTTGTTGACGAGCAGTTCGTTGGGGTTGAAGTAGCTCATCAGATGGGTGAGTGCGTGCCGTTCCTCGTCGGTCATCCGGCCGAAGTCCGCCAGATCCTCACCCAGTTGGATCTCGTGCGGGAACCAGGTGTTGGCCACCGCCTGGTTGTACAGCTCGTAGGCCCAGGAGTAGGTGACCGGTTTGAGCAGCAGTCCTTCGCTGATCCCGGTGCCGAGAATTCCGTTCGTAGGCATGACGAATGACGCTCCTTGCTGTTGATCATGGAATGGGAGAGAACCTGTCGGAGGTCCCTGAGCTTGTCGAAGGGCCTGCCTGTCATTGTCGATTCGCAGTCCTTCGACAGGCTCAGGATCCTGTGGTCCTTCGACAGGCTCAGGACCTGTGGGTCACTGACAGGAGTCGCATTGCAGGCGTTCCTGTGGGTCGATCGGGCAGGATGCGCCGTCGATGTCCTCGCTGTCATAGCCCTCGTGGTCGGTGACCCGGGTGTCGTCGGCCAGCAACGGCAGGATCTGTGCCTGCTCGGCGGGTTCCGGTGCCGACTCGACGGTCGGTGTGGGGGACGTGCCGACCTTCGCCGCCGGCTCGGTCGTCGCAGCGCCGGCCGGCGTGGGGGAGACCGGGGACTGCGGACGGGCGACTCCACCGAACCCGCGGCGGCCCGACGCCGGACCGGCCGACGTCCGGTCCTGACCGCGCAACTGCTCGGCCTTGTTGATCTTGACCGTGCTCTGCTCGGCGGTGTGCCGCGGCATCATGTGCAGGTAGTAGGTGGTCTTGACGCCCATCTTCCAGGCCGCGCTGTACAGATCGACCATCTCACCGATGTCCCGGCTGGCCAGATAGATGTTGCGGCTGATCGCCTGGTCGATCCACTTCTGTGCGCGGGCGGCGACGTTCAGGTAGGCGTACGGCGAGAGCTGGAACGAGGTCCGGTAGACCCGCTGCAGATCGGTTGGCGCCGTATCCACCTTGGACAGGTCGCCCTGTGCCCGCAACAGCTCATCCTTCACGTCGTCCCACAGGCCGCGTTCGACCAGGTCGGAGACCAGGTTCCGGTTGACCTCCAGGAACTTTCCCGACGACGTGGCTCGGCTGAAGATCTGGCTGAACTGCGGGTCCAGACCTGGCGTGGTGCCGGCCACCAGGCCGATCGATGCGGTCGGCGCGATCGCCATCAGGGTGGCGTTGCGCATCCCGCCCTTGACCTTGGTACGCAGCGAATCCCAGTCCAACCGGGTCGTCCGGTCGACCTCCACCGGGGTACCGCGATCGGCCTCGAGCACGTCCAGGGTGTCGATCGGCACCAGCCCCTGGGACCAGCGGGAGCCGTCGAAGTTGGTGTAGCTGCCGCGCTCACGGGCCAGGTCGGCGCTGGCGTCGATGGCGTGCCAACTGATGTATTCCATCACTTCGTCGATCAACTCATAGGCCTGCTCGCTCTCATAGCTCAGGCCGAGCCGTTCGGTCAGGTCGGTGAAGCCCATCACACCCAGCCCGACGGCCCGGTTGAGGTCGTTGGACCGCTCGGACTCGGGCACCGAGGAGATGGTGATGTCGATCAGGTTGTCCAGCTGCCGAACGGCCAGCCGTACCGACGTGGCGAGCCGCTTCCAGTCGATCCGGGCCTGCTGCTTGGCGCCGACCAGATGCTTGGACAGGTTGATCGAGGCCAGGTTGCAGACGCTGATGTTGTCCCGATCCTGCGGCAGGCAGATTTCGGTGCACAGGTTGGACAGATGGATGGTGCCGGTGTTGTTGTTCAGCGCGCGGCCGTTGATGGTGTCCTTCCAGGTCAGCCACGGGTGCGAGGTGGTCTGCAGCGAGATCAGGATCGCCCGCCACTGCTCGCGGGCCCGGATCTTGCGGAATCGTCGCAGCTCACCACGCTCGGCCATCGCAACGTATTCGGCGTAGCGCGCGGAGAAGGCAGCGCCGTGCAACTCGACAAGATCACCGACCTCCAGCGGATCGAACAGGTACCAGTCCTGATCACGCTCGACCCGCTGCATGAATTCGTCGGAGATCCAGACCGCGGTGTTGGCGGTCCGGGTCCGACGGTACGGGTCACCGGAGTTCTGTCGCAGGTCCAGGAACTGGGCGAAGTCCAGGTGCCAGTTCTCCAGGTAGAAGCAGAGGGCGCCGAACTTCTTGCCGCCGCGGGAGATCGCCCGCAGCGTCGAGTCGATGGTGTGCATGAAGGGGATCGGGCCGGTCGAGGTGGTGTTGTTGGACCGGATCGGTGACCCCTCGCTGCGTAGCTTGGACACCGAGAAGCCGATGCCGCCGGTGCCCTTGGTGATCCACATGACATCGCGGATCGACTTGGCGATGTGCTCGATGTCGTCCTCGGCCTGCATCACGAAGCAGTTGGACAGCTGCGCGTACGAGGTGCCGGCGTTGACCAAGGTCGAGCCGGCAGCGAGATATTCCAGCCGGGACATCTTGTCGTACAAGGAGATCGCGACCGATGTCGGATCGTCCTCGTTCAGTGCCAACCCCATCGCCACCCGCATCCAGAAGAACTGCGGAACCTCCAGCGGTCGGCGTTCATGATCAGTGATCATGTACCGGGTTCGCAGCGTCTGCGCGCCGATGTAGTGCAGCAGATCGTCGCGATCCGGGTCGAGCGTCGCCGCCAGTCGATCAAGATCGAAAAGCTCGGTCAGCCGCGGATCCAGTAGCCCGGACCGTACGCCGTCGGCGAGGTAACCGGCGAACAACTCATGGTGTCGGTCCCGGATGTCGTCGCGGGTGACGCCGTCGCCCAGCACGGCCTTGTACAGGGTCTTGATCAACAACCGAGCCGCGATGATGTCGAAGGCCGGATCGTCCTTGACGTTGCCGAGCGCGACACCGATCACGGCCTCGTCCAACTGCTGACTGGTGATGCCGTCGAAGAGCGTGATCTCCAACTCCGAGGCGATCTGGGTCGCCCGGGTGACCGAGTCGTCCAGACCACGACTGGCCTCCTCGATCGATCGTGCGATCTCGTACCCGTCGTACGGCGCACGGCTTCCGTCGCGCTTGACCACCGAAATCTCAGACGTGACTGTCATCTGCCCATCCCTCGTGACGTGACTGATTGCGGAGACGCATCCGCGCGATGCGGGGAAGGAGGAACCGAACACGGGGAGCCGGCCGGGCATCAGCCACGGTCGCCGGAACTCCGGTGAGGTCCCACGCCGTCCCACGCGGCAGCGGACCGCTCGGCGACGACGCGGCCGCGTGTCACCTGAAGCGCACTGGCAGGTCTTCGGACTCACGAGCTCGGCCACCCGATCCCGGACGTGCAGGGATCGGGGTGATCACCTACTGGTCGTCGCTTCCCAGGTGTGCTTGCAGGCACCCAGTGCTTGATGACGACGGTCGTTCTCGATCACCGCTGCGGGGCAGTCCCGGACTCGCCCCAACCCTGATACGGGTTGGGCCTACACCGGATTCCCTGTTACCTCCACCGACCTGGATGGCCGGGGGAACCAGCTGCGTGAACCACTATATATGGAAATCACACGTTTGTAACTACCTAGATGTCGTGTGTCGGAAGGGAGATGGGTCGCGGTGGTGACCAGCGGCTCAGGAGGGATCGGCGTCCGCCGCAGCGCGCGCGGCCTCAACCGTGGCCTTCGCGCCGTCCAGCCACTGCTGGCAGATCGCCGCGAGCTTCTCGCCGCGTTCCCAGAGCGCCAGCGACTCGGCCAACGGTGCACCGCCGGACTCCAGTCGCTGCACCACGGCGACCAGTTCCTCGCGGGCCTGCTCGTAGCTGAGCTTGCTCAGGTCCTCTTCGGTCGGCTCGTCGGTCATCGCTGGCTGGTCCTCACTGGTCGCGTAGCGGTTCATCGTGGTCGTGCAGGTGTTGATTTTGGTCCGGCGGCTGGTCGGAGTGCTCGCCGCCTGGTGCGTCGTGTCGTCCGGTCACCCGCAGGTCGAGCCGCCCGCTGGCGAGGTGGGCAACGAGCCGATCGTCGTCGGCGACCTCGGCGGCGTCGGTGACGGTCCGATCCTGGCCGTCGACCAAGATCGTGTAGCCACGATCGAGGGTCGCCTTGGGTGACATCGCCCGAACCCGGGCCAGGATGTGGTCGACCGAGCTCGCCTCCTGGGTGAGCAACTGCCGGATCGCCCGGAAACCCCTGTGCCGGAAGGAATCCAGCTGTTCGTACCGCAGGTCGAATGTCGCTGTCGGATCGGCCAGCACCGGGCGGCTGCGGATCGTGCTGAGCGCCTCCTGCTGTCGCGCGATGATGGAGATCATTGCCGCGGTCGCCCGCTCCCGCGCCTGATCGATCCGAGCCACTTCCTCGGTGACGTCGGGCACCACGCGGCGGGCCGCGTCGGTCGGCGTCGACGCTCGGACGTCGGCAACGAGATCGAGGATCGGCTGATCGGTCTCGTGTCCGATTGCGCTGATCACCGGTGTCCGGCAGCCGGCGACGGCGCGGATCAACCCTTCGTCGGAGAAGGGCAGCAGATCCTCCAGGGAGCCGCCACCTCGGGCGATCACGATCACCTGGACGGTGGGAAGTCTGTCGAGTTGCTGCACGGCAGTGATGATCTCGGCGGCTGCCTGGGGGCCCTGGACCAGTGTGTTGCGGGTCTCGATCATGACCGCCGGCCAGCGCCGTCGGGCGTTTTCCACCACATCGCGCTCGGCCGCGCTGTTCGCGCCGGTGATCAGTCCGACGGCTGCGGGCAGGAACGGCAGCGGCTGCTTGCGCGCCCGGTCGAACAGGCCCTCGGCCTGCAACAAACGCTTGGTCTGCTCGAGTTGAGCCAACAGCCGTCCTTCGCCGACCGGTCGGATCTCGTCGCAGTAGAAGGAGAACCGGCCGCTCGGGGTGTAGTAGCTGGGCCGCAATCGGAGCGCGACCGTCGCACCCTCCTGCAGTGGACCGGCAAGATCAAGATTGGCCGGAGAGATGGAGACGCTGGCCGAGACCTCGGCGAGTTTGTCGCGCAGCGTCAGGAACACCGTGCGCGAGCCCGACCGCCGGTTGATCTGGATCAGCTGGCCCTCGACCCAGACCCAGCCGAGCCGCTCGATCCAGCCCTTGACCGCCTGGGCGACGACCCGCAGCGGCTGCGGTTGCTCAGGGGAGGACTCCAGGGCCATGGCCAGACCCTAACCGGTGCTCCCGACAACCGTCCGCGGGCGGCCGGTGCGACAGCGGTGCGACCGGGTCATCGTGCGACGCCGGGCGGTGACGGCCGCACCGGATCAGTTCCACCTTCGAACTGCCGGAAGCCCGAGCACTCCATGACGGGCAGCCTGGGGTACTTCGCGAACCGGTCGTCCTCGGTTGCCAACCCGCAGCGCAGATAGACCGTGCCGCGCCGGGTGCGATTGAGCAGGGCGAATCGGCAGCTCCCGCAGAGTCCGGCGGGCGCGCCGAGTCCGACCAGCAGCTCTCCTCGATCCTCCGCCATGGCTGCACCTCCGCCTCCGACCATACGGCCCGCTCCGCCGCAGGCGTTCAGGTCTGCGCATCAGTCCTGGGGTGCGGCCGAAATACACAGACAGAACGGGTGACCGCTCGGATCGACGAAGACCCGGAACCGGTCGCTCGGCTCGTCCGCCGTCCGGCGCCGTACAGCCCCGATCGACAACGCATAGGCCTCGGCCGCCTCGAGGTCCGGTGCCTCGAGATCAAGGTGGAACTGCTGCGGGATCTCGGCGTCGGGCCAGGTCGAAGGCCGGAACTCCTGTGCTTGCTGGAACATCAACTCGCCGCCGTCGCCGCTGATCACGGCCCAGTCGTCGTCGGCCTCCGTCACCCGCCAGCCGAGCAACTCGGCGTAGAACCGGGCCAGCGCTCCCGGATCCGGTGTGTCGAGCACGGTCGCGCCGAATCCGATCGGTGACTTCTTCGCGGCTGGCGCCTTCGTCGGTGAGGTCATGCTGTCCAGCTTGGCAGTGGGCTCGGACAGTTCGGCGGGTTCCGGCTGCCGATCGGGCCGGATCCGCTGTCTGCGCGGGATACTCGGTGGGTACCGGTGGGCGGCGAAGGGAGCGGTTGATGGGCACGATCCGGGTGGTCAACTTCATGTCGCTGGACGGTGTCATCCAGTCGGTGTTGTCGGCCGACGAGGACCGCGACGGCGGCTTCGAGGCCGGCGGCTGGGTCTCGGCCCTGATGGATGACGACGTCGCCCGGATCATGGCCGAGGCAACGACCGGAGCGTCGGCGATGTTGCTCGGCCGGAGGACGTACCAGGGCTTCGCCGCGATCTGGCCGACCGCCGACCCGTCTGAGCCACCGGTGGCGGCGATGAACCGGATGCCGAAATACGTGGTGTCGGCGACGTTGGCCACCGCCGACTGGGCGAACACCACGGTGCTGTCCGACCCGGGCGACGTCGAGCAGATCAAGGCCACGATCGATGGCGACATCCTCGTCTTCGGCAGCAGCGTTTTGCTACAGAGTCTGTTCCGGCTCGGTCTGGTCGACGAGATCTGGTTGCTGATCTTCCCCCTGGTGATCGGGTCGGGGAAGAAGATGTTCCCCGACGGCAGCCCGGCCCTCTCGTTGGAGCTCACCGGCAGCGAGCTGACCTCGACCGGTGTCGCGGTCCACCGCTATACGGTCTGAGCAGGATCAGCCGGTTGACGTCGGCCTCCTACACTGGCAGCCATGACGTCGCAGACCCAGCCGGTGAGCACCCCGACCGATGACGCGACCGGCGGCACCGACCAGCCGACCGCGAGCGGCAAGCGGGTCGTCGTCGCCGCTCCGCGTGGCTACTGCGCCGGCGTGGACCGTGCGGTGATCACCGTCGAGCGGGCGCTGGAGACCTACGGTGCGCCGATCTACGTCCGCAAGCAGATCGTGCACAACAAGCACGTGGTGGAAAACCTCGAGCAACGCGGCGCGATCTTCGTCGACGAGCTGTCGGTGGTGCCGGAGGGCGCGACCGTGGTGTTCTCCGCGCACGGCGTCTCGCCGGCGGTCCGGGACGAGGCCAAGGAACGGCAGTTGCACACCGTCGACGCGACCTGCCCGTTGGTGACCAAGGTGCACCACGAGGCCAAGCGGTTCGCCCGCGAGGACCTGGACATCCTGCTGATCGGGCACGCCGGTCACGAGGAGGTCGAGGGCACCACCGGTGAGGCGCCGGACAACGTGACGCTGGTCCAGTCGCCGGCTGACGTCGCCGACGTCGAGGTCCGCGACCCGTCCAAGGTCGCCTGGCTGAGCCAGACCACGTTGAGCGTCGACGAGACGATGCAGACGGTGTCCAAGCTGCGGGAGAAATTCCCGGAGTTGATCAATCCGCCCAGCGACGACATCTGCTACGCCACCTCCAACCGGCAGGCGGCGATCAAGCAGATCGCCGGTCACTCCGATCTGGTGATCGTGGTCGGCTCGGCCAACTCGTCGAACTCCGTACGCCTGGTGGAGGTCGCGCTGGAGGCCGGTGCGAAGGCCGCCTACCGGGTCGACAATGCCGGCGAGATCGCCGACGAGTGGCTGGACGGGGTCGAGTCCGTCGGTGTCACCAGCGGTGCCTCGGTCCCCGATGATCTTGTCACCGGAGTGCTGGAACACCTGCAGAGCAAGGGATTCCCGGCCGCGACCGAAGAACGACTGACCGAGGAGTCGCTGGTCTTCGCGTTGCCGCCCGAACTGCGTCGTGATCTCCGCAAGGGTGCGCTGAACGACTGACCGCGCACCCTGTGGATGACGCGCCGCCGACGCTGTCGACCGGTGACACGATCTGATCGTGGCGTTCAACGGGGGAGTGAGGCACCATGGGAATCGTGACCGCGCACCAGGCAGGACTGCAGCAGACGGGGCAACCGCTGGTGCTGCCGTGGAGTCGTGCGCTGACGGTGGCCGACATGGAGAACTTGCCTGATGACGGCCACCGCTACGAACTCATCGACGGAGTGCTGATCGTGACCCCGGCGCCGATCGTCCGGCACCAGATTGCCGTCAGCGGTTTCGAGGCGGTTCTGCGGCAGCTGTCCCCACCGAGCCTGCGAGTGCTGCACGCGCCCTTGGATGTGGTTCTGGCTGATGACACTGTGGTCGAACCGGACATCCTGGTCGCCCGGCGCAGCGATTTCGTCGAGAAGAACCTGCCAACCGCACCACTGCTGGCCGTGGAGGTGCTCTCGCCAAGCACGCGGATGATCGACCTCAGCGTCAAGCGTGATCGCTACCGGCGTGCCGGCGTGGAGTCCTATTGGGTCTTCGATCCGGCACAAGCGCGTCTGGTCGCTTGGGAGCTGCGCGATGGCGAGTACGAGCAGGTCGCCGACGTCACCGGCGACGAGTCCTGGACGGCGCGCAAGCCGTACGAGGTGACGGTCGTCCCCGCGCGGCTGCTCGACTGACGCCGTCCGAGCTGATCAGCTTCCGGTGTCGGCATCGGAGGGTGGCTCGGCCTCGCCGGCGGTGAGCTCGAACAGGTCGGGCTCACCGCGGACCAACTCGTCGGCCTCCGGTGCGGAGCTCTTCCGCTTGCTCCGCCGGCGTGACTCCCGACCGACCATCGGCTCGACCGACACGGCATCGTCGACCAACTCCTGGGCCTGGATCTGTCGAATCGGAGCATCGACGGCTTCGGGCGCCTTCAGATCGGCCTCACTGACCTTGAGGTCGGTGAACTTCCGGGCCCGGACCAATACCGTGCCCTCGACGGTAGCGACGGTCTCGTTGTAGGCGTTCACCGAGGTCCGCAGCGCTCGCCCGAGCTTGTCGAAGCGGTTGCCCATCAGCCCGAGCTTCTCGTGCAGCTCCCGGCCCAGCTTGAACACCTCGGCCGCGCTCTCGGCCAATGCCGCCTGCCGCCAGCCGTAGGCCACCGAACGGAGCATCCCGATCAGCGTCGTCGGGGTGGCGATCACCACGTCCTTGCGGGCGGCGTACTCGGTCAGGTCGGGGGTCTGTTCCAGCGCGGTGGAGAAGAACGCCTCGCTGGGCAGGAACAGAACCACGAACTCCGGCGTCTCGGCGGCCTTCCAGTACTGCTTGGAGGACAGCTGGTCGACGTGGGTCCGGACATGTTTGGCGTAGCGCCGCAGATGCTGCTCGCGGACGTCGGGATCATCGGCCTCGGCGGCATCGAGAAAAGCGCTCAACGGCGCCTTGGAGTCGATGAAGATGTGCTTGCCCTCGCTCAGATCGACCCGCATGTCGGGTCGGACGGTGCCGTCGCTGGTCCTGGTCGTGGTCTGCAGGTCGAAGTCGCAGTGCTCCAACATTCCGGACAGCTCGGCGACCCGCTTGAGCTGGACCTCGCCCCAGGCGCCGCGCACCTGCGGCTTGCGCAGTGCGGTGACCAGCGCCGACGTCTCCTGGCGCAACGTCTCGCCGGTCTGCCGGACGGTTTGGACCTGGGCCCGCAGGTCGGCCGACATCGCCGCCCGCTCCTTCTCCACGTCGGTCAGCCGGGCGTTGAACCGGTCCAGCGATTCCCGGACCGGCGCCATCAGCTGTTCGGTGGCCTTCAGCCGGTTGGCAGCTGTCGCGTCGGCCTGCTTGGTCTGCCGGTCGATGGTCTCGGCCGACAGCACCTTGAACTGGTTGAGCATCGCCTCCCGATCGGCGGCGATCTCCTGGGCGCGTTGGATCGCGGCGGTCCGCTCGGCCGTTGCCTTGGCCAAACCGGCCTGCACCTCGGCGGCCTCGGCCTGCGCCGCCGACGCCTCGGCTCGTGCCTCGGCCACCAGTCGCTGGTTGCGGGCCAGCTCCGTACGCGCCTGCGCCGCCTCCGAGCGGGCCTCGGCGGCCTGGGCCTGGGCATGCGCCAACTCCGACCGGGTCCGGGCCTGATCGGAGTTGATCTGGGCCAGCTCGGCCTGGTCGCGGGCACCGCGGGTCTCGGAACGGGCGCGGCTGATCAGCCAGCCGGCGACCCCGGCCACCAGGGCGCCGAGCAGGAGTCCGCCGAGCAGAGCGAGCACGATCGAAGTAGCCACGTGCCCGATCCTCACCCCCGGCACCGACAAAATCCGGCAACGACCGCGGCGCGCCGGTCCGACGAGCCGAGATCGGTCCGGTCAGCCGGCGGTGTCGTGCCGCCCGAATTCGGCCGCGTAGCCCCGTTCGAGGTCGTCCCACCCGTATTCTTTGGCTGCTTCGCCGGTGATCGGTCCGAAGGGTTCGCCGCGCAGCGCGGCGTCGGCGACGAGCAGGCAGAGGTGCCAGCCGGCCGCCATCGAGGACAGACTGTCCCGCTCGTCGACGGTGTGCTGCAGCACCAGTTCGGTGCCGTCGGTGGTCGGCTGCAGTTCCCACCGCAGCAGCTGTCCGCCCCAGTCGAATTCCAGCACCGCCGGACGATCGGCGACGATGACGGTTGCGGGGAGGCGTTTCCGGTCGGGGCCGTCGATCATGATCAGGGTGGCCGGACCGGTGCTGCCGAGGTCGCGGTCGGCGGTGTACGGAGCCCAGGCCGAGAGCTGGTCGGGGTCGGTGAGCGCCGCCCAGACGGCCTGGGGGGAATGGTTGAACTGTTGCCGGTAGACCAGCGTCCATCGGCCGCCGGCCGGGCTGATCGTGGCCGGCTTCAAGGGGCCGGGATCGAAATCCTGCCGTGTCCTGGTGTTCATCGGGTCCTCTTCTCATCGGTTCGATCAAGGTGGTCGCCGAGCGCTGCGAAGCTGCGCTGCCAGAGCAGGCGATAGGGCTGCAGCCAGTCATCCAACTCGGCCAGGGGTTCGGTGTTCAGCTGATAGATCCGGGACTGCGCAGCGGTCCGGCAACTGACGATTCGGTGGTCGCGGAGCACTCGGAGGTGCTTGGAGACGGTCGGCTGGGGCAGTCCCATCCGATCCACCAGTTCGCCGACGCTCGCCGGTCCGGCGCGCAGCTGGTCCAGGATCGCGCGGCGATGGGGTTCGGCGATCGCGGTGAAGACATCCGTCGGCATGCCTCTAATATTCCCATTGGTGTATATACGTGTCAAGGCATATGCGGGTCTCGTCGCGGGATTGCCCGGCCGGTGTTGTTGGATGGCTGCCATGCCTGTCGACCAGACCATCGCGCGTCAGCACATCGACGATCTCGCCGCCTATGTCGTGGCCTCGCCGACCCCGTACCACGCCGTAGCCGAGGGGGCCCGCAGGCTGACCGTCGCCGGTTTCCGCGAACTGGACGAGACCGAGACCTGGGAGCTGACGCCGGGCGGCTACTTCGTGATCCGGGACGGCAGTCTGGTGGCCTGGCGGATTCCCGATACCGCCGGCCCGGGCACCGGCTTCCGGATCATCGGCTCGCACACCGACTCGCCGACCTTCAAGCTCAAGCCCCGACCGGACATCCGGACCGCGGACGGCTGGCAGCAGGTCGGCGTCGAGATCTACGGCGGCCCGCTGCTCAACTCCTGGCTGGATCGTGAACTCGGTCTTGCCGGCCGGGTGGTGATCGCCGACGGTTCGGCGACCCGGATCGAGTTGATCAAGACCGGGCCGATGATGCGGATCCCGCAGCTCGCTCCGCATCTGGACCGGTCGGTGAACGACGTCGGGGTGAAGCTTGATCGGCAGCAGCACACCACGCCGGTCTGGGGAGTCGGCCGGCCCGACCGTTCCATCCTTGATCAGCTGGCGTCGCTGGCCGGTGCAGGTCATGATCAACTTCTGGGATTCGACATCACGGCCTACGACGTCGCCGAGCCGGCGGTCTTCGGAGTGGACGACGAGTTCTTCGCCTCGGGACGGTTGGACAACCTGAGCAGCGTGCACGCCGGCCTGCGGGCTCTGCAGGATGCCGAGACCGGGCCGCACATCCCGCTGTTGGTCGCCTTTGATCATGAGGAAGTGGGCAGCGCGACCTCCTCCGGTGCCGCCGGGCCGATCCTGGAGAGCGTGCTGCAGCGGATCGGGCTGGCGCTGGGAGCCGCCGGCCAAGATCACCTTCGCGCGTTGGCGGGATCGATCTGCCTGTCGGCCGACACCGGTCACGCTGTCCATCCCAACTATCCCGGTCATCACGACCCGCAGCACCGGCCGGTGTTGAACGGTGGCCCGCTGCTCAAGATCAACGCCGTCCAGCGCTACGCCACCGACGCCAACGGCATCGCCGCCTGGCGGCAGGCCTGCGGGACGGCGGGGGTGACCAGCCAGGACTTCGTGTCGAACAACGCCGTACCGTGTGGCTCGACGATCGGGCCGATCACCGCGACCCGACTCGGCATCACCACCGTCGACGTCGGGGTCCCGTTGCTGTCGATGCACTCGGCCCGGGAGATGGCCGGCGTCCAGGACTCGGCGGCGATCACGGCGGCGATGCGGGCGTTCCTCGCCGGCTGAGCACCGCCCACGGCCAGGTGATCAACGCCCAGATGATGATCATGGCTGCTGCCTCGGAGGCCAGGTACCACGGCCACGGCCCGAGCAGGTCCAGCGCCGAACCGCCGCTCGGCTTGCCGTTCAGGAAACCGTAGTCGGTGCGGGCGACCACGTTCACGGTGAACGCGAGTGCGGCCCAGCCGACGGTGATGATCATGCTCCGCCGGTAGTCCCGCCAAGTCGGCGACAGGCCAAGCCCCCAGGTCAGCCAGACCGCCGCCCACATCACACCGATGTGCTGAGCCCAGTAGACGGTGAAGTCGTACCACGGAGCCAGGTTGTAGGTCAGTGTCGGCGTCAGCAGGGCCTGCGGATTGAGCGTCAGCCCCCAGTAGTAGGTGATCGCCACCGCCCACGGACGCCGGGTCAGCAGTGCATAGCCGGCGATGAAACGGAGCGCGTCGGAGAAGTGCAGTGGCAGCGACAGCGCCAGCACGAAATTGGCCGGCCACAACCCGATCGCCAGGTTGATCGTCGAGATCGTCAGCAACGCGACGCCGAAGGCCCGGCTGATCCGGGTCTCCGCGACGCTGCCCCGGAGCCGCCGACCGAACGGGATCAGCGCGACGATGCCGACGGCGGTCAGGATCAGCATCAGCCGATGCCCGAGCCCGTACGACGTGAAGGACTCGCCGATGATGTCCACGACACCAGTGTCGCCGATCGCGGTTCGCGCCGACGGCAAGCCGGAGTAGGGTTGGCGGTCGCGATACCACCTCACCCGGAAGTCTGCTGAATGGCCCTCACCATCGGAATCGTCGGTCTGCCCAACGCGGGCAAGTCGACGCTCTTCAACGCCCTGACCCGCAACAACGTGCTGGCCGCGAACTATCCGTTCGCCACCATCGAGCCCAACGTCGGTGTGGTCGGAGTCCCCGACCCTCGGCTGAACGTGCTGGCCGGGCTGTACTCCTCCGAGCGGGTGATGCCGGCAACCGTGAGCTTCGTCGACATCGCCGGCATCGTCCGCGGCGCCAGCACCGGCGAAGGGATGGGGAACGCGTTCCTGTCCCACATCCGGGAGGCCGACGCGATCTGCCAGGTGACTCGGGTCTTCGAGGACGCCGACGTGACCCACGTCGACGGCAAGATCAACCCGGCCGGCGACATCGAGACCATCTCCACCGAGTTGATCTTGGCCGACCTGCAGACCATCGAGAAAGCCCTGCCCCGGTTGGAGAAGGAGGCCCGCTTCGCCAAGGACAAGCAGGCCGTGGTCGCCGCGGTCAAGGAGGCCCAGCAGGTGCTGGAGGAGGGCAGGGGTGTCTTCCAGGCCGGGCTTGACCGTGAGCCGCTGCGGGAGCTGTTCCTGCTGACCGCCAAGCCGTTCTTGTACGTCTTCAACACCAGTACCGACGAGACCGACGAGGCCACCCGCGAGGAGCTGCGCAAGCTGGTCGCGCCGGCCGAAGCGATCTTCGCCGATGCCAAGATCGAAGCCGAGCTGGCCGAGATGGAGCCCGAGGAGGCCGCGGAGTTCCTGGCCGACATGGGCATCGACGAGCCCGGTCTGGACGTGCTGGCCCGGGTCGGTTTCGAAACCCTCGGGCTGCAGACCTACCTGACCGCCGGGCCCAAGGAGGCCCGGGCGTGGACGATCCCCAAGGGTGCGACCGCTCCGGAGGCCGCCGGTGTCATCCACACCGACTTCCAGAAGGGCTTCATCAAGGCCGAGATCGTCTCCTACGACGACCTGGTCGCAGCCGGCACCATGCTGGAAGCCCGCAACAAGGGCAAGGTTCGGATGGAGGGCAAGGACTACGTCATGCAGGACGGCGACGTGGTCGAGTTCAGGTTCAACGTCTAGCGGTCGCAACGACCGGGACACCCGAACGACTGTGCCGTCGGGAGTCGATTGGTTGCTCGCCGCCCTGTCCCTCCGTGGTGTAGCGGGCATCGGCTTGGCGACGGCCCCGACTGATTGGTGGCGCGGAACCGGTTCCAGTCACCGATGTGGGAGGCTCCCGGCTGTCTGACCGAGTACGCGGTGTGCGAATGCGCCCGCTGACAGGGTCTGCATCGGGTTCTCGACCTCGGCCTGGCTACTCCTGAGGCATCGAGGAATCGCAATGCCTCGGGGCTGTCGACGACCGCTCTGATGCGATCGAGCGGCGCTGTTTCGTGGTGGACGGCGGCGCGGCTACTCGGGAACGTCGAGGACGTCTCCGTTGTGGGGGAGCACGCCCCGGAACGACAGCGGAACGGCTCGGGCCTGCTCGACGTCGACGCGGTCGATCGCCTGGACGTGGACGTGGGGTTCGGTGCTGTTGCCCGAGTTTCCGCAGCGTGCGATCGGGGCGCCGGTGCGTACCCGCTCGCCGGGTGTGACCCGCAGGCTCGACCGCTGGAGATGGCAGAGAGCGATGACGACCCCGTCGCTCTCGATGAGGAGATGATTGCCGGCAAGATTCGGCCACCCACCGGCCAGCCGCTGCTGTTGCGTCAGGGCGTAGCCGATCGAGGGGACGCCGCGGTAGGCGTCATGATCGGTTGCGTCGTCGCTCGTCGCGACGACGATGCCGTCCACCGGAGCAAGGATCGGGCGACCGTAACCGGGGAACCGATCGGGCGGTTCTGTACGGAGGAGTGACGCGAGACGGATCGGTGCGCTCTTGCCGTCGGCTGTCACCGGAACAAAGTCGATGGCGTGCGATGAGGCGAGCGCGGCCGTGCCATGGCTCGGCACCCGATCAGCCGGGCTGTTCTGCACACGCCAGGTTCCTGTGAAGGGGTAAGCAACATCGAGGTGAGCTTCCATCGGGTCCTCCATCCGGCACCATCATGCCGTGTCGGCGCGCTCGGCGGCCGACGCCGAGCCTCAACCGGCGAGCGGGAACCTCGGCGCGAAAGCTTCGGAGTCGGACAACGTCCCCGATAGGCCGTGAAGTGACGGATGCCTCCGTCGATCGGGTGGCTCCCGTCGCGGCGCCAGCAGACGAGCAGTTTCGGCTGCTTCTTGGAGGTTTCGAGCGTGGGCATGGCACTCCCTCTCCGGCGTGGAAGTGGCTGGACCTTGCCCTTCGGCTCGTTGAGCCGCTGCGCCCTGCGGTCGAGTTCGAAACTCGCCGCCTCCGACGCTTGTACCCGCGAAGCTGCCGGCCCGGGGCAAGCGGGGCCGGCGTCAGGAGACGGTCTGTACGACCTGAATCAGGTGCCCGTCGGGATCTTCGACCCAGGCGATCAGGAGACGCTCGAGCCACGGTGACGGCGGCTTGACCGGCGCTGCACCGAGTTCGATGAGCCGTGCGTATCCCGCGGGGACGTCGTCGGTCCAGAGGATCACCGCGGCGCGTTGACCGTTCGCGACGGGGTCAAGTCCGTGGTCGTCGCGTGTGCTGGCCTCCGACGCGAGCCCGAGGCGATATCCGTCGAGGGCGAGGTCGACGTGGATCGGTGTGCCCTCCGTCGGCGTCCGGAACACCTCGTCGAAGCCGATGGCACGATAGAAGGCCGTCGAGCGATCGATGTCGCGGGTGAACAGGACGATCTGGGGAGTCCTGTAGCGAACCATGGGGCAAGCTTGACACGGCCCGTCACGGCTGCTCGTGGCGGTGGCACCGGAGCGGCTGGTCCGGCCACTGCCGGCAGTGTGCCGGTGCTCGAGGATCCGCCGGGGCCGACCACTGATCAGAACAAGGCGTCCTGGGTGTCCTGCGGTGGAGTCGGATCGACCGCCCGGGTCGGTGCCGAAAAGACGGCGCCGGGCGGTGCCGGATCCAGGGGCCAACCGGCGAGCAACCGGGAGTTGATCATGGTGAGGCCGCGATCGGTGTCGAGATAGAGCTCGGTCCCGATCGCGCAGTCGAGGCGGCCGCCGACGACCGCACCGGGCACGAGCGGGAGCATCGCCGTACGCGGGTGTACACCGGAGTCCGGCAGTCCGTACGTCGCACAGTGGTCGACGATCTCCGGATCGGCGACCCGGTTCTGCCCCTCGGGCCAGTCCAACGCATCCGCCCGGCCGGCTGCCGCCAGCAATTCGCGGGCCCGGTCCGAGGAGGCTCCGGGCCGGGTCCGAGCCGCGTACTTGATCGCGGAACCGATCCGGTCCGGGTAACCGAGGGCGGTGCTCACCAGATGCTCGGTCCGACGGGCGGCGAGCAGAGTGCCGGTGGAAATGATCATGGACGCCAGCGCCCCCTGCTCCAGTAACCGGATCCGGCCGCGTTGCCGGGCGGTGATCCCGATCTTGATCTTGGTCCCGTGGTGGGCCAGATAGACCGAGAACTCCCGCGGATCGTCCAGCCGGGTGTCAGCGGCCACGGAATCCTGCCGGTCCAAGGTCTGGCACTCCGGGCAGGCAGCGCCGCGAGCGGACGCCGGCAGCTCGCTTTGAGTAGGGCACGGAATGTGTCGATCGCGGCGCCAGAAGCCGACACAGCGGCGATCGGCACCGACGGTCAGCCACAGGTCGGCTCCGAGCGGGAGTGGACCGGACGTCTCGTCGGCCCAGGTCAGCCGAGCCTCCGCCGTGCTCCAGCCGATTCCCAGGGCTCGCCGATCGTTCGCCACCCGGACATTCTTCACGACGCCACCGACCGTGTGTCGGGCCGGGGCAGCGAGTGGTCGCGGTGAGCGCGTTGAATGCCGTCGGGTGCTCACGGGGGTGAGCCGGGTCAGCGCACCGCGATCGCGATCGCGGTGATCGCGTAGAACACACCGATGGTCAACAGGAAGATCCGCTCGGCGATGCCGAAGGCGAACCGGCGCAGCGGCTTGAGCAGCAGCGCGACGATCAACGCGATCAGTGAGACTAGCGCGATCCAGTGCAGGATCCCGAGGGTCGTTGCCAAACCGGTCGGATGAGTGATCAGCCGGGTGAAGTTGCCGGTCAGACTGTAGGCGAGGGCGAACCAGGCGATCGCGGCCAGGTAGTGCAGGATCCCGATCACGGTCCGTCTGCTGCCCTCGACGTCGGTCGGCAGGAATGGCAGGACGACGAAGATCACCACCAGGGCGATCAGCTGGGCCAGCATCGATCCTCGATCGGCTGCGCCCGGGAAGCCGGCGGCGACGCAGACGGCGAGGGTCGCCCAGGAAGCGGCGGTCAGCCAGGTCATCGCGGTGGCGAGCCGCCGGGTGCGGCCGACGTGGTAGTCGCTGACGGCATGTTCCACGACGTTGTAGTCGCTGCGTGCGAAGTGCAGCGCGACGAAGATCACCAACCGAGCGACGACAAGCAGGGCGGTGAGGCCAGCGGCCAGGGTGATGATCATGAACAGTGCTCCGTGCTGGTGGGTGGTTCGTCGTTTCTGAGCTCGTCATGGAGCGCGCGGGCGGTGCGCGCCAGGGCGTCGGGGTCGATACCGAGCCGGCGGGCGACCCGATCCAGGGCGTCGCCGAGGTCGCGGCCGGCGGTGTCGAGGCGACGGCGCCCGGTTCGGGTGACCCGCAGTCGGCGGATGTTGCCGGTGCCGACACCCGAACCGTCGTCGATCAGACCGGCCTCCAGCAGTTGCCGGACGATCTTGCTCATCCCCGGTTCGCTGACACCGACGGCCCGGGCGAGATCGCGGCCGGTGATGTCTGGATGCTCGGCAGTGATCACCAGCGTGACGTAGCGGTTGTAACTCAGCTGGTGCCGCCGCAGCAGCCGGTCGGCCTGCCGATCGAGTGTGCGGACCAGATCGTGCAGTTCGAAAGCGAGGTCCATGCCACTATATTAACTAGTTAAGTTAATGGCCGTGACATCACTGCGCCCGACTGCTGGCGCCGTGACGGAGGAGCCGATCTGAACGCGCCGCGACTCGATCTCGATGACGAGTGACGATTCTCTGCCTGCTGTCGACAGACCGTCCCGAGCGTCGGGCATCCCGGTGGCGAAAGGGCGAGCCCTGACCCGACCGTAGGATTCGACGCCCAGCCGTGAGTCGACGTGAGTCCAGTTCAGTGTGTCCGCGCACTGTTGAGCGTGGCGAGCCATTCGATCAACAACTGCGTCTGGGTGCGGCCCAGGGTTTCCGGATGCGCTGCGGCGATCTCGATCGCTGCAGCCAGCGGTTCGGATTGTCCGCCACCGGTCGCGGTGATCGCCGCGATCACCCCCTCCCGTACGGCTCGGGACAGCTCGGGATCGGGCTCGGCCAGCACGATCTGGCGCAGCGTGACGCCGATGTTGGTGACCAGCACGTGGGCGGCTGCCTGGTCCGGCGGCACCGCGAGGCGGCCCTGCTCGGCAGCCCGGCCGGTCAGGCCACGGAGGATCTCACTGGGCCTCGCCTGTGCTGCAGGGGAGTGTCCCGGGCGGACCTTGCCGTACATCAGGGTGTAGAAGCCGGGATTGCTCAGGCCGAAGGCAACGTGTGCGTCCCAGCCGGCACGGATGTCCTGGATCGGATCTCCGGAGGATTCGGTCGCCGCCTTCTCGCCGAGATAGAGGTCGAAGCCGTGGTCGACGACCGCGTCGAGCAGGCCCTGCTTGGAGCCGAAGAAGTGATACAGCGTCGGCATCTTCACCCCGACGGCATCGCAGACCGCTCGGAGCGACACCTCTTCGCCCGGCGAGGCGGCGATCAGGTCCGCCGCAGCAGCAATCAGCCGCTCCCGTGTAGCGCTTCCTGCTCGCTCTGTCATGCTGCTACAGTAGCGCGTGTAGCGTTGATATGGCGCTGCATACCGTTGACATGGAGGTAGTTGCATGACCACCCACACGCTGGACGGCAAGAACGTCCTGATCGCCGGCGGCGCGAAGAACCTCGGCGGGCTGATCGCGCGACAGGCTGCCGAAGCGGGAGCCAATGTCGTGATCCACTTCAACTCCGACTCGTCCCGCACCGACGCCGAGCAGACGCTCGCCGCCGTCGAAGCGGCCGGTGTCAAGGGCGCCGTGCTGCAAGGTGATCTGACGGTGCCGGCGAACGTAACCCGGTTGTTCGCCGATGCCGAGGCAGCGGTCGGGACGATCGACGTCGCGGTGAACACCGTCGGCAAGGTGCTCCGCAAGCCGATCCTGGAGACCACCGAGGAGGAGTACGACTCGATGTTCGACATCAACGCGAAGTCGGCCTACTTCTTCATCCGGGAAGCAGGCAAGCAGCTCGCCGACGGCGGCAAGATCATCACCATCGTCACCGCACTGCTGGCCGCCTTCACCGACGGCTACTCCACCTATGCCGGCGGCAAGAGCCCGGTCGAACACTTCACCCGTGCCGCTGCCAAGGAATTCTCCGAGCGTGGAATCTCGGTCACCGCGGTCGCGCCGGGGCCGATGGACACGCCGTTCTTCTACGGTCAGGAGACCCCTGAGCGGGTCGAGTTCCACAAGTCGCAGGCGATGGGCAACCAGCTGACCAAAATCGAGGACATCGCTCCGATCGTCCGGTTCCTGGCCTCCGACGGCTGGTGGATCACCGGGCAGACGATCTTCGCCAACGGCGGCTACACCACCCGATGAGAAGGAGTGTCGAGATGACCGATCAGCAGATTCCCGAACCCGTGGCGTCCTTCATCGACGCCGTCAATCGTCATGACGAGGAGGCCTTCCTCGATGCCTTCACCGATGACGGATCGGTCGATGACTGGGGGCGTACGTTCACCGGTCGCGCGGCGATCAAGGACTGGAGTGACACGGAGTTCATCGGGGCTCGCGGCACCCTGGCCGTGGAGGTGGCCGAGGTTGCCGGTGCAGTGATCACCGTGCTGGGAGACTGGCGCTCCCAGCACGCCAACGGCCGGTCGAAGTTCGTCTTCGATGTGACGGACGGCAAGCTTGCGAAGATGACGATCCGGGAGGGCTGAACCGGCCAGCTCTGTTCGGCAGTCCGCTCAGCGGGTGTCGGCATCGGCGAGGCCGAGCAGGATCCGGTCGTCGCCGATCTGCCAGGCGATGCCTGCCTCGGTGAATCCGCCGTCACGGAGGAACTGTAGATAGTCGCCGACCGTGGGGCGATCGGTGATCGTGTGGTCGAAGCCGCCGTCCCGGGCGGCAACCGCCGCCGCCAACTCGGGCTCGGCTTCGACTGCCTTCCACCAGTCGCCCCAGTCCTCGGCGTCGATCGGGCGGATCCGGGCCAGTCGATCGGCGGTGACCTTCCGCAGCGCCTCGTCGATCCGCGGGGCCGCGTCACCCTCGTACAGGTGATCGGCGTCGATGAACACGCCGCCCGGCGCGATCACCTTCCCGCACTCGGCCAGCAGCTCCCGCAACGGCTCCTTGTTGATCCAATGCAGCGCCGTGGTGCTCACGAATGCGTCCGGAGCGCGATCGAGGCCGAGTGCGGCGAACCAGTCGGGTCGGCGCAGGTCGGCTCGGACCGTACGGAATCGCGACGATCCGTAGGCCGCGTCGGCCAGCTCCAGCAGCAGCGGGTCGGCGTCGACACCGACGACGTCGATCCGATCGAAGCGGGTGATCAGGCGGTGTGCCAGCGAGCCGGGACCGACGCCGAGGTCGACCACCAGGGCATCGGGCCGGGACAGGCAGATCTCCAACAGGTCACCGATCGCAGCAAAACGATCTTCGCGATCGGGCATGTAGTACTCCTGCTGCCGATCCCAACGATCCAACCAGTAGCGGGCCCGTTCGCTGCTGACCGGGTGCGAGTTGTTGATCACTGCGGGCTGGTCGGAGGTAGACATCTGGCGATTCTAGGTGAGCCCTTTCTTGCGGTGTCGCGCGGCACGCGGCTGCTCGCTCGCATCCGAAGGGTCGGACAGGCAGAGCCTGATCGATGGCCCGTTCTCAGCTGCGGTCCGGTGCCGGGAGAGTGTAAGCGTGTACGATGATGCAAATGAGAATGAGTATCAATAGATGGCCGCGAGTCGGTTGGTCCGCCTCGGGCCGTCCGGACAGGAGATGATCATGAAACGGAACATCCATCCGGAGTACGGTCCGGTCGTCTTCCGGGATCGATCCGGAGAGTCCCAGCTGCTGACCCGGTCCACCATCGTCGGCAGGCTTGCCGCCGATCATCCGACGGTCTCGATCGACGGAATTGGCTACCCGGTGGTCGATGTCGACGTGTCGAGTGCCAGCCACCCGTTCTGGACGGGCCAGGGCAGAGTCGTCGACACCGAGGGCCGCGTCGAGCGGTTCCGTCGACGGTACGGTCGCTGACTCCGCTCGGGTGACCTGAGTCCGGTGCACGATCGACCCGTTCCCGGTCGATCCGGATACCTCATGGCGTCGGTGGGCGCGACCGATTGCGCTTGACCTCCGCCCGCCGACGCTTGGCTTCCAGTCGACGAAGGCGTGAGCCGTGCGTCGGCCGGGTCGGGTGGCGGGGGACCGGAGGAGCGACGGCGGCTCGCAGCAGGCCGGCCATCCGTTGTCGGGCCGCGGTCCGGTTGCGTCGCTGTGATCGGTGTTCTGCGGCGTCGATCGTCAATACGGTGCCGGCGACCCGGTCGGCCAGCCGGGCCAGGGCGCGTTCGCGTTGCAGGGAGTTCAGGGCGCTGGTGGTGGCGAGGTCGAGGCTGAGCTGCACCCGGGAGTCGGTCGTGTTGACACCCTGGCCGCCCGGGCCCGACGCGTGCGAGAACCGTTCGCTCAGTTCGCCGGCGGGCACCCGGAGACCCCGCGGGGCGCCGGGCCCCGGCGGGATCTGCAGGTCGTCCA
Organism: Microlunatus soli; assembly: GCF_900105385.1. NCBI lineage: Bacteria > Bacillati > Actinomycetota > Actinomycetes > Propionibacteriales > Propionibacteriaceae > Microlunatus > Microlunatus soli. The sequence continues at coordinate 1,313,816 of NZ_LT629772.1, read as the reverse complement.
TCCGATCAGTCTGCCGTACGCCCCGGCGCTCGGCGGTTCAGGAGCGGGTGGGGAACGTGCCTTCGTCGACGATCCGCTTGTTCAGCTCGGTGAGGTATTCCTCGGTCGGGTAGTCGACAAGATCGATCTCGCGGCCGGTCCAGGCCGACAGCTGCATGCCGGAGGCGAGCCGTACGCCGTTGATGCCTTCGGCGCCGTCGGCGATCAACTCCGTACCGTCATTGATGTGGGCGGCGAAGTTGGTCAGCACGTCGATGTGCTGCTTGCCCCAGACCGACTCGTACTCCTTGACCTCGGTGGCGTACAGGTCGTCGGTGTTCATCTCGCCCTTGAACAACCGTCCGACGTCGGCGACGGACAGGTTGTCGCTGAGGCTGCGTTCGTCCTGGGTGAGCCGGGTGATGGTCACCTTCTTGGAGCCGTCAACGACGACCTTTCCCTTGTCGAACAGGATCTCCAGGCGGTCGGTGCCGACCAGGTCGTTGGTCGAGGTGAGGAAGTGGCCGGTCGCACCGTTACCGAAGTCGACCAGTGCGTTCACCTCGTCCTCGGTCGCGATGTCGCGGCGGAAGCCGAAGGCGAGCTTGGCGAAGACCGACTTCGGTGTCCCGCACAGCCACTGCCACAGATCGAGCTGGTGCGGTGCCTGGTTGACCAGGACGCCGCCGCCCTCGCCGCCCCAGGTCGCGCGCCAGGCGGATTGGTCGTAGTAGGGCTGCGGTCGCCACCAGGTGGTGATGATCCACGAGGTGTGCCGCAGCGCGCCGAGTTCGCCGGAGTCGATCAGCGCCTTGAGATCGGTGTAGACCGGATTGGTGCGCTGGTTGAACATGATCGCGAACGTGGTCTCGGGATGCGCGGCGGCGAAGGCGTTCATCTCCTCGACCTGCTTGATGTAGACGCCGGCCGGCTTCTCGGTCAGGGTGTGGATCCCCTTGCCGATCGCGGTGATCGTCATCTCTGGGTGCAGGTAGTGCGGCACGGTGGTGACGACGGCGTCCACGTCGCCGGACTCCAGCATGGCGATGTAGTCGTCGTGGAAGGGGGTGTCGGGGTGCTTGGCCGCCGCGACCTCCTTCTTCGCCGGATCGATGTCACAGATGGCGCCCAGAGTCATCCCTTCGACTCGGCCCTCGGCGAGGAAGCGGGTGTAGGTGCCGCCCTGGGTTCCGAGGCCGATGATTCCGAGTCGTACGTTCTGCGCCGTCATGCGTCTCCTGTGATCGTCGTTGTTGGGTCCGGAGCGTTATGCCGTTCGGACTCAGTCGATGATGGCTGCTCGGGCGTCTGTGCCGGTAGGTGTTGCCAGAATTTGCAGGGTGTCGACACTGTTCAGGACGGCGCGTCGGTGTCGATGAAGATGTTGTCGACCGCGAGCTCGGCGAGCTTGGCGTCGATCGTTTCCTGATCCCAGTGCGCGGTGTCGGATGGCTCGATGTTCGCACCGATCAGTGCAGCGAAGGCGGTAGCGGAGAGATCCTGTCCCGGAGTCGCCGGCCGGGCAAGATCACCGATCACCAGCCCGCGCATCACCGCCACGCCGATCCCGGCCAGTGTCCCGTAATCGGTCACGGCGCGGAAACCGAAGAACTCGGCGATCCGCTGATAGCTGCGTTCCAATCGGGCGAGCAGTCGGTCGTCGGCGTTGCTGACCGCTTCTGCGACCCGATCACGTAACGGCCCGGCCGGCATGGTCTGCAGGGACATCACGACGGCCAGGTAGGTCTGCCACCGGGTCACCTCGGCGCGGTCCAGGTCGAAGTCGTCGGCGGCGGTCTGCCGGACGACCCGATCCAGGACCGCTGCTCGCCCTTCGGGGGTGGCCAGCTCGTCGGCGTGCTCGGTGACGATGGCTCGGATCATCGCGGTGCCATGGGCGGCCCGGGTCGGCGTCGCCGGGATCGCCTGTTCGGCCAGGGCGACGGCGAGGTCGGCCAGGAAGGCGTCCTTGTGCGGCCAGCAGCGGTAGGCGGCCGTCCTGGAGACGTCGGCATCGCGGATCGCATCCTCGAAACTGAGGTGATCGAGGCCGACCGTCAGCCCGCCGGCCATCGCATCGGCGATCGCGGTCTCCAGTACTCGTCTGCGGGTCTCGTCCTGGGCGAGCCGGGGTCGACGCGGTCGTGCCGTCGGGGTTCTCCCCGGTTTTGGTACCCGGGGTTCCAAACTGCCTGCCACGGGCCTTACGGTACGTCATGTACCAACTTGGTACGCCAAGTACCAAACGGAAGGTCTGTGATGAATCAACTGCTCGAATCCGCCCGTCCCGAGCGGTCGACGGCCGCCTCGGTCTCCGCTCTCACCAGCGGTGCGTTGATCGCCGGTCTGGTGATCACCGTCGCCGGACTGGGCTACGCGGTGCTGGACCAGGTCGCACTGCACGGTCTGGTCGACCATCTGCATGCGCTGTACGACCCGGTCGGCGCCTACGCCCAGCCGACGCCGCTCTACATCTACCTCTACAGCCTGGCCGGGCTCGGCGTGGCCGGCTGGCTGGTCACCCTCGGGCTGACCCGGTCCGGTGCCCGCTCGGCTCGGGTGGTCAGCATCGTCATCACGGTCCTGGCCGCCCTGGCGATCGCGCCGCTGTTCCTGACCGAATACGGCGGGCCGGTCTTCCCGTTCCGACTCACCGCCTGGTACGTGGTCGGCTGGCTGCTCGGCCTGCTCGCCACCATCACCTACCGGCCACGCCGCTGAACGCGGCGCCTGGCGTCGAGGTTACGCACGTTCCAGCGGTGCGGGAACGTGCGCAACCTTGATATATCGCGCGGGTGCAGGGTCAGCGGGAGGCGGATTCGAACCAGGGGTGGTGCAGGTCGTAGAAGGTGGCGTGGGCCATCATCGGTTCCAGGAGGGTGCGGACCTCGTCCGGTGGTGGCAGTTGCTCGCCCTTGCGGGCCTGGGCCTCGTCGGTGAAGGCGACGGTCTCGGTGAAGGTGCCGTCGTCCTCGATGGCCAGCGTCGCGCCGATGATCTCCGGGCGCATCCGGTGCAACTCGGAGGTGTCGGCGAACATCGCCTTGATCGCACTCGGATCCTCCAGCCGGCCGCGGATCACCTGCACGAAACCGGCGTCGTCGGAGCCGCCGTCCATCATCAACGTGACATCGGTGCAGTCGTGGTACTCGATCGGTCCGTCCATGCAGGCGGCGAATTCCTCGGCCCACGCCGTCTGCTCGGGGCGTCGGGAGTTGGCCATCGCCGACTCCTGGGAATCGAAGCGGACCACACCGACGAACTGATCATCGTCGGTGAAGCCGTAGGTGCCGCCGAGCCAGCCGGTGGCGCCGGCGCTGAGTTCACGGCGCCAGCGATCTGCCAGCGCGTGGAGCTCATCGGGTTTGGTGCACGTGCCCTGCAGGATCTGGATGAACACGGGTGGCCTCCTGACGATCAGGCCGCCCCGATTGGGGTGGTCGGTGTTCGACCCTCAAGCCTAGGAATCGCCGGGGGGTCCGTCCTCAGTGCAGGTACTGATCTCCGGTCCGCAGCGGGCCCGTTCGGGGTGGGCTGCTTCACTGGGGGCGTGGATCACAAGAGTGCCGAGAGCGATGCCGTCAGTTCCCAAGGCGGAGCCGTCCATTCCCAGGACGAGGCCGTCCGTTCCGAGGATGGGGTCGTCAGTTCCAAGTACAAGGGACCGCTGTTGCAGCGCCGGTCCCAGGTCGAACGGGAGACCGCCGACCAGCGATTGCTGGATGAGCGGGGCCCGGCCGACTGGGTGCACGGCGACCCGTGGCGGGTGCTGCGGATCCAATCCGAATTCGTCGAAGGTTTCGGGGCGCTGGCCGAGCTCGGGCCGGCGATCGCGGTCTTCGGCTCCGCGCGTACCAAGGTCGACGATCCCGCCTACGCACTGGGTGAGGAGATCGGCGGCCGGCTGGTCGAGGCCGGCTTCGCCGTGATCACCGGCGGCGGACCCGGGGCGATGGAGGCGGCCAACAAGGGGGCCTGCCAGGCCGGCGGGGTCAGCGTCGGACTGAACATCGAACTGCCCTTCGAACAGGGTCTCAACTCGTGGGTCGACATCGGGATCAACTTCCGCTACTTCTTCGCCCGCAAGACGATGTTCGTCAAGTACAGCCAGGGCTTCATCGTGCTGCCCGGCGGCTTCGGCACCTTCGACGAGTTGTTCGAGGCGATCACGTTGGTGCAGACCGGCAAGATCACCCGCTTCCCGATCGTGCTGGTCGGCACCTCGTACTGGTCCGGCCTGGTCGACTGGCTGCGGGAGACCGTACTGGCCGACGGCAAGATCTCGCCGCCCGATCTGGACATCGTGACCGTCACCGATGATCTGGACGAGGCGATCGCGTTGATGGTGCAGGCCCGCGACGCTTCATGATCAACTCGGCGCACCGTGGGCCTGCGACGTCAGCGCAGCAGGCGGACCGTGACACTCCCGAGCGGACTCTCCGCTGTCCAGGAGGTCCTGATAGACCGCGACCTTGAACGAGATCAGATCCAGGCATTCACCGAGCCTGCCGATCTGGGCGGTGACGTCGGCCTGGTGCTCGCGGAGCAGGGTGAGGCGTTCCTTCTCGTTGCCGGCGCCCTCCCGGACCAGAGCTGTGTAGCGGCGTAACGCGGGCAGCGGCATACCGGAGCCTCTCAGGATGGTGCAGACGGTGAGCCAGTCCACATCGTCCTCGCTGTAGACGCGGTGACCGCTGGACGTCCGTCGGACCGGGGTGACGAAGAGACCTTCGGCTTCGTAGAAACGCAACGTGTGAACGCTCAGGCCGGTGCGTTCGGCGACCTGCCCGATGCTCAGATCGGTCCTGACCTCAGCCATGTCGATCACCTTAGCGGCGCGCGACAGGACAGGAGCGGCGTCGGGGCTTGACCTAGAGTCGGCTCTAGTTCCTACTGTGCGACCCATGCGCTATCGAACTCTCGGCAGGACCGGGATGGACGTCAGTGTCCACTGCCTCGGCACCATGATGTTCCAGGCGGTCGGCAATCCCGACCATGACGATTGCGTGCGGATCATCCGCGCGGCGCTCGATCGGGGGATCAACTTCGTCGACACCGCCGACATGTACGGCCAGGGCGAGACCGAGGAGATCGTCGGACGGGCCCTGCAGGGGCGGCGCGACGACGTCGTGCTGGCCAGCAAGGTGCGTTTCTCGATGGGTGAGGGGCCGAACCGGGGTGGTGCGTCTCGGCGCTGGATCATCCGAGCGGTCGAGGACAGTCTGCGCCGGCTGCGGACCGACTGGCTCGACCTGTATCAGATCCATCGACCCGACGATTCCACCGACATCGAGGAGACGTTGTCGGTGCTCAGCGACCTTGTCCAGCAGGGAAAGATCCGCGCGTTCGGCTGCTCCTCGTACCCGGTCGAGGAGATCGTCGAGTCCCACACGGTCTCGGAGCGGCGAGCGCTGGGGCGGTTCCGCACCGAGCAGCCGCCCTACTCGATCCTGGCCCGCGGCATCGAGTCCGCGGTGCTGCCGGTCTGTCACCGCTACGGGATGGGCGTGCTGGTCTGGAGTCCGCTCGGCTTCGGATTCCTCACCGGCAAGTACCGCAAGGATCGAGCTGCCGACGTCTCCGTCGGCCGCGCCACCATCAGGCCGGAGTTGTTCGATCCGATGACGCCGGGGAACGTCGCCAAGCTGGATGCCGTGGAGCAACTGGTCGTGTTGGCCGACGACATCGGCTGCACCCTCCCGCAGCTCGCCATCGCCTTCACCGTGGCCCATCCCGCCGTGACCTCGGCGATCATCGGGCCGCGAACGATGGAACAGCTGACCGATCTGCTGGCCGGGGCCACCCTGACCCTGGACGACGCAGCGCTGGACCGGATCGACGAGATCGTCGCGCCCGGGACGAACCTGTTCGATCCGTACGTCTCCTCACCGCCGTCGTCGTTGACCGATCTTGCGCGACGCCGTCGACCGACCGGCGACCGCGCCGCCGCCTGATCGGTCGCCGGCCCGGCCTACGGTTGACGGGACGTGTGTCGGCGACCATGATCGTGATCATGACCCGGACCCTGTACGAGGCGGTCGGTGGCTACGACGCCTTGCTGGCGCTGTCCCATGCCTGGCATCGGCGGTGCATGGCCGATCCGTTGGCGAGCCATCCGTTCAGTCATCCCGGGCAGCACCCGCAGCACAGTGAGCGGTTGGCGGCCTACTGGGCCGAGGCGCTCGGCGGCCCGACCGACTACACCGACGGCATGGGCGACGAGACCTCCGTCGTCCGGATGCACGTCGGCAACGGCCGCCACGATGAGCTCAACGAACGCTGCATCGCCTTGTTCAGTGAGGCGATGGCCGACGTCGAGCTGCCGCCCGAGACCAGGGGACCGCTGGCCGACTACTTCCGCTGGTCGACCGAGTCGATGATGGCCGACGAGCAGTCCCGGGAGGACATTCCGGACGGGCTGCCGGTGCCGAAGTGGGGATTCGACGGGCTGCAGCAGGTCAAGGAGTCCTGACCCGGTCAGTCTCCTTGATCAGCTTCTCCCAGTCGATGATCACCGGCTGCAGATCGCCGACGACCCAGGCATCGTTCTGGTCGACATAGTGCGGGCTGTCCGGACGACCGGATGCCCCGAACGGGACCACCCACCGACTGGCCGAAGGATCGGCCAGGTCCCACACGTAGCGCGCCATCGACGCCATCGAGCAGCGATGGGTGACCCCCGGCGTCGAGTGGGTCGAGCGGACGGTGTTGGCATCGCCGGCCAGCGCCGGCCGGGGCATCGGCGGGACATGATCATCGGCGAGCCCGGTCAGTCCGTGCAGCGGTGCCAGCCGGTGCTCCTCGCCCCAGACTCCGGTCGGCGGGTCTGCGGCCACCTGTCGCAGTGCGGTGATGATGCCGGTCGCCAGGTCCAGACCGAACCGGTCGGCGTTGCGGCAGATCGCGTCGAAGGCGTAACCGACCCGGGTCCGGACCGCCATCGTGGCGGCGTACACCGCGGGCAGCGGTTCCGGGTCGGCCAACCCGGCGAACACGTCCTGGGTCAGCAGCCAGTCCACCATCGCCGCCCGCCAGGCAGCGTAGAGCAGGGCGGGCCGGCTGTCGGCGTCCATCCGGGCGTCCCAGGCCAGGATCTGGTCCTTGATCAACTTCTCCGCGCCGTCCACCGTGATCTCGGCCAGCAGTCGCTGAGCCCTGGCTGCCGGTCCGGACCAGACGTCGCGATGGATGGTCGGCATCGCCGCGACGTCGGCCGTGCCGGGCGCGATCCGATCCAGCAGCGTGCGGATCCGGTCGACCCGCCAGTTCGCCGAGTAGTAGCGGCCGAGTCCGCCGCCGCTACCGCGGTCGTTGGCGTTGGCGACCAGATCGTCCACCGGGTCGACCGGCATCGGCACGTAGCCCGACTGCCAACCGAAGCGGTCCTCCCAGGCCGGTACCGGCACTTCGAGGTTGGCCGGGTCGCGGCGTGGCACCCGACCGGGGACGAGGTGCCGGATCCGGCCGTGCCGGTCGGCGACCACGGCACTGTTCACCGGTTCCACCCAGCGACCCAGTGCCGCCTCGACATCGGCCACGGACCGCGAATGCAACAACGGCAGTAGCGCGCCGAAACCCAGGTCGCCGTCCACCGCGGACGGTGTCCGCAGGCTGATCGTCGGGCCCGCCGGCTCGTCGATGATCACCGGGCCGCGCTCGGTGATCTTGATCTGCACCGGCTCCGGATCACCGTCCCGGACCATGATCATCTCCTGCCGGTGCTGCACCGGCTCGGGACCGGCCGGGCCGCGGGCGACCCATCCGTTCGCCGTCCGGGAGAGCTCCTCCAGATAGAGATCCTGGTAATCGGCGCTGGCGTTGGTGATCGCCCAGGCCACCGATCCGGCGTGGCCGAAGTGCTGGATCCCCGGCACCCCGGGAAAGCTGAAGCCGAAGACGTCGAACTCCGCACAGGCCAGCCGGACCTGTTGGTAGACGCCTGGGAAGTCGGCCGTCCGATGCGGATCGCCGGCGATGATCGGCAACCCGGAAGCGGTGCGCTCGCCGCCGATCGCCCACGCGTTGCTGCCGGGGGAGTCGACCGCTCCGGCGTCCAGCCACCCCGGGGCCTCTGGTCCGATCCGGTCCGCGACATGCCGGCGCCACAGCTTGTACGGAAAGCCGCCGAACAGCAGCTGTTGGACCCAGAACACCGCGAGCGGTGTCCAGGGTTGCCATCGACCGGGTGTGATGTCCAGGACGGTGAACTCGTGGGCTCCGGACGCACCCCCGGCGAGACCCGCATTCACCCCGTCGACAAACCGTTCGCACCAGCGGCGACTTCGCTCATCGAGCCCTTGATAACAGCGCTGTGCGGTGGCGTCGATCACCGCAGCCCGGGCGAAGCGGTCCCAGACCAACCCGGGCGCGCCGATCAGCTCTGCCGTCCGCCCTTCGGCGCGGTGTCGGTTCCACTCCAGCTGCCAGGCACGGTCGGTGGCTGCGTTGCGGCCCTGCAGGTGTGCCAGCTCATCGACCGAGTCGGCCCGCAGATGCGGGATCCCCCACGGATCGCGAAAGACCTCGGCTGTCATGGGGTGACCCTATCGAGCGCGATCAGAAGAAGTCGTGGCAGTACGCCGCCCGCTCGGTGCCGAAGGCTCGGTCGAAGCGGCCGATCACCGCCGGGTCGTGATCGCCGAGTACTCCGGCCGCGGCGAGCTCCCGAGCCGGCACGGCGCCGAGGTAGAGCGAGGCGAGCTGCCGTGAAGTCACGGTCAGGTCGGGGGAGCGGTCGGTCGGCGTGACCGTCGCGCCGTCGGCGCCGCCGGCCAGCCGGAACACTCCGCCGCGATCGGTCAGGAAGTCGTCGACGACCTGCAGGACAAGATCAACATCGGCGGCGTAGCGGCGGGCCTGCAGTGCGGCGGGCACGTCGTTGATCCGGGCGTAGGCACCGTCGGTCAGTTCAGCCTTGATCATCCGCGGGTTGCGGACCAGGTGCAGCAGGGGCTCGTCCACCGGCGCCGACCCCTTGCTGAAGGCACGCACCAGATCGAGGTCGAGAAGCCACCGCCACAGGGCCGCGTACGCCTGCGGGTTGTCGCCTTCCAACTCGTTGATGATCACCTCACGGCCGAGGTCGGTCTGGGACGATTCGCGTTTGACCCGGAAGCTGGCGAACCCGTCGGGTCGGCCGTCGTCGGCGAAGTGCAGTGCGAACCGCAACGGGCCGGCGCCACCACGATGTCGCTCGGGATCGTTGAGGACGTCGCGCCACCACCGGTCGTCACGGCTCATCAGCCCCGGACGACCGGCGGTGATCGCTTCGCGCAATGCCGGCGCCGCGGCGAGGAAGGTCTGTTGGTCGACCTCGTCGGTCGACCCGGAACCGAGGTCCACCTCGGGCAGGAAGTCCATCTCACGGGTCAGCCCGGACAGCGAAAGCCGACGTGAGAGCTGGCCGTACCCGAACCGGCCGTAGATCAACGACTCGGTCGCCCAGAGCACACTGACCGGCTCGGCCAAGCCGCTCAACTGATGCCGCATCATCTTCGTCAGCAGACCGCGACGCCGGAAGGCCGGCGCGACCGTGACGTCGGTGACCGCCGCGATCGGAATCGAACCGCCCGGAACCGACATCGTGCGGGGCAGCGACAGCGTCGTCGTCACCCAGCGGTCGCCGGCTCGGAAACCGAAGGCACGATCGGGGTCGATCAGGGCGAGGAACGGCTCCATGTCCTCGGCGTTGTATTCGCCGTGGAAGCCGCGGACCACGACCCGGAAGTAGTCCTCGAGCCCGTCCGAACTCAGATCGGACAGGACGAGATCACTGCGATGCGGCGGCACGTGGCCACCGACGGAACCGGGCGCTTCAGTCATGGTCCGAGTCAACCATGATCATGAAGCGCCCGGGAAATCGATTCTGCAACTGCTACTTGAGGAAGATCTCCACCACCGGCACGGCGACATCCGGTTGCTGGATCGGCAGGCTGAGCGTCACGGTTCCGGCCGGTTGACCGCCCGGGGTTGTGTTCTGTGCGGCCTGATCGGGATCGGTCTCGCTGAAGGCGATCTCGGAAGCGTCGTTCAGCAGCTGCGCGTAGCCGATCTTGCCGGCCAGGCCCTGCAGATGGACGTGCCGCATCGGCCACGCGAACAGGTGCAGGTAGAGCCGATCGCCGACCTGGGTCAGCCGGGTGTCGGCGGGGGCGGTGTACTCCGAGGCGCCGGCCCCGTAGACCGAGCGTCCGTGCAACTCCATCCAGTCACCGATCGCCGTCAGGCTCTCGACCGCGCGGGGGTCGAAGTTGCCGCGGCCGGTCGGACCGACGTTGAGCAGCAGATTGCCGTTCTTGCTGACCCCGTCGATCAGCATCCTGATCAACAGTTCGGGTGACTTGTAGTCGTGGTTGTCCCGGTCGTAGCCCCAGCTGCCGTTCAGCGTCTGGCAGGCCTCCCACACCACCGGCTCGCCGTTCTTGATCATCGGACCGGACGGCTGGTACTGCTCCGGCGTGACCAGGTCGCCGGGGATGTCGAGCCGATCGTTGACGATGATGTCGGGCTGCAGCTCGCGGACGAGCTTGATCAACTCCGGGCTGTTCCAGTCCTCCTTGCCCTTGCCGACGTGTCCGTTGCGCTCTCCCGGATAGGAGAAGTCGAAGAACAGGTAGTCGATGGTGCCGTAGTCGGTCAGCAGTTCGCGGACCTGGCCGTGCAGGTAGTCCCGGTAGCGGGCCATGTCCCGCCCGGCGTTCTGCTCCTCGATGTTGTCGTCGTCGCGTCGGGGATGCACGCCGTCGATGGTGAAGTCCGGATGGTGCCAGTCGATCAGCGAGTGGTAGAAGCCGACCTTGAGATCGGCCTCCCGGAGTGCTTCGACATAGGCGGCCACCACGTCCTTGCCGTGCGGGGTCTTGGTCACCTTGTAGTCGGTGAGCTTGCTGTCCCACAGGCAGAAGCCTTCGTGGTGTTTGGTGGTGAGGACGACGTACTTCATGCCGGCCGCCTTGGCCGCCGCGGCCCAGGCGCGTGGGTCGTAGAGGTCGGCCTCGAAGTAGTCGAAGTACTTCTCGTAGTCCTCGGTCTGGATCCGTTCGTGGTTCATCACCCATTCGTGCCGGGCCGGGAGCGCGTACAACCCCCAGTGGACGAACATCCCGAATCGATCGTGGGTGAACCAGGCGTGCTCTGGCTTCATTGCTGCTGCGACCTCACAAGTTGGAGTACCGATGATGGCTCCAGCCAATCATCCGATGAATGTTCGCGTCAATGGGGCGTTCCTCGGGAATCGTGGGCAATCGGGCACCGGTTCATCGGAGCTATCGACCGACGTCGGCGCGGCGCTCGGTCAGGGTCGGCCGTAAACATCGCGTGAACAATCGTTTCTTGGGGTGATCCGATGGTGGACAAGCGTTTCGTACGGGGCTTAGCCTCGGTCTCCGTGAGCTGCTCTGGAGTGGGGATCCGGTCACTTCCCAGCGATCTCGCGCGCCCGAGTGCGCGGCCGGTCCTGCTGCTGGACTTCGACGGCACGATCTGCCTCGGCGACGGGCCGGTGCTCGCCTACGCCGAAGCCGCCTTCGCCGCCCTGCCGGCAGCGCAGCGGGCGGCAGCCGAAGAGCAGCTGGCGCGATTCGTCGATCATGATCCGCAGCTGCACCGGCAGTACGCCGACGGCTACGTCCTGGTCCAGACGCTCGCCGCGAGCCTGCCGCCGGCCCAGCTGCAGGCCGCCTATCTGACCAGCCGTCACCGATTGGCCGCCGACGGTCTCGGCGTCCGTCCGGCAGCCGGGCTGGCCGAACTGTTGATCAAGGTCGGCCCGACGGTCAGCACCGTTGTGCTGACCAACGCGCCGGAAGTCGGCGTGGTCGAGACGCTGGAACGGTTCGGTCTGTCCGGGCTGCTGGATCAGGTGATCGTCGCCGGCGGCAAGCCCACGAGGATGCCGGAACACCTGGACGTACTACTGGCCGGACGACCACCATCGACACTGCTCAGCATCGGTGATCACTGGATCAACGATGTCCGGATCCCCTTGCAGCGTGGGACGTTCGGCGGTTTGATCACCGAGACGCCGCGAGCCGATCAACCGGCGCACCTGATCGGGAGCGGTCTTGCCGAGCTGTCGGACGGGATCACCGAGTGGGCGGCCGACCCGCGGGCGTTTGCCCGGCGGCATCGGTTGCCGGTGTCCGCTGCGATCAGGACCGGCGCCGGATGACCGGGGCAGGTACTTCAGGGGCCGATCCGGCAGGACCCGACGGGACAGCACCGGATGGGGACGTATCGAGTGTGGGAGTGTCGACGACGGCCGACCCGATCGACGCCGCCGGAGCGGGACGATCGACGGCGGCAGACGTGACGGCGCGGATCACTTCCTTGCTGCCGTCCTTGCTGCCCGCCGAACAGCAGGTCGCCCGCGTGCTGCTGGACCGCGCCGGTGACGCTGCCGATCTGTCCAGCCAGCAGGTCGCCGAGCTCGCCGGGACGTCCCGGGCGACGGTCGTGCGAGCCAGTCAGAGCCTAGGGTTCAGCGGCTACCAACAGTTGCGGGTGTTGCTGGCCCGGGACGCCGCCCTCGCCGATCGCGCCCGGAGCGCACGAACGCCCGAACGGGGCGCCGACGGGCTCGCGACGAGCACCTATCGACGCTTCGAACAGGTCCGCGACGCAGCCGACCGGATGACCGCCCTGTTGGACCCGGAACAGATCGAATCCGCGGTCCGTCGGCTGGCCGCTGCCGACCGCATCCTGGTCGTCGGCCACGGACTGTCCCGATCGCTGGCGATCGACGCTGCCGCCCGGCTGGTCCGGCTCGGGCTGGTCGCCGAGCATCTCACCGACCGGATCGACCAGTTGATCGTCACCCGACTGCTCGGCGAACGCGGCGTGGTGCTGATGATCAGCGGCAGCGGGTCGCACACCGACTCGATCGGTGTCGCCCGCGAGGTCCGGCAGAGCGCCGCCCATCTGATCGCCGTCACCGCGTTCGCCCGATCGCCGATCGCCGAGCTCGCCGATACCCTCCTGGTGGTCGGGATGCCCAACTCCTCCTTCACCGAGGAACTCACCGACACCACCCGGATCCCGCAGGCGATCCTGCTCGAGGGACTGATGGCGTCACTGCGTGATCATCTCGGTGAGCGAGGTCATCAGGCCGCCGCCCTGGCCCTCGCCGCAGTGAGTGATCATGTCCAGGAGTGAGGCTGGCAAGGCTCCTGAGCTTGTCGAAGGACGGGTCAAGGCTGGAGCGGATGTCGACAGCGGCACGGTTTCGAGCCCTTCGACAGGCTCAGCGACCTCGCTGGGGCGGCGAGGGACCTCGTCGCGGTGGCGGTTCCGGGCGTTGGCCTCACCGGTGGCGTACCTGTTCGTGTTGCCGGCGTTGTTGATCTTCGGCGTCTTCACCATCGCCCCGACGATCTTCACCTTCGTGATCTCGACCTTCAAGTGGAACTACCTCAACGCGGCACTGAGCCGCTTCGTCGGCGCCGACAACTATCGGTCGATGGTGGACGGCAGCAGTGAACCCAGCTTCGCCTCGACGATGGCGGTCAGCTTCTACTTCGTGATCGCGATGGTGCTGCTCGGCACCCTGATCTCGTTGCTGCTGGCGCTCCTACTGCAGCGGGCCAGCACCGTGCTGCTGGCCGTCCGCAGCGCCCTGTTCCTCACCTACGTGACGCCGCTGGTGGCCACCTCGATGGTCTGGGTCTGGATCTTCAATCCTCGCTTCGGCCTGGCCAACGCCGTGCTGCACCTGGTCGGCATCGACCCAGTGGACTGGCTCGGCAACCCGAACACCGCGATGCCGTCGATCATCATCTATTCGCTGTGGCACGAGGTCGGCTTCACCACCATCGTCTTCGTCGGTGGCCTCACGACCATCTCGGCCGAGCTCAGCGAAGCGGCCCGGATCGACGGTGCTGGTTCGTTCGCCGAATTCGTGTACGTCACGCTGCCGCAGCTGCGGCCGTTCGTGGTCTTCGTGATCGTGATCGGTTCGGTCAGCAGCCTGCACGCCTTCACCCAGTTCTTCGTGCTCACCGGCGGCGGCCCCGGCTACGACACCTCGACGCTGGGCTTCCAGCTCTACCAACAGGCCTTCGTGCTGCGCAACACCGGATACGCGGCAGCGCTGGCGGTCGTCCTGTTCGTGATCACCATCGGTCTCTCCATCGCTCAACTGGCGGCCTCGCGGTCGCTGCGGCCCTAGAAGTTTCCTTTCCTGGAAGGCACATCATGTCCACTCCGATCAGCACCAGTCGTCGTACGGTCCTCGCCGGCGGACTCGGGTCGGCCGCATCCGCGGTCGGGTTGAGCGCCTGCGGGAACGGCGGCGCGAGCTCGGCCGACAGCAGCTCGGTGCCGTCCGGCGATCCCGACGCCAAGGTGACCATCACGTTCATGGAGGCGATGGCCGCCGGCGCGCAGAAGGAAGCCCTGGTCAAGATCACCAAGGACTTCATGGCGGCGAATCCGAACATCACCGTCAAGCTGGAGGAACAACCCGATTACGGGACATTGCAGACCAAGATCAGTGCCCAGACCGGCGCCGGTGAGCCGCCGACCATCGCCCAGGTCTACGGCAACTGGGCGGCCGAGTACGCCGAGGCCGAGGTGATCGTGCCGCTGGACGCCTACATCGCCGAATCCCCGCAGTACAACGATCTCTTCGACGGCATCAAGGCAGATCTGCAGTTGCCGGACGGCAAGACCTGGATGTGGCCGTTCAACAAATCCGTCGTGGTGCAGTACTACAACACCGATCTGGTGAAGGAGGCGCCGAGCAGCTGGGACGAGTTCGCCACGGTCGCCAAGAAGGTGTCCACCGGCGACGTGGTCGCACTGTCGATCGACCCGGGCAGCTCGGCGGCGCCGGCCGGCGGGACCGCGTTGTTCGAGATCCTCGCCGAGGGCAACGGCGATCCGGTGTTCGGAACCGACGGGACACCGCAGTTCACCAAGCCCGGTGTCGTCCAGGCCCTGGAGTATCTGGTCGATCTGAAGAAGGCCGGTGCGTTGGCGTTGGGCAAGGACTATCCGGGGCAGGTCGCGCTCGGTGCAGAGAAGGGTGCCTTCGATCTGTCCAGTGTCGCCAGCTACCCGTTCAATCTGGAGGCTGTCGGGGACAAGTTCACTCTGGGAGTCGGCCAGTTGCCGCCGGGCGCCAAGAAGCCGGCCAACCAACTCGCCGGCACCAATATCGCGCTGTTCGCCCAGGCCGACGAGAACCAGAAGGCCGCGGCCTGGAAATACCTGCAGTTCTTGACCGAACCGGCTCAGCAGGCCTACTGGTCGGCGCAGACCGGCTACCTGCCGGTCTGTCAGCAGGCGACGAAGGAGAAGGCGTTCACCGCCTACGCCAAAAAGGCGCCGTTCGTCACCGAGGCGACCGAGCAGCTGAACACCGCGACGTCGCTGCCACCGCAGAAGTGGATCAACGCATGCAGTGGCTTCCTGTCGGTGGCTATCCAACAGGCCGTCGGTCAGGGCAAGGACCCAGCGGCCGTGCTGAAGACTGCGCAGGCCTCGGCGGACAAGGCCAAGAAGCAGGCGGGCTAGGAATTCATGGTGCGCAGAGTGGGACGCGTGCGACGGGCACGGAAGCCCGGAGTGGCCCGGCAGGTGATCGCGGCGATCATCGGGTTGGCCTTCATCGTGCCGCTGCTGTGGACCTTCGTCACCAGCCTGTCCACCCGATCCGACGTCTACCGATTCCCTCCGAAGCTGTCGCCCAGTTGGGAATGGTCCAACTATGCCCGCGCCTGGCAGGCCGCCCCGTGGTTGCGCTACTTCGGCAACACGGTGCTGATCGCCGGCTGTGTTGTGGCCCTGGTGCTGGCCACGTCACTGCTGGCCGGATTCGCCTTCGCGGTGATGAGATTCCGCGGCCGGACGGTGCTGTTCATGATCGTGATGGCGGTGATGATGGTCCCGCAGACCGTGCTGCTGATCCCCAACTTCATCATTGCCCAGCGGCTCGGGCTCTACGACACGTACCTGATCCAGATCCTGCCCTGGGGCGCTTCGGTGTTCGGGATCTTCCTGCTCCGGCAATTCTTCGTCACGCTGCCCCGGGAGCTGTTCGAGGCCGCCGAACTGGAGGGAGCGGGGGCGTTCCGGATCCTGATCAGCATTGCCGGACCGCTGGCGAAACCGTCCCTGGTGCTGGTCGGGCTGAACGCGTTCATGGGGTCCTGGAACGCGTTCGTCTGGCCGTATCTGATGACCAAGAGCGAGTCCATCCGGCCGATCGAGGTCGGTCTGCAGACCTTCTACGGAGCCGAGGGCACCGACTGGACAGGGCTGAGCGCGGCGATCACCTTCACCACCGTCCCGGTGATCATCTTGTTCTTGTTCTTGCAGAGGTATTTCGTCGGCGGCGCGTACGGCGTGGAAGGAGCGGTCCGTGGCTGACCGAACCGACCGGACCATGATCGAGTTCTACGGCGGGCTCGGGGTGATCGGCGGCTCCAAGATCATGATCAGTACGCCGAACGCCCGGGTGCTGCTGGACATGGGGTTGGACATTCCCGATGGGCTCGACCTCTTCCGCGAGCCGGTCCGGCGCCGCTGTGGCGGAGAGCTTGCCGACTACCTCAACACGGGCCAGGCGCCGGAGCTGCCGGGAATCTACGACCCTGCCCAACTCCCGGTGCAGGGTCCGCGAGCCGACCGATCGGAGGCGCTGGCGGTCGGCGATCCGCGACCGACGGCGATCTTCCTGAGTCATCCGCACATCGACCATGACGGCATGCTCGGCTTCGTCCGTGCCGAGCTGTCGTGTCATGCACACCCGGAAACGGTCGAGCTTCACCGGGCGTTGGCGATCAGCGGACTCGGCCCCGTCGGCAGGCCAGTTACCCTGCAGCCCACGCCGCCCGGAACAGCGATCACGGTCGGAGACATCGTCGTCGAACCGATCGAAGTCGATCATGACGTCCCCGGCGCCTGCGGCTTCCTGATCAGCACCCCGGACGGTCGGATCGGCTACACCGGTGACTTCAATCTGCATCGCAACGGCGGTCGTCGGACCTCGGCCTTCGCCGAACGGATCCGGGGCGTCGATGCCTTGATCACCGAGACCACCTTGCTGAGCTTTGATCCGCTGCCGGCCGAGCCGATCACCGAGGACGAGGTGCTGACCGTGATCGGTGATCGGCTGGCCGGACCGCAGTTGCAGCTGATCAGCGCCTACGAACGCGATGTCGAGCGAGCACAGGCGATCATCGATCTGGCCCGGCAGCGGGGCCGGACGATGATCTGGCCGGGCCAACAGGCGACGTTCCTCGGCCTGCTCGGCGTCCGCGACGTGGTCACCTGGGACGACAGCCGTCGGCAACGCAAGGCGCATCAGATCGCGGTCGCCAACGCGATCGCCGCCGGCACCCAGCCGACAACGGTGGGACTGGCCGAGGTCTGGGACCGCCCCAGTGACTTCCTGGTGCAGACCGACAGCGCGGATCTGCCCTCTCTGCTGGATCTCCCGATCAGCGTGGGCACCGGTTGGCTGCACTCCCAGGGCGAACCGCTCGGGCCGTTCATGTCGACCTGGCAGCCGTTCATGGACTGGTTGGAACACCTGGGTGTCGAGGTGGTGCCGGCCGGGTCGAGCGGTCACGCCGGCCCGCAGGCGCTGATCGAGATGGTCAAGCAGATCGCACCGGGCACGGTCTATCCGATCCACGGCTTCAGACCCGAGACGGCGGCCCATCTGCTCGGGGCGCCGCAGACCGAGGCGCGGACGATCGTTCCGGCGGCCGGCATCCGATACCCGCTGCGTTGACTCCGGTTCGGTGCGTCGACGAGCCGATCAGCGCCGGTCCTGTGTCGAGATCGGCCGACGATCGACCGGTCCTCAGTGGCGTACGCGACCAAACACGTCCGATCGCGATCCCTTGTCAATCTGCTGCCCGCGCCGACGTTGGTCGACGCTGCCGGAGTACTGATCTTCGAGACAGCGGTGAGCACGGATCCCTGTTGCGTATGACGCCCGGTGATCGGGCAGGGGAGCCGGGGTGGTGTTACGGGCACCTCGCTGCCTTGCCTACTCCGTCGGCCGAGTCGGCCCGGTGCTGGAACGGCTTCAGGGCACGCATCGCGCAGCGAGTGCTTCAAGCAGGATGATCTCGATCCGCTATGGGGCGAATCAATTTGCCTCGTCGCCTGTGCGGTGATTGCGACTGGACTACCGTGCCTCTCAATGGAAGTCGAGAGGTGCACAGCGTTGACGGAGCATGAGTGGCGACCACTCTTCGAGCGCGATTCTGATGCCAAGACCGGATTCGATGTACTGCATGAAGGCATCCCGCCGTGGCTTGAGGGCTCGATCTTGCGATGGGTATATGACCGCGCGGCGGGCGGCGGACCAGATTTGGTCTACCGGCTCGAACGGCGGCTGCACCTAGAGCTGGCAACAGCTGCCGACCGCCCGTATGGCCAACAGCACACCTCACCCGCCATGCTGCTGCAGCGGCAATGGGCGTCGGGGCATGACGAAGATCGACTGACGCTCCTTGATGTCATTCTTGCGGACCTGGGCCTGACGTGTTCCAAGGCCATCGCCGAGAACGACTCATCAGCGCGGCAAATGATCAAGGATTGCGTGGGGGCAGCGACGCGACTTCGGGACATCTTGGTCGAGGGCGGATCTGCCTGGACGGTGCAGGTTGATCTTGAGCAGCACTGGATGCTGATCCGTCGAGTCAACGACGCCATGGCCGACTTGGTTCGGCAGACCTCAGTCGCAGACACTGACGCCGCCCGAAAGATCAAATCGGCGTGGGCAGCTTGCTACGGGCGGCAGCCGAACTACGACGTCGCGTACCGCGACGCGGTACTGGCGGTGGAAGCGCTGGTCATCCCGATCACCGTTCCGAACTCGTCGCGAGCAAGTTTGGGAACAGCGGTTGCCCATATCCGGGACACTGTGTCGCGATGGTCAGTCGGAGGTCTAGATTCTCCAGAGGTCGCCTCCGGAGAAACGCTACTCACGATGCTGAAGGCGCTATGGCACAACCAACAGAGACACGCTGGGCAGGATGGATCGATCGCAGAGGTTTCGCTTGAGGAGGCAGAGACCGCGGTCAGCATGGCCGCGGTGATTGCCCATTGGCTCACGTCCGGCCTCGTGACGAAAGACAATCTAGGCTTTGAATCCACCAACGACGCGTCGGACGCCAGCCGGGCGACATTCCGACTGACCAACTGAGCCCCGTTGCAGGACCCCAGCGGACACCACCGGCACGCTCAGCTCGGTGCCGGTAAAGGGGCCCGATGGCCTGCCCGTCGACGGCCGGCTACCGGGCGGTGATCTGCAGCGTCGGCCGGGGAACCTCGATCGGGCGAGGCCGGAGGTTAGGTTGACCCCGAGGGGAGTGGCTGAAACTGTTGCGCCATGGTTGATCCTGGGGCGGCATCGCTGTCGTGGGCGATTGATGCCTGGATGCCGAGCGCGGCGGTTGTCAGCGTGCGTGACCTGCACGAGGGCCAGGGCCCGTGGCTGATAGAGGTCATCTCCGATTGCACATTGCATCGGGCCGTTCTGCGAACGGCCGGCACGAGTGCCAAGGGCGATGAATATCTCCAGATCGAGGCGGCTGCTCTGACGCAGGCCGAGAGAGCAGCGGTGGACGCGCCACGACTGATTGCCATCGACGATGGCCGGCAGACCGGCGTCATCACCTCGCTTCAGACTGCCCTCACCGGCGACACGGTGGCGGCCCAGCCGCGCAACGACGACCGGCTCCTTGCCGTCGGCGGACATCTCGCCGAGGTGCACCGCATCGCTGTAGATCCGGGACCGGCGCTTCCCCAACGCCTGCGTCCACTGGAACCGGGTGGCGGATACACCGCGGAGAAGCGTGCAAGCGCGGAGAACCCCACCCGGCGTTCACGGGACGGGACCCGTCTCCTGGCTGCCGCAGCCCAACAGTTGGCCAGCCTCCCACGCTCGCACAGCATTCGCGGCCTGGTGCACGGAGATGCCTGGCTGGGAAACATCATGGCCGCGGGTACGCGTGTCACGGGGCTCATCGACTGGGGCTGCGCAGGAGTTGGCCATCCAGGCATCGACCTGGGCCATGCCAGACTGAGCGCCGCGTTCACCTACGGCATCAAGGCCGCGGACGCCATTCTCGACGGGTGGGAACAAGCGGCCGGCCGCGCCGCGGACGCCATGCCGTACTGGGACACGGTCGCGGCCTTGGAAACCGCGCCGGACATGGGTGCCGGGACCGACACCAGGGACGAGTTTCTCCAGCGGGCTCTGGCGAAACTCCACTAACGGTGCAACGTGCCCGCCGGCGGCTCGTACTGTGGCCGTGCGAAAAGTCCCCTACAGCACCGGACGATCGGTATCGGCTGCGGCCACGAAACATCAGCCCCCTGGCCTGCCCGGTGATCGATCCACAGTGACACAGCGATTCCACGTTGACCGTCGTGCGCGGTGAGGTCGCGCGGAGGGACTGTCCGCCGCCGATCCGCTATTGGGGCGGACGCTGTTGTCCGTCATCGAACGGCTATCGGGCCGTGGACACGGGTGCGGATCTGGTCCGCAGCCGCAGTGCCGCGACGACCATCATCATGATTCCGGCCAGGAGCAGTGGCAATCCGACCGACAAGATGCCAAGAGCGCCGAGGACGAGCAGGATGATCACACTGACTATTGCCATGACAACTGCCCCAGGGCCGGCGCGCCGGATCGTCCCGACGGCGAGAGCGATCGCAACGATCAGTCCGGCGACGAACCACCATGTCGGTCCATCGTCGTCCTGCGCATAGATGAGCCCGAGATAGACGCCACCGTCGAGAACAACCAGAGCGATCGAAACCGCGGCGAGCACGACTGGGAGCCGTGAGACGGTGCTGGCCACCTTCATGTCGTCACCGTAGCCGCTAATCGGCCCTGCCGTGTGGGGTTCCTCCGAAGTCACAGGACCACGACTGAACCGGCCCCGGCGTATCCGGATACCTTCTAGTTTGAGACTCCAACGGCTGTTGGGTCTGGCGGTGAGCGTAGCGAGAGGCCTCGAACGGCGTGCGGTCGTCGCAGTACTCGAAGGCCGGCGGTGGTTGAAGTAGTCGACCCACTCGGCGTTGGTGCTCTCCAGGTCATCGCCCCTGGCTTGACCAGCCCCGTCTCGTAGAGTCCGATCACCGACTTGGCCGGGGCGTTGTCGTAGGACGGGCCGACGGCCAGTCCGAGGGCTTCGATCCCGCGGCGTCGAGCCGCTCGGAGTTGGCCACGGACATGTACTACACGTAGTGTTCGTGGCGCGCAGTCAGCCCGGCCGGCCCGTGCCCTCGCGGCCGCGGGGGTCCACACTGCCTGCTCGACCGCATCGACGACGAGCTGGCTGGTCATCGTGGTCGCCACCGACCGGCCCAAGATCCGGCGGTCGTAGATGCCGATGACGAGCGCGTTGTAGCACCACCCCGACCACGTCGAGCAGTAGGTGAAGTCAGCAACCACAGGCGATCTGGAGCCAGTGGCATGAAGTTGCGGTTCACCAGGTCGCGTGGCTTGGGTGCCTTCGGGCCGCTGATCGTGGTGCGCTTGACCTCGCCGCTGACCGCGCCGGCCCGGCCGAGCTCGCCCATCAGCCACTCCACGGTGCAGCGCGCGATCGGCGGTTCCCCGCAGGACGTTCACGGTTCAACGAGTGCCACACCCTCCGGGCGCCGTAGACACCGTAGTTCCGCATGGACTGCGGCGATCCTCGGTTGAGCTCCTCGTCCGCACGCTCTCGCCCCGTGGGCGTGCAGTAGCGGTGCTGGTAGTAGGTCGCGGGACGATCTTGCAGCCCAGCTCGGTGAGCTGCTCCCAGATCGACTCGATACACATCGCAGAGCGTCGTCGTCGCGCACACCGACGTGCTCGTCGAGTAAACCACGATCAGCGCTGTGGCCGGTCGGCTCGGCCGCGAAGAAGACCGACGCGGACTTGAGGATCCGCATTGGTCAGCTTGAGCTCGGCGTTCTCCCGCTTCAACGGCTTCAGTTCCGCGGACTCTTTCGTCATCCCCGGCCGTTGTCCGGCGTCGACCTCGGCCAGGCGGCACCATTTCCGGATTGTCTCCGGCGTGCCGACCCAGCATCTCGGCGGCCCTGCTCATAGCCGCCCAGCCCGACTCGTGGACGGCCTGATCTCAGTGACCATCCGGACCGCCCGCTCACGCAGCTCGGCCGAATACCTCTTCGACGTACTCCCTGACATGACTCCATCCTTCCCAAGCAACGGAGACTCCGGACACGCCGGCGCGGTTCAGGAATTCGGTGGCCAGAATATTGATGGCTCGACGACGCCATTGAGTGCATAGAAGTTGACAACTAGTTCTTGGCGCTGCAATGTATAGTTTGAATATTTTGAACGAAAGGTGGGGTGAATGAGGACACTTCGAACGCTAGCCGTGGCAGCGGTGGCGCTGATGCTAACCCTCAGCGGCACGTCACTGGCGAATGCTGAACCGCTGCACCCAAACGCTGCAGGGTCGTTCAAAACCCTGAAGATCAACGGGACCCAGTGGAAGGCAGTCAAGAAGGCGCAGCAGATCTACTCAGCCAACAACTCCTACACGCTGGACTACCGAATCGTCCAGAAGTACTACCATGGGACGGGGCACGATACTGAGTGGTCACACAAGTTCGCAGCTGGCTGGATGCAGACTGGCCGCTCAATCACTCATCTGCCGTCCAAGGCGAGATCACAGATCAACGCCTACCGTGTGAAGGTGTTCGGCGGGGTAGATCCGACCGTCGTCGCCAAGCGGGCGCCAAACTGCAGGGGGATCACGGGGCACCGGGACTATCCCAGCCAGGGGATCACCTCGTACTACTACAACTCCTGTGATACCAACAACGTTATCGCCGGAGCTGGCGCATGCCTTCCGATCGTCGCCTACATTGCCGGGAAGGTGAAGGGATGGCCCGCTGCGGTGATCGCCGGTATCATGGTTTTCGGGTGCGCTGTAACAGGAGCGTCGGTCACTGCAGCGAAGTCCAACTCCTCGCTCGGGGCGATCATCGTCCAGGTCGAGGATCGCGGCTGGAACCCGACTCCACCTGGCCATGAGTACGTGATCGTGAGGGTGCTTCCACAATGATCCAGAAGGCCCGGCTTGCGAACGCCATCTTCGGGCTGGCGGGTGGACTGGCCATCGTTCTCGGACTCCACAGGTATGGTTGGGTGGTAACGGTGTATGTGGTTGTGATCGTTGCGACGCTGCTGATCACCTCGGGACTTGAGCTGGCAGGACGCGGCAAGGCCCAGAAGACCATCGGTGGCCCGGAAGATCTCGACCGCAAAGGTGGCCCGTACGATCACCTGCACCGATCGAAGTCTTCGAAGCCCTTGAAGTAGCATCCCCTTCCGAACCAGTTCGGACTTCAAACTCGTAGCTCAGAGTCACCACCGGTTGCCTCGGATGGCGTGTCTCGGTAGTTGCTGGCTTGGATTGAGTACATGTCGACGTAGTGGCCGTTGAGGGCCATGAGTTCGGCGTGGGTGCCTTGTTCGATGATTTGGCCGGCGTCCATGACGACGATCCGGTCGGCAGTGCGGACGATGGGGAAGCGGTGGCTGATGACGATGAAGGTCCGACCTTGGCGCAGCTTTTCCAGGGTCGCGAAGAGATCGGCTTCGGCGTGGGCGCCCAGTGAGGCGGTCGGCTCGTCCAGGACTACTAGAGATGGGTCGCGGTAGAGCACTCGGGCGATGGCAATCCGCTGCCATTGTCCAAGTTATAGGTCGGCGGCGCCGTCGAGTTCCACGGTTAACCTGGTGTCGCATCCGTGTGGTAGTTCTGTAATCAGGTCGTGGGCGCCGGCTTCCTGCGTTGCTTGGCGGACGGCGTCTTGTCGCGGGGTCTGGCCGGCGGCGATGGCTCCGACGGCGATGTTTTCAGCCGCGGTGAACCAGTAGCGGTTGAAGGTTTGGAAGATAGCTCCGACATGGCCGGTGAGGTCGAGTTTTCCGATCGGCTGGTCGTTCCAGGTGATCGTGCCGGCGGCTGGTTCGTAGAGTCCGCAGAGCAGTTTGGCCAGTGTGGTTTTGCCCGAGCCATTGACGCCGACGATGGCGACCATTTCGCCGGAGTTCAGGCTGAAGTCGATGCCCATGAATGTGTTGGATTCGGCGGCGGGATAGCGGAAGCCGATCCCGTTAGCTTGAAGACTGCGCAGCGGTTCAGCTAACGGCCGGTCTGGCATCTCCTGCTTGGCTAAGGCTGTGGTGTTTTCCACGTCGGCGACCTGTTGGGCTTGTTCTCGTAGGTTGGCGATGCTGCTGGCCATCCGCTGTACGTGGGATCCGAGCATGAGGGTGGTCACTGCTGCCGCCGCGGCGGCCACGACCGTGATCCGATCGGTGATCAAGAGCCATCCAAGAGCGGCCAGTGCAACGATCAGGGTGAGCGCCACGCCGACGGCCGCGATGACCGACCGGCGGGTGAAGGTAACAACGAGCTGGGTCAGGCCGGCGATCCGCTCCTGATACAGATCTCGCCAGCGGTGAAGTAGGAATCCTTGCATCCCGAAGATGCGAACCTCGGCCGACTGGTCCCGCGATGAGAGCACACCTTCCAGGGCGAACCGCTCACGATCGTTGGGGGTGTTGCCGAAGTTGAACGAGTACATCTCTCGGCTGTTGGCGCGGCCTGCGAGCAGCAGCGG
Organism: Microlunatus soli; assembly: GCF_900105385.1. Lineage (NCBI taxonomy): Bacteria > Bacillati > Actinomycetota > Actinomycetes > Propionibacteriales > Propionibacteriaceae > Microlunatus > Microlunatus soli. The sequence continues at coordinate 1,289,216 of NZ_LT629772.1, read as the reverse complement.
AACTCCAGACGCGATCACTACTGGTAGCAGGACCGGTGCGGTGATCGCCAACGCGGTCAACAGACCGATGCTGGCGATTGCGCCGGCCAGCAGCTGCGGCACTGCCATCGAGATCCCGATCGAGGCGCTCCCGCCCTGTCGGGCTCGGCGTAGTCGGTCGTGAAATTCGGGCCGTTCGAATTCCCAGATGTCGGTCAATGCCGCCGTCCGCAACACCCGCTCACTCCGGGCATACATCACCCGCTCGGCCAGAAGCCGGTGGATCCCGGTCGCCGCCAACTGGGAGAAGGCGATCACCGCTGCCAGAACGACCACACCGCCGATCAACAGCCACGTCATCGCATCGCCGGCAGGCGAGCCGGTGCCAGTCACCCGTGTGACTGCTCGTGACCAAGCAACAGAGCCGCGGCCATCCCCAGCCCGCTCAAAGACATCAAGACCACGGTCGCGACGAACCAGCCTCTGACACCTCCTGGCATGTCCGGAGACCCGGTCGCCGTGACCGAACGGCTTGCGGGCGGCCTGTCGAGTGACCATCACTACGGCACGGCGACCAGAATCACGCCCGGCTTGATCGGACCGCGCGGCAGATTTCTGCTCTCAGGAGCAAGCCGGGCGTGAAAGTGGTCGTGGCGGGGCCGGCAGGCCGGCTGCGTCGCCGTTCGCTGTGTTCCCGCGGGAACGCCTCAACAACGTCTCGTGAGGAGGGTGCGAGCTGGCGGTGCCAATAACGCAGCACGAGTGTGCCTGCCTCCCTCGTGTGGGCCGGGTTGGCCCTGGTGCTGTTGCGTTCCTCGCACAGAGCCGTATCGGCATCCACTTCACCACGACCCTGCACCATCTCGACCGCGCGGTAGGGAAGCTTGATGGCCAACTCGCGCGGGCGTCGTCATCTGCGGGTGCTGAGCTGCCCGCTGCCGGTCAGGGATCGCCTGCGGGCGGCCTGGGTAAAGACTGTTCCTGGCTCTGGCCACTCCTCGATTTTCGTTATACATTAATCGTATGGACGCAGGCGAGACCATCAACGGCAAACCCGTCACCGAAGAGCAGATCGCCGCGTGGGCGGCTGAAGCCGAGGCCGGCTATGGCGTCGAGGAGCTGAAGAAGCGTGGTCGGGGCCGTCCCGGCCGAGGTGCTGAGCCGTCCCAAGTCGTCGCACTGCGTCTGACCACGGAGGAACTCGCGAGCATCGATGCACGGGCCGCGCGGGAGGGCAAGACGCGGTCGGAGATCATCCGTGAGGCACTTGCGGCTGCAGCCGCGTGAATGTTCACGATTCGGCGCTGAAACACGGCATCCCGCCGGAGGATGCCATCCAAGCCGCCACTGGCCGCTGTGGATCGAGGACCTCGACGATGACAGCCCCTCGCGCCGGTTGCGGCTCGGCTTCGACACCCGAGGACGCCTCCTCGAAACTGTCGTCCTGGTCTTCGACAGCGGAAACGAGCTGGTGATCCATGCCATGAAGGCCAGGCCATCGATGCTTGACCTCCTCCCGTAATCACCGCCGCCGGTACGGGTGGATCGCCCGCCTTGTGAACTGCCCGGTCAGGGCACGTCGCCGCACAATCACCGGGCACCAGATCTGCTGCCAATGCTGCCCGGATCCGGATGGCGTCCGGGCGGCTGAGACGTGTACTCGACGCGTTCCCGCGGGAACGTCGCAGGCTGTCAGGCCGGCGAATCTCGGTGCTCTGCCCGGTGATCGATCGAGTGGGGACACCACAGCGTGTTTAACATTTGTCCAACGAGCGCTAGTGTGGGCGGCATGCCTGCATCGATTGGATTCCGGCCGACGGCCGATGACGACCGCATCTTGCGGGAGGCGGCACGGCCGGGGGAAAGTACCTCGGACACGCTGCGCCGCGCATTGCGGCTGTTGGACCGTGAGCGGTGGCTGGCGCAGTTCCGGTCCGACGCCGAGGCGTTGAAGGACGAGGATCTCAACGCAGAGCCTGAGGCCTGGTGATCCGCGGAGCGGTTTACCAAATTGATCTCGGTCGGCCGCGAGGTCATGCCCAGGGTGGTAAGCGACTGGGTCTGGTTGTGTCGCCGTCGGGCTCACCGCTGTCGGTGGTAACGGTGATTCCTACGTCAACTTCGGCCGGTCCGTCGATCCATCGTCCCGCGATAGAGATTGCCGGTCGACAGACTCGGATGTTGGTCGACCAGATCTGCTCGATCGACGTCGACCACGTGGTGGGCGAACCGGTGGACTATCTGACTCGCGATCACCTTGGGGAGGTTGAGTTCGCGCTGGCTCACTACCTTGGTGTCCAGGACGTGAGCCCGCGGTCAGGCTGATCGACCACCTGATGATGGCTGCTGCGCGCCGCCCGGGTCCAGGATCCGCCGCGGGCGGCTGGGCGTAATGCTTCCGGGCGTCCCTGTAACGCCGCAGACTGTCAAACCGGCAAACCTCGGCGCTCTGCCGGTGATCGATCACCACGGCCTTGTGGGATCCGAGCAGCTGCGCCACATACCGGTTACCCGTCGGTGGCCACGGTGGAGCGGACCATACGCCAACAATTCTGGCGCTGTCGTCAATCCTTCTTCGATCTCGACATCCTCGCCGTCGACATCGCGACCAGCCTGGCGATCACCAGGGCGACGTACAGCACACCTGCGACCTCCTCGATGATCACCAGTGACCGGGCGTGGTGCGGCACCGGCACGAGGTCGGAGAGTCCGACGCTGGTCAGGCAGGTGAAGGACAGGAACAACAGCTCGAACCAGGTGCGCTCCGGGCCGAACGATCCGGGCCAGGCCGCCTGCACCCCGGCGTAGGCATAGCCGAAGGCCCGGGCGACCAGGGCGAACGCGGCCGCCGTCGCGAACAGTTCGTCCAGGTCACGTGACCGCCGAGAGGTGCGCCTGCCGGCCCCGGAGCCGATGCATCACGGGCTGATCAGAGGGTGTCCACCGACCGATGATCAGAAATGATCATGGATCCGCACCGGTCGACCTCCGAACGCAAGATTCCAGGTCTCGTCGTCGGACTCCGGGCCGGACAGACCACCGACGGTCCGGACCCCGGCCGTCGACTGGGCGCCGGCATAGACCACCGCCAGGCCGTTCGGCGTGAAGGTCGGCAGTCCGGCAGCGTCGTCGTCGATCCGTTCACAGTGGCCGCGGCCGTCGGCGATGCTCAGCCGGTAGCTGCCGTTGGTGCCGGTGATCGGATCGCCGGCCACCGCGAAGTCGAGCGTGACGGCCAGCGCCGTCGGGTAACCGCGGGCGGCCAGCGCTCCGCAGACGTCGATGATCTTCAGCATGTACGGGTCACACTGGCCGGCCTGCCAGTCCGAGGTCGGCAACAGATGGCGCAGCAGATCCAACCCGGAGGTGCCGAGCGACACCTGGCCGAGGATGCTGCCGAAGCTGCCGAAGTCGGCGAGCAGGGCACGGTAGCCATCGGCGGTGGTGGCCAGCAGATCGGAGACCGACAGTACGGCGTCGGCGCCCCAGCCCTGGCCGCGCTTCCAACTGGAATAGCCGACCACCCGACCGGCCGATTCGGCGACCGTGATGCCGGTGAACTCCTTGATCAACTCGGCATCGGTGGTCGGGAAGGAGGCGCCACGGCGGCTCAACGGCCCGTTCTGCGCCGCCGCCCAGACGTCGTAGACCTCGCGGACGGCGGGGATGTCTGCCGCGGTGGCCCGTCGGGTGACCAGATCGGCCGGACGACGGATCCGGCCCAGCGCCGCGATCGGCACCCTGGCGGTCTCGGCGGTGCCGATCACCTCATAACCCATCCGTCGGTAGATGGCACTGGCCGACGGATACAGCGTGGAGATCACCGCGCCGCGCTCGGTCGCGGTGCGGAACAGCTGCTCGAACAGCGGAGTCAGCAGGCCACGGCCGCGATATTCCAGGGCGACGGTCACCCCGCCGATGCCGCTGGTCGGCACCAGCCGGCCGCCGAACCAGGAGTCGTAGTCCCGGGCGGTCAGCCGGGCCGCCAGCACCGCGCCGTCGAAGGCGGCCAGGTCGATCGCGCCGGGACTGGTCAGTCGGGCCGGTTCGGTCGGCTCCTCGGCCGGCATCCCGAACGCCTCGTGGTTGAGCCGGCGGGACTGCTCGGCTTCGTCGGCGGTGGCAGGGCGGCGAATGTCGAAACTCATGATCACATCATGCGGTAGCGTCGCCCGCATGCCGAGCCTGACCCATGCCGAAGCGCGCGAACGTGCGAAGTTGATCACTGTTCGGGACACGCATGTCGCTCTCGATCTGATGGTCGGAGCCGACCCGGCAGGGGAACGTGACGGCGAGTTCGGATCGGTGACCACGATCGACTTCGACGCGGTCGTCGACTCGGCGACGTTCCTTGATTTCAAGGGGATCCGGCTGAACGCGGTCACCCTGAACGGTCAGCGGATCGACCCCGCCGGCTGGCACGACGGCAGGATCGCGTTGACCGGCCTGCAGGCCCGCAACACGGTCGTGGTCGACGGTGTGATGGCCTACTCCAGCGATGGCGAGGGGTTGCACCGGCACGTCGACCCGGCCGACGGCAACGTCTATCTCTATGGCATGAGCTTCCTGGACGCCGCGCCCCGCTGGTTCGGTTGTTTTGATCAGCCGGACCTGAAGTCGCGCTACGTCCTGGAGGTGCTCGCGCCGGAGGACTGGACGGTGCACGGCAACGGCCCGTCGGTGCGGGTGGGGGAGGAGACGCCTCGTCGACAAGCTCAGGACACGTCTTCGACAGGCTCAGGGCTCTCCGGTGCCGGACTGCGGTGGCGGATCGAACCGCCGGAGCCGCTGTCGACCTACTTCGTCACGCTGGTGGCGGGACCGTACGCCTCGCTCTACACCGAGCACGACGGGATCCGGTGCGGGATCCACGTCCGGGCGTCACTCGGTGAGGCGTTGCAGCGGGAGGCCGACGACATCTTCACCGTCACCGCGCAGTGCTTCGACTACTACCACGACATCTTCGGCGTCCGATATCCGTTCGGTGAATACCACCAGGCCTTCGTGCCCGACTTCAACGCCGGTGCGATGGAGAACCCGGGCTGCGTGACCTTCCGGGACTCCTTCATCTACCGGTCCCGGGCGACGGTGGCCGAGCGGGCCAGCCGAGCCGGAGTGATCGCCCACGAGATGGCCCACCAGTGGTTCGGTGACCTGGTCACGATGCGGTGGTGGGACGATCTGTGGCTGAACGAGTCGTTCGCCGAATACATGGCCCACCGGTGCGCGACCGCTGCCACCGACTATCCGCTGTGGACCGAGTTCGGGATCGTCCGCAAGGCCTGGGGCTATGCCGCCGATCAATCCGATGCGACCCACCCGGTCGCCGGCAACGGCGCCGCTGATGCCGCCACCGCGCTGCAGAACTTCGACGGCATCTCCTACGCCAAGGGCGCTGCGGTGCTCCGCCAGTTGGCGAGCTACCTGGGCGACGAGATCTTTCTGGGTGGCCTGCGGCACTACTTCGCCGAGTACGCCTTCGGCAATGCAGAATTCGCCGAACTGCTGGCGGCCTGGACCGAGGCCGGTGGCGTCGATCTCGAACGCTGGTCCAAGGAATGGTTGCTGACCGCCGGCGTCGACACCCTCGCGGTCCGTCGCCTCGCCGGTGGTGATCAGGAACTGGTCCGGGTGGCGCCCGTCGACCGCCCGGCCGACCGCAGCCACAGTGTCGAGGTCGGGGCGTTCTCCGCTGCCGGTGAACGGCTCGACTCCCAGCGGGTGATCGTCGGTGATCTTGGTGTCGCGGTCGGCCGGCCGTCCGCGGCGGTGGCGATGATCCCCGACATCCAGGACGAGACCTGGGCCAAGATCAGATTCGACGCGGCCGACTGGACGTCGATCACCGGTCTGGTGAGCAAGATCACCGATGGCGCCACCCGGGTGACGATCTGGAACAGTCTGCGTGATCAGGTCCGCGACGCCGAGACCGATCCGCGTGCTGCCCTGTCCATGATCACCGAGCAGCTCGGGGACGAGGTCGAGGACGTGATCGCCAGCCTGCTGCTGCGCTACGCGGCCCGTGATCTTGCCGGTTCGTACGCGCCGGTCCCGCAGCGCGCCGACCGGCTGGCATCGGTCAACCGGCTGGCGTCGTCGATGGTGGCCGCCGCCGAACCCGGATCGGACCGCCAGTTGGTCGCCTTCCGGACGGTGATCGGCAGCAGTGCCGACGTCGATCGATTGGACGGCTGGCGCCGGCACGCCGACCTGCCGCCCGGTCTGGACCTGGATCCGGAGCTGACCTGGCAGCTGGTCACCCGGATCTGTTCGCTGTCCGATCGGCCGGACGTCATCGCCGAGACGCTGGCCGCCGATCAGTCCTCCGCGGCGGCGGTCAACGCCGCCCGGGCACGCGCCGCGCTGCCGACCGCCGAAGCGAAGGCGGCGGCGTACCGGCTGCTGGTCGAACCGTCCGATACGTCGGCCTACGAGTTGTACGCGACCGCTGAGGCGATGTTCGGCTACTCGGCCGAACAGGTCGAACTCACCCGGGACTATGCGGTCAGCTTCTTCCGCGACATCACCAGGACGGCCGACTTCCGCAGCGGTTGGGCACTCGGCCGGCTACCGGCACTGGCCTTCCCGCTGGCGGTGACCGAGCACCGGGTGCTGACGGCGACCGAGGAACTGCTGGCGGCGTCCGGGACGCCGGCGGTGATCCGGCGGGCGGTGGCCGACGAGGTCGACGGTCTGCGGCGGGCACTGGCGTCGGTGGATCGTTTCAGCGGGTGATGGTGGCCCGAAGGTCTCACCAGGAATGTCCGCTGGTTCGCTGAGTTTGAACCGTCGCAGCTTGGAATGCCGGTGATTCTTTGCGTAGAGTCCCAGGTCACAATCAGGTTTCTTGTTGCCCGGCGCTGCGTCACCGGCTTGCCCCGGTGTCAGGGTTGCGGTTACAAGTTACCCAATCAGACGTGCGGCAGCGTCGGGCACAACGGTGTGCTGCCGCACATCCAGGCGCTCGAGATCCGAGCGTTGGACCAAGGAGGACATCCATGCGAGGACGCACTCGCGCGATGGCTGCTGCAGTGGGGATGGCAGCAGTCACTCTGGTTGCAGCCGCTTGTGGTGGCGGCGGGTCAGGGACCGGAAGCGGCAACGAGGGCGGCGGAGCAGGGGGAGCCGGCGGCGAGATCTCGCTGCGTGGCTGCACCCCACAGAATCCGCTGGTGGCGGGGAACACCGCCGAGGTCTGCGGCGGCAACATCCTGGACGCGTTCGTCTCCCGGCTGGTGCACTACAACGCCAAGACCGCGGCTCCGGAGAACGACATTGCCGAGAGCATCGACACCTCGGACAACCAGAACTTCACGATCAAGATCAAGAAGGGCTACAAGTTCTCCGACGGCACCGAGGTCAAGGCGAAGAACTTCGTCGATGCCTGGAACTACACCGCTGCCGGGGTCAACGGGCAGCAGGGCTCGTACTTCTTCGAGCCGGTCGAGGGCTACGCCGACACCCAGTGCGGTGCGGGCAAGGACGGCGAACCGGACTGTGACGCCAAGCCGGCCAAGACCGACAAGCTGACCGGCCTGAAGGTCGTCGACGACTACACCTTCAGCATCAAGACCAGTGAGAAGGTCTCCAACCTGCCGGTCCGGTTGGGCTACACGGCATTCGCACCGCAGCCCGACTCCTTCTTCAAGGACCCGGACTCGTTCAAGACCAAGCCGATCGGAGCCGGGCCGTTCAAGGTCGACAGCGTTTCCGACACCGCGATCACACTGAGCAAGAACCCGGACTATTCGGGCAAGTTCGGTGGCAAGGTCGACAAGATCACGTTCAAGATCTACAACGACCCGAACGCCGCCTACAACGACGTCGTGGCCAACCAGCTCGACTACACCGACATCATCCCGCCGGACCGGCTGGTCGGTAACGCCTACCAGAGCGAGCTGCCCGATCGTTGGCTGAAGCAGCCGCAGGGCGTCATCCAGGCTATCGCGTTCTCGCCGAACGACCCGCAGTTGAAGAACGTCAAGATGCGTGAGGCGATCTCCAAGGCGATCAACCGGGACGAGATCACCAAGCAGATCTACAACGGACGCTCGACCGCGGCCGACAGCTTCGTCTCGCCGGTCGTCGACGGTTACAAGAAGGACGCCTGCGGTGACCTCTGCGTCTTCGATGCGGCCAAGGCCAAGCAGCTGTACACCGAGGCCGGCGGCTACAAGGGCACGCTGACCTTTGCGGTCAACCAGGACGGCGGCCACCAGCCGATGGCCGAGGCGGTCTGCAACCAGCTGAAGAACAACCTGGGCGTCAAGTGTGCGGCCAAGATCGAGCCGGACTTCAAGACGCTGCGGGACGAGCTGAACAATCGTGAGCTGAACGGCATCTTCCGCTCCGGCTGGCAGATGGACTACCCGTCGATCGAGAACTTCCTGGCACCGATCTACGCCAAGGGTGCGGCCAGCAACGACGCTCGCTACAACAACCCGGAGTTCAACAAGCTGCTGTCGCAGGCGGCCGCCGCTCCGGACACCGATCAGGCCAACAAGCTCTACCAGCAGGCCGAGGCGCTGTTGGTCAAGGACGTGCCGGCCTTCCCGACCTGGACCGACGACGCGGTCGTCGGCTGGTCGGATCGGGTGGCCAACGTCCAGGTGAACGCCTTCGGTGTCCTGGACTACACCTCGATCACGGTCAAGCAGTAACAACCGCCTGCACAGCGGGGACCAGCACGGTAGTACGGTGTGGCGATCCGGTGAAGTACCTGCCGGATCGCCACATCCGTGCCGAGCCGTTCCCTCTGCGTGTCTAGGGTCTGTGATGACCGACGGAGCATTCCCGCCGCTGGTGGGAGCTATTCCCTGTGTAGGTGGTAAGGCGTGATCAGTTACATCGTCCGCCGGATCCTTCAGATGATCCCGGTACTGCTCGGTGCGATCTTTCTGCTGTACGCGGCGGTGTTCGCACTGGGGGATCCGGCCTCCGGCCGCTGCGGCCAGCGGCCGTGCCCGGCCGCGTACGTGGCAAAATTCAATGCCGAGTACAACTTGGACAAGCCACTGTGGCAGCAGTACGTGCTCTATCTGGGCAAGCTGTTGCACGGCGATCTCGGCACCAACTTCTACGGCAACAGCGTCGTCCACGAGCTGGCGATCCGGTATCCGACCACGATCAAGCTGGCGATCATCGCGCTGCTCTGTGAGATCGTCATCGGCATCGTGGCCGGCGTCCTGGCCGGCGTCTTCAAGGGCCGGTTCCTGGACTACCTGGTGACCGTCTCCAGCCTGTTCGTGATCTCGATCCCGATCTTCGTGCTGGGCTCGGTTGCGCAGCTGCTGTTCGGAGTGCGCTGGGAACTCTTCCCGGTCACCGCATCGAACGGGACCCTGTACGAGTTGTTGTTACCCGGCTTCGTCCTGGGGTCGCTGCAGATCGCCTACGTGGCACGGCTGACCCGGACCAGCCTGGTGGAGAACATCCGTTCCGACTACGTCCGGACCGCGCGGGCCAAGGGCTTGGCACCGGGCCGGGTGATCGGGGTGCACACCCTGCGGAACTCGCTGATCCCGGTGGTCACCCAGATCGGCACCGACGTGGGCGCGCTGATGGGCGGCGCGATCGTCACCGAGCGGATCTTCAACATCAACGGCATCGGGTTCTTCATCTTCCGCAGCATCAACCAGAAGGACGGTGTCTCCGTCGTCGGCGCGGTGCTGGTGCTGGTGCTGGTCTACCTGCTGGCCAATCTCGTCGTCGACATCCTGTACGGCGTCCTGGACCCCCGGATCAGCAATGACTAGGCGCCGACCACCGGTGAAGGCAGCGGGCGCAGCGACGAGGAGGGGCGATGACTGACCAGATGCAGATCCAGTCCGCACCCGGGACCGAGGAGCTGGTGAAGGCACCCAAGGCCCGCTCGGCCTGGGCTGATGCCTGGTATCAACTGCGCCGCAGCCCGATCTTCTGGATCTCGGCTGTGCTGATCATCTTCTTCCTCGCGTTGACCGTCGTCCCGCAACTGTTCACCTCGGTCGATCCCGGCTTCGCCGACCTGTCCAAGGCACGGCAACCACCGTCGTCCGGACATCCGTTCGGGATGGACGGCCAGGGTGCCGATGTGTACGCCAAGACTGTCTACGGTGCGCGGTCCTCGATCCTGGTGGGAGCCGGTTCGGCCCTGATGACCTTGGTCTTCGGCAGCTTGATGGGCGTCTTGGCAGCGTTCTTCGGCGGCTGGCTGGATGCGGTGCTGCAGCGGCTCGGCGAGATCTTCATGGCCTTCCCGCTGCTGCTCGGTGGTCTGCTGTTCCTCTACCAGTTCCCGTCCGACCCGGACGATCCGTACGCCCTGCAGGTCGGCCGGATCGTCTTCATCCTGTCGGTGCTGGGCTGGCCGACGGTCGCCCGGATCATGCGGTCCAGCGTGCTGCAGGTGCTGCCGAACGACTTCATCCAGTCGGCTCGGGCGCTCGGCGCCGGTGGCTTCAGGATCATCTTCTCCCACGTGGTGCCGAACGCGATGGCGCCGGCGATCGTGGTGTCGACGATCAACCTGGGCGTCTACATGGGTGTCGAGGCGACGCTGTCCTTCCTCGGCATCGGCTTCCAGCCGCCGATCGACTCCTGGGGTGTGGCGATCTCGGCCGCTTCCGGGATCGGCTTGATCCGGGCTGCGCCGCACATGCTGCTGTTCCCGAGTCTCTTCCTGTCGGTGGCCGTGCTGGCCTTCATCATGCTCGGCGACGCGGTCCGCGACGCTCTCGATCCGAGGCTGCGTTGATGATCGAGGAGAGCCAGATGACGCACCGGGCGATGATCACGAGGTTGGGAGAGTGCCGACCATGAGCAACACACTCGAGCAGGCCGAAACCCTCGGCAAGCGGTGGAAGCCGGGCCCGGACGGCCTGCTGCTGGAGATCGACGAATTGCAGGTCGAATTCCGTACCAGGGACGGGATCGCGCACGCGATCAACGGGGTCAACTTCGACCTCAGCCAGGGCCAGACCCTGGCGATCCTCGGCGAGTCCGGGTCGGGCAAGTCGGTCACCGCGCAGGCGATCATGGGCATCCTGGACAGCCCGCCCGGCTTCATCACCGGTGGCCAGGTCCGTTACTGCGGCACCGACATCCTGCGGCTGCCGGAGGCGCAACGCCGGCAGATCCGCGGGCCGGAGATCTCGATGGTCTTCCAGGACGCGCTGAGCGCGCTGAATCCGGTCTTCCCGGTCGGCTGGCAGATCGCCGAGATGTTCCGCAAGCATCGCGGTATGAACAAGTCCGACGCGTTGCAACGAGCCGTCGGGCTGATGGAACGGGTCCAGATCCCCGGCGCCCGGCAACGGGTGAAGGCGTACCCGCATCAGTTCTCCGGCGGTATGCGGCAGCGGATCATGATCGCGATGGCGATCGCGCTCGACCCGGCGGTGTTGATCGCCGACGAGCCCACCACCGCACTGGACGTGACGGTGCAGGCCCAGATCATGGACCTGCTCGCCGAGCTCCAGGAAGAACGGAAGATGGGCATGATCCTGATCACCCACGACCTCGGTGTGGTCGCCGACGTGGCCGATCGGATCGCGGTGATGTACGCCGGCCGGATCGTCGAGGAGTCCGACGTCTTCGACCTCTACCGGGCGCCGGCGCATCCGTACACGAAGGGTTTGTTGGAGTCGATCCCGCGACTGGACCTGAAGGGCCAACAACTGTCGGCGATCGGCGGACTGCCGCCGAATCTGACCAGGATCCCCGCCGGCTGCCCGTTCAATCCGCGCTGTCGCTATGCCCAGGACGTGTGCCGGGAGGGTGAACCGCCGGCGCTGCTCGAGGTCGGCCGGGACCGACGGTCGGCCTGTCATTTTGCCCAGGACGTACTCGCAGAAGGTCGAGTGGAACCGGAAGGTGACGCCTCATGAGTCAGGCGACGGAGTCGACGGTCGGCACCGAGGTGATCTTGAAGGCCGAGGGTCTGGTCAAGCATTACCCGATCAAGTCCGGGGTCTTCCGGCACACGGTCGGACACGTCAAGGCCGTCGACGGCGTGGACTTCGAGCTCTACCGGGGCGAGACTCTCGGCATCGTCGGTGAGTCCGGCTGCGGCAAGTCGACCCTGGGCCGGCTGCTGATGCGGCTGGAGGAACCGACCGCGGGAAAGCTCACCTTCGACGGGGTCGACGTGTACTCCCAGAAGGGCGGCGCGATGCGCCGGCTGCGGCGCGACATCCAGATCGTCTTCCAGGACCCGTACACCTCGCTGAACCCGCGCAAGACGGTCGCCGAGATCGTCGGTGAGCCGTTCGACATCCATCCCGACGTGGTGCCGCGCGGCAAGCGTCGGCAACGGGTCCAGGAACTGTTGGAACTGGTCGGGTTGAATCCCGAGCACCTGCACCGCTATCCGCATCAGTTCTCCGGTGGTCAGCGGCAACGGATCGGGATCGCCCGCGGTCTGGCACTGAACCCGAAGGTGATCATCTGCGACGAGCCGGTGTCGGCGCTGGACGTGTCGGTGCAGGCCCAGGTGGTCAACCTGCTCAAGGATCTGCAGCGTGAGCTCGGGCTGGCTTATGTCTTCATCGCCCACGACCTGTCGGTGGTGCGACACATCTCCGACCGGGTCGGGGTGATGTATCTCGGCAAGATGGTGGAGATCGGCAACGATCAGCAGATCTATGAGAACCCGACGCACCCCTATACCCAGGCGCTGCTGTCGGCCGTCCCGGTCCCGGACCCGACCCAACGGCAGAACAAGCAGCAGATCGTGCTCAGTGGCGACGTGCCGAGCCCGGCCAACCCGCCCAGTGGCTGCCGCTTCCACACCCGTTGCTGGAAGGCGCAGGAACGCTGCACCGTCGAGGAGCCGCAGTTGATCACCCGACCGGACGGGATCAGCGAGCATCCGTCCGCCTGTCACTTCGCCGAGCCGCGACAGATCATCTGATCACTTGTGTCCCGGTCCAGATCGAGCGGGACTACTAGCGTGGCGTGTCCGGCAACCACGCGGCTCCTGCCCGGCGCCAGCACGCCACCGATGACGTGTCGTCAGTCGAAAAGGGGACCAGCCCTTACTCCCTCCGCTGCCGCCGGCGGACGCACCGGACGCCGCTCGCTACGCCGCGAAGTTGCGGGACACGCGCTGACCGCTCGTCCGGGACCAGGCTCACGGCCGCACCGAGCTGACGCCGGCGACGAGGATCGGCCGGACCGAGCCGGGCGACGGTCGTCATGACCCGGCCGGACGTGGCACCTCCATCCACCTGCGGGGAGGGGGTGCCCGGTGCTGATCCGGCGTCGGATTTTTGGACAGTCGGCGGGTTTTCGTGGCGGGTGCCGGTGTCCGGGGTCGGATTTTCGGGCAGTCGACCGGTCTTCTCGGTCGGTCTCGGTGCGGGCGGCGTGATGCCCGAGCGATCGATCGACCGGGGCAGCTGATCGAAGGCTGTGGTGCGGTGCGGCGGATCGTGGTCGCGGTGCGGTCCCGGAGCCGTGGACGAACGGTGCTTGACGCCGGGTCTCGTCCGCAGGCCGGATGGCCGCTACACCGGAGGTGGTGGGACTTGATCGAGCGCTCGCGATCGCGTTGTCCGGTCGTTATGGAATCCGATCCAACTTTTTGCCCGCGACCGCACTCTCTTTACCTGAAAGCACGGGAACGTGCAGGAAACCGACAAGGGGTGGAGAGAGATGTCGAAGTCCATGAAGTTCAGCGGCCGGGTCGCAGCAGCCGTCGGCGTACCGCTGATTGCCGCGGTCACCACGCTCGGACTGGCCGCGCCGCACGCCGACGCCCAGACCGTCGAGCCGGCCGCCAAAGGCAAGGTGGTCGCCAAGATCGGTCTGAGCTCGCGCAGCGCGCCGAGCACCCACGCGCCGAAGTCGGGTGCCGGCTACGCCAAGGGCGACGTGATCAACATCGACTGCAAGCTGAAGGGCACGACGGTCAGCGGCAACAAGCTCTGGTACAAGGTGCACGGCAAGCAGCGCTGGGTCTCCGCGCGTTACGTGGAGAATGTCGGCGCCGCACCGCGCGAGTGCTACCTGCACATGGGGACCTACACCAAGACCACGGCCCCGTTGAGCATCCGGCAGGGACCGAGCACCGCCGACACCAGGACCGGCTCGGTGAAGAAGGGCAAGCGGGTGATCGCCTGGTGCAAGGTGCAGAGCCAGTCGGTGCACGGCAACCGGACCTGGTATTACGGCGCCCGGGACACCAACGACGGCTTCTCCGACTTCGGCTGGGTCTCCGGCAAGTACCTCAAGTACGACGATGTGCTCAACGGCAAGATCGGCTACGAGTGCAACTTCCCGGCTCCGAAGTGACCGCGTGTCCCGCCGAGGCTTGACCTCAAGCGACGTTGAGGTACTTCGATAGATGTCATGGACATCTTGTTGTGCCGCACCTGCGGCAACGCCTATCCGGTCGACGCCGAACTGCCGGAACTGTGCCCGATCTGCGCCGACGAGCGGCAGTACCTGACCGCCGACGGCCAGGTCTGGGTGAAGGCGGCCGACATCGTCGGCGACCATGCCGCCGAGCTGGCCGAACCCGAGCCGGGGTTGACCCGGATCGACGTCCAACCGGCCTTCGGCATCGGACAGCAGACGCTATTGGTACGCACCGACGCGGGCAACCTGCTCTGGGAGCCGAGTGGGTACGTCGACGATCGGATGATCAGCACGATCCGCGAGCTGGGTGGCGTGGCCGCCGTTGCGGCCAGCCATCCGCACCTGGTCGGCGCCTCGGTCGTCTGGGCGCGGAAGTTCCGGGCACCGTTCTATTTCAACGCCGACGACCACCGGTGGATCACCCACCCGGATCGGTCGATCGAGTTGTGGCGGGACCGTCGGGAGATCCTTCCGGGGATCACCCTGGTGCAGGCCGGCGGGCACTTCCCGGGGAGCTCGGTGGCGCACTGGGCCGCCGGAGCGGACGGCCGCGGTGTGTTGCTGACCGGTGACACGATCGCGGTCACGGCCAATCGCCGGGCCGGCTTCATGCGGTCCTATCCGAACTATCTGCCGTTGTCGCAGCGGCTGGTCCGACAGATCGTCGCCCGGACCGAGGTGTACGGCTACGACCGGATCTACGGCGCCTTCGGTGCGACCATCGATCACGACGCCCGGCGGATCGTCGCCGATTCGGCCGAGCGTTACCTCGGCTGGATGACCGATCGGCTGCGCGATCCGGACGAGGAAGCGCTGCCGTGACGGTGGAGTGGGGGCTGTCGCGTCGCCCGGGTCGGATCTCGCTGTCGGCCCGTCCGGGCACGGGGATCGGGCGCTGCCGTTCAGTGCCGATCGTGTCCTGTCGTGATCGTTACGTAGGCTTGGGCCGTGACTTCTGAAGCGCTTCCCGACCGGCGACTGCTGCTGGTCCACGCCCACCCCGACGACGAGTCCATCGGCACCGGCATCACGATGGCCAAATACGTGGCCGAAGGTGCCGCAGTGACGCTGGTGACCTGCACGCTCGGTGAGGAGGGCGAGGTGCTGGTCCCGGAGCTCGAACACCTGGCGGCGGAGCGGGAGGACAAGCTCGGTCCGCATCGGATCACCGAGTTGCACAACGCGATGGCGGCGCTCGGCGTCACCGACTACATCCGGCTCGGCGGCGACTTCAGGTTCCGCGACTCCGGCATGAAGTGGGAGGGCAACCTGGCGGTGCCGCGGGACGTGCTCCGCGACGACATCTTCTGGACGACCGACCTGCTGGTCTCGGCCAACGAACTGGTCACGGTGATCCGCGATCGCAAGCCGCAGGTGCTGATCACCTACGACGAGGTCGGCGCCTACGGCCACCCCGACCACATCCAGGCCCATCGGGTCGCGATGTATGCCTACCTGCTGGCCGGAGTCCCCAGCTACCGGACCGACCTCGGTGAGCCGTGGGCCGTCCGCCGGGTGCTCTGGACCGCCAACAGCGAGACCCGGATGCGAGAAGGGATCCGGGCGCTGCGCGCCGCCGGCGACACCACCACCTGGGAGGGGGTCGATCCGGACGTGGCCGGTTCGCTGCCGATGACGGTCCCCGACGACACCATCGATGCCGAGATCAATTCCCCGGACCTGACCGAGGCCAAGATCGCGGCGCTGCGGGCCTATCCGACGCAGATCGCCCAGGACAGCTGGTTCTTCACCGCGACCGAGACCATCGAGGACTTCTGGGCCCGCGAGCACTACCGGCTGGCGGCCGGCGAGCCGTTCCCCGACTCCGACAAGTGGGCCGACGACCTGTTCGTCGGTCTCTAGATCGGGCGTATCGATGACCAAAGCGGGAGACAAGTCCGCGCGCACCCGGCGTGGTCCGAAGATCATCGGCATCAGCGTCGGCACGTTGATCGCGCTTGGCGCCGTGCTGTACGTGATCGGCTATCTGCTGACCGGTGACCGGGTCGCCCGCAACACGACGGTCGCCGGCGTCGAGATCGGCGGCCTGACCCGTGAAGATGCCGAGGCGCGGCTGCGGGATCGGCTGACCAGCCGCACCGACCGGCCGATCAAGCTCGACATCGCCGGCCGGACCGACACGGTGGATCCGCAGGCCGCCGGCATCGACGTCGACTACTCGGGCACGATCGACGAGGTCGGCATCGGCCGCAGCCTCGATCCGCGGCGGATCTGGGCAGGTCTGACCGGCGGACGGGAGGTCGCTCCGCTGGTGGTCACCGACCGGGCGAAGCTGTCGGCCGCGGTGGACGAACTGGCCGAGACCTACGACCGCAAGCCGAAGAGTGCCAAGGTCAAGATCACCGACGACGAACCTGCGGTCGAGAAGACCGAGATGGTCACCGGTCGGACCCTGGACCAGTCCACTGCGGAGCGAGTGATCCCGCGCGGACTGCTGACCGACAGCCCGGTCACCGTGCCGGTCAACACCACGGACCCCGAGATCACCGATGCCGAGGTCGACGCGCTGGTCGACAAGCGGCTGCAGCCGGCGCTGTCGGCGCCGGTGACGGTCACCGCCGGCGACAACAGCGCGACCGTGACCCCGACCATGATCGCCAGGTCCCTGGAGATCGACAGGTCGGACGATAAGCCCACCGCGGAACTGAAACCCCAGCGGCTGCACGAGCTGGCCGAGGACGCCTTGGACGGGTTGAAGGCCAAGCCGGCCAAGGACGCCGACGTCGTGTTGAAGGGCGGCAAGCCGACGGTCGTGCCGGGCAAGCCGGGCACCGGTGTCACCGCGGACGAGCTGGCCAAGGCGGTCGACAGTGCCATGATCAAGTCCGGTGATCAGCGGACAGCCGAGGTCAAGCTCAGCGAGATCGAGCCCGATCTCAGCACCGCGGAGGCGCAGAAGCTCGGGGTCAAGGAGGTGACCGGCGAGTTCACCACCCACTATCCGTACGCCGAATACCGCAACGTCAACATCGGCCGCGCGGCGGAGTTGATCAACGGCACCCTGCTCGAACCGGGTGAGATCTTCAGCCTGAACGAGGTGGTCGGCGAACGCACCGCGGAGAACGGCTTCACCGAGGGCAGCATCATCACCGGCGGCAAGTTCAAGGCCGAGCTCGGCGGCGGCGTCTCGCAGAGCGCGACCACCACCTACAACGCGATGTTCTTCGCCGGCCTGGAAGACATCGAGCACCAGCCGCACACGCTCTACATCGACCGGTATCCGGCCGGTCGGGAGGCCACCGTCGCCTGGCCGACGCTGGACCTGAAGTTCCGCAACAACACCGACTACGGAGTGCTGGTGCAGGCCACCTTGGACGCGGCCGAGCCGGGCGGACAGGGATCGTTGACGGTCAAGATGTGGTCCACCAAGACCTACGACAAGATCGAATCCACCGACCCGGTCAAGTCCGACTTCACCGACGGCCAGGACATCACCGACGACAGCTCGACCTGCGTCGCGACCACACCGGTGCAGGGCTTCCACGTCACCTACTCCCGGGTGTTCACCAAGGACGGCAAGCAGGTCCGCAAGGAGGACTTCTCCTGGACCTACGATCCGACCGACCGCCGAGTCTGCGTCTGACCAGGACCCCTGAGTCCGTCGAAGGTCCCTGAGCTTGTCGAAGGGTTGTCTGCCTGTTGAAATGACGGTCCTTCGACAGGCTCAGGACCTGTAGTTGATCTTGAGTGTCTCGCCGGCCTGCAGGGTGACCGGTCGGGCGAGGCTGATCTGCAGCCGACTGTCGTCGGTCGTTCTGCTGGTCGAACGCACCGGGCGTCCCTCGGCATCGCGGACCTGCGCCCGCCGGCCGCCTTCGATCGCCGCCGGCCGCAGCGTCAATCGACGCAGCCCGATCAGCCGGCCGTGCCGGATCGTGATACTGGCCCGATAGTCGTTGTTGTCGCGTTGGGAGAAGGTTCCCCAGCCGTCGGCGACGGTGAAGGCGGCCCGGAAGTCGTCGGGGTTGATCTTGGGGTCGAAGGACAGCTCGCCGCGCGACCCGTGGTAGCCGAAGCCGATCGCCGCCAGGTAGGCCGAATGCGCCATCATGGCCCGGGCGTAGTGGTCGGAGCACTCGATCTCGTTGTACGGATTGCGATACTCGGCGCGATAGCGTTCATGGATCGCGTGCAGCACGATGAGTCCCTCGTCGACCATCCCCTCGGACAACAGGTGGGAGGCGAACTGATACTCCATCCCGGTCCACACCTCGTTGAAGTAGCCGATCGCGTACGGCTCGCCCGAGCCCGGTGCGGTGTCCGCGCCGCCGTAGGGCCAGGTGCACACCAGGGTGCCACTGTCCCGCTGCTCGGCGAACGCCCGGCCGCCGGGGATCCCGGAGGTCTCGGCGTAACTCGGGGGATCGGACATGAAGTTGTTGCGGTACAGGCTCTTCAGCGCGGTCAGTGACCGGGACCTCTCGAAGACCCGGGGCAGGCCCAGCTGATGGGCATAGGTCTGACCGAACATCTGATCGAGGTAACAACCGCGATTGGAGTTGATCGCGTCGGCATGATCGGGATCGACCCGCTGCTCGAAGTAGCGATACCGGTCGTTCCAGAGATGATCATGAAGATAGGCCGAGCCGCTGTCGGCCAGCCGTCGACAGCCGTCGGCGAAGTCGGCGTCCGCCATGTCGTCGGCCATCTCCGCACAGGCCCGCAGCGCGGCGACGTACAGTCCGCTGATCCAGGGGATCTCGCCGTACCAGGTGGCGTCCAGGGTGTTGTACTGCGCGCCCTCCAGGATGCCCTCGGTCCCTTCGGTAGCGGAACGGTCGAACGCGATCAGATACTGCATCGCCTTCTTCACCCGGGGCCAGATCGGCGTCAGGAAGTCGTTGTCACTGGTGAGCTGATGTTCCCGGTAGGTGCGCAGGATGTTGCCGCACTGCCCGTCGTGGGCGACCCGGCGGTCAGCCTCGCCGCGATAGTCGATCGACCCGTCGGGATGGAAGGCACTGCCGAAGTCGGTCCGGGACCGGGCGTCGCGTTCCAGCTCGCCGAACAGGTAGCCGATCGACTGGGCATAGTTCCAGACGTGGGTGCAGGTGCCGGCACAGCAGTAGGTGCCCTCCCAGGCATAGAACCGGCCGTTGCTGAAGCGCTGCGCGGTCTCGGTCGCGACCGTCGAGGCCGGGGCGAGCGTGCGTTCCAGAAGCCACTGCGGAAGCGTCGAATCCTGATACCAGGTCCGGACGAAGGTGCGGGTGGTGTCGGTCAGCCGGTCCCAGTCGGTGGCCAGTCGATCAAGAGCTGCGGCGGCGTCGTCGAAACGGGCCGCGTAATGATGGCTGAGCTGGTCGAAGTCCTCCAGGAAGCCGAACAGCCGCCGGTTCGGGGTCGGAAATCGCCAGCCGTAGGCGAAGCGTACGGTCCGGCTGCCGTGCGGTGGCAGCGACACGTCGACGGTCAGCACGCCGGCCTGCCTGCCGCCGTCGGTGTCGCCCGGCCGCGGGTCGAGTTGATCATCGATCTGCTGCCAGCGTTCGGCGCTGGGCGTCACCCGGACATCCAGTTCGCGACCGGGATTGATCACGCCGATCGCGAAGCTGCCGTTGTCGGTGAGCTGATCGGCCTCGATGATCCGCAACGGGAGATCGGTCAGCCAGATCGCGTCCACGTTGACATGGCCCCAGCCGCCGGAGTTGTCGTCGACGATCTCCAGATGACCGGTGCTGCCGTGGTAGGCCGACACGTCAACGGCAAGCGGGGTGAACGCCTCGTCGTTGCTGCCGGCCAGCCGGGCGACCACGGTGTCGTCGACGACCAGCCGCAGGCCGACGGTGTTGGCGTCGGCACCACCACCGATCTGCGCGGCCAGGTAGCGGCGGTCGATGGTGAACGGCTCACCGATCAGGGTGCCGGTGACCTTGTCGGCCGCACCGGCATCGTCGTGGTTGCGGAAGTCGTGCGAGCTGACGAAGAAGTTGCCCTCGGTGTTCATCGCATCCGGGGCAGGGAAGTAGTCCGGAAGCGGTGATCGGGGCACCGGGCCGGCGCCGAAGGCGTCGCCGGTGCTGGTCCAGCCGTCGTAGTTGCCCGACTCCCAATCCGCCAGCACCCGGTCCGGTTCCGGTGCCGGTCGATCGGTGAACAGGATCCGATCGACGGTCAGGTGGCCCCAGGCAACGTCGTTGTCGTCGCTGATCTTGATCCGGGCGGTCTTGCCGCGATGCCCGGAGACGTCGAGCAGCACCGGACGCAACGGCTCGGTGGACCAGCCCGACGCCGTGGCCACCGGATGATCATCGATGAGCACCGCGATGCTGACACCGCGGCGACCGCCGCCGATCCGGGTGCTGATCGTCTCGTGTTCGATCGTGAACGGTGCCGAGGTCAGGCTGCCGGTGGCGGCGTCGGAGTGGGCGGGATAGGAGGACACCAGGCGATCGCCGGTGCTGCCCAGCGGCCCGAACCGGAGCATCGACGCCGGCAGATCGCTGATGTCGACCGGACCGTCGCCGAACGCCGTACCGCTGACGGTCCAGCCGGCGAAGTCCTCGCCGGACCAGTCCTCGAAGATCACGTCGCCGGGCAACGGATCGTCCACCGGCTCCGGGGTTGCGGTGAACTGGACCCCGTCCACGCCGCCGCTGTGCATGGTGTCGGCCGCCAGGGTGACCGGTTGACTGGTCCTGCTCCGCAAACAGACCGGATTCTCTGCCAGGCCGGCGATCCGGCAATGGACCGGTCGCCCGGAATCGTTGTGCAGGGTGTATTCCATGATCGTCACCGGCAGGCTGGAGGAGTCGAGATCCCCGGGGATGAACGGGGAGAAGCTCTGCAGGTCGACCGAGATCGGCAGCGTCGAGGACCGCAACGCGATCTCACCGACAGGGTAGCGGCCGACGAACGAGGTCTGGTCGAAGCCGATGCCGTCCAGCGGCACGCTGCGGCCTCCGTCGGCGTCGGTGATCCTGATCGCGAAGCCGGTCCGGAACGGTGCGTCCAGGTCGATCGGATCGGTGTAGTGCACGCCGGTCCAGTCGGTGCCGCCGTAGTCGGGGGCGTCGGGATGCAGCACGTCCCACAGCCAGAGTCGGCCGTCGCCGGACAGGTAGACCTGGCCGCAGGTGGCGCCGCCCACCGGCATCCCGATCCTGGTCAGCGCCTCGCCGCGATACCTGGTCGGTTCGCCACCACGGCGCAGTGCTCGCAGCTGGTCGGGGTCGATTCCCTTGTCGGGGGAGACCGCGACCGCGTCCGCCGGCAGCAACAGACCCGCGCCGGCCGCGGCCACCGCGGACAGCCCGAGGAAGCCCCGCCGCCCGATGGTCGGCGCCGCGGTGTCCTGCGGGCCGGCCTCGCTCGCGGGCGAGCAACAGGTCGGATCG
Organism: Microlunatus soli; assembly: GCF_900105385.1. NCBI lineage: Bacteria > Bacillati > Actinomycetota > Actinomycetes > Propionibacteriales > Propionibacteriaceae > Microlunatus > Microlunatus soli. Next base: position 1,267,539 of record NZ_LT629772.1, on the reverse strand, counting down.
GACGAGCAACACGTCACCGACCCGGAATCGGAGCCGGTGACCTCGGCGATGGTGAGCTGGGAACGTCGCTGTTCCATGGCATCTCCTGAAATCGATTTCGAGAGGAATCCTTGCCGCTTCTGTGCAGCCTGTCAAAGGTCTCTCGACAGCGATCCGGAGATCGCTCGATCACCGGGTCAGTTGTTCGGGACGGGCACGCCGCCTCGGTCGACCACCGACCGCCGTGTCGATCAGGTCGGGACCCGATCTGCCCGCCCGAGGTGCCAGCAGTGGGTGAGGACTCCGTCCACCCGGTCGGGAATGCTCGCAGGCTGCTGCCGAAAAGCTCTGGCGGACGGACGCGGGACGAATATCGTTGAGGCCCATGAGCGAGACACCCGCACCCGAGGCGTCGACCGAGCCCGGGTCGAGCCCCCGCGGATGGAAGAAGAACGTCGCCCTGTTCCTGGTCGGGCAGACGGTTTCGTTGCTCGGCTCGATGATCGTGATGTACGCGGTGATGTGGCACCTGACGATCCAGACCCGGTCCGGGTCGGTGCTGATGCTGAGCATCGTGTTCGGGATGCTGCCGCAGGCGTTCGTGTCGATCTTCGGCGGCGTCTGGGCCGACCGGCATCACCGCAAGTTCTTGATCATGGGCTCGGACACTGCGATCGCGCTGGCCACCCTCGGGCTGGCACTGCTGATGCTGTCCGGCGTCGACTCGCTGTGGGTGATCTACGCGGCGCTGGCCGTGCGTTCGATCTTCGCCGGCATCCAGACGCCGGCAGTGAGCGCGATGATCCCGCAGATCGCGCCGACCGACCAGCTGATGCGGGTGAACGGCATGTTCCAGTCGGTGCAGTCGGGGATGATGTTGGTGGCTCCTGCCGCAGCGGCAGCGATCTACGCCAACTTCGACATCGTCGCGGTCTTCTTCCTGGACGTGATCACCGCGCTGCTCGGCGTGGGCATGCTGTCTCTGGTCGCGGTGCCCCGGCTGGTCCGCCCCGACGCCGACGCTCCGGTGAGCTATTTCGGCGACCTGGCCGCCGGGGTCCGCTACATCGCGTCCCATGCACCGGTGCGCTGGCTGATGATCTTGTTCGCGCTGACCATGTTTCTGGTCGGCGCGCCGAGCTACCTGACGCCGCTGATGGTCACCCGGACGTTCGGAGACGAGGTGTGGAAGCTGACCGCCAACGAACTCTTCTGGGGATTCGGGATGTTGGCCGGCGGCGTGATCATGTCCGCGGTCGGGCCGAAGATCACCCATCGGGTCCGGCTGCTGGTCGGCTCGGTGGTCTGCACCGGGATCCTGGTGTTCGGGCTCGGCATCTCGACCAACATGTGGGTGTTCTTCTCGATCGGTCTGGTGATCGGCCTGGCGTTCGCCGCGCAATCCACGCCGGCGATGACCATCCTGCAGGAACGGGTCGAGCCCGAGATGCAGGGCCGGGTGTTCGGCTTCGTCGGAATCGTGATGACAGTCGCGATGCCGCTGTCCATGGTGGTCTTCGGTCCGCTGGCCGACACGTTCGCCGTCGAGTCGCTGCTGATCGTTGCTGGGCTGGCGTTGTTCGCGGTGATCGCGACGATCCTGGCGGTGCCGTCCGCCCGCCGCTCACTTGCCCGGATCGACGTCGCACCCGAGCCCGCACCGGTGGGCGGCGACGCGGGCCCGGGCTAGTGTGGCATCACCGATTTCCACTGCTGCGCGACGCCGGGCGGGCTCGGGTGCCCGGAATCGGCCACGAAGAGTCACTCCGAAGGCGGCGCGAGATAGCAGTAGTCATGGTGTCGGGTGAATCCCAGCCGTTGGTATGCCGCGACCGCTCCGACGTTCTCGGTGGCGACCTGCAGGTAGGCGTTGCGAGCGCCGCGCCGGGCCGCCCAGCGAGCGAGCGCCCGGATGATCATGGTCGCCAGACCCTGTCGGCGATGATCGGGATCGGTCCACAGCCCGGCGATGCCCAGCCAATCCCGGGTCACCTGGCCGCGGCCCAGCGCGACGATCGCTTCGGTGCGGGACGCCTCGCTCGACCCGGACCCTGCGGCGGCAGCCGGCCCGGGCCGGACCGACGCGAGACCGACCGGTGGGTTGTTGATCAAGATCCGGCGGGCGGTCGGATGGTCGGGGATCGGGCGGTATTTCAGATACCCCTGCCACCAGTCCTCGGTCAGCTCGGTGTCGATCCGTACCCGATCGGCCGACGCGTGCGCCGATGCATCGGATCCGTTGTGGAGTTGAGATTCCAGGAGTCCGTTCAGGGTGTGCGCCATCACTGTCGTCTCGACGTAGGTCGGACGCCAGCCGAGTTCACGCAGCCGGAGGTCGGGTTCGGAATCGGTGATCACCTGGGCCATCGGCTCGAGGCCGGCGGCGGCGTACCGCTCGACGATCAAGCCGGCCGCCTCGGCGTACGGTATGCCCGGGTCGCCGACCGCGAGGCACGAATTCGCCCGCCCAGTGAAGCCGTTGCCGTAGCGCAGCGTCCAGTCGGCGAGCGGTTCACTGTCGGCGATCCAGCCCGGCAGTGCTGCGAGCTGCAGTTCCTCCGCGCTCACCCGGTGCGGCGGGCGTCCGCCCATCGCCGGGGGCACCCGCTTGGCCAGAATGATCCGCCGCCGGGCCACGGTGACCGGCTCGGCATCGGCGCCCGGAGACGGCGGCTGCACCCGGATCCGATCGTCGTCCAACTCCACGACCCAGCCGACCACGTCGGTCGCGGAACCGTCGTCCAGCCGATGCCGGACGGTCACCCGATCGTCGATGCCGAGGTCCGGTGTGACGGCCGAAATCGGATCGGTGTCCATCTGGCGAGGGTTCCTTCCGGGGTAGGACGGTGTGGCTGCGATACTAGGCTTCGATATGTCTGCACGAACAACTGTGTTGGTACGAGATAGAGGGAGGACGCTGTGACGTACGTCATCGCGCAGCCGTGTGTCGATCTGAAGGATCTGGCGTGCGTCGAGGAATGTCCCGTGGACTGCATCTACGAGGGCAAGCGGATGCTGTACATCCATCCCGACGAGTGCGTTGACTGCGGTGCGTGTGAGCCGGTCTGCCCGGTCGAGGCGATCTTCTACGAGGACGACACTCCGGAGGAGTGGAAGGCCTACTACGACGCCAACGTCAACTTCTTCGACGATCTCGGCTCGCCGGGTGGCGCCGCCAAGATGGGGCCGATCGACAAGGACCACGAGCTGATCGCCGCACTGCCGCCGCAGGAGCACGACGAGTAAACAGCTCGACCCGCAACAGACGAGTCGACAGCACGACGACGACAGGCGATCTCCGATGACCAACCAGCTGGTGGCGGCGCTGGCCGACTACCCATGGGATGCGCTGACGCCCGCCAAGCAGCGGGCCGCCGAGCATCCGGACGGGATTGTCGACCTGTCCATCGGGACACCGATCGACGACACCCCCGCGGCCGCGGTATCGGCGCTGACCGCGGCCGCCAACAGCCCGGGCTATCCCACCGTGGTCGGGCCGCCGGCCCTGCGGGAGTCGATCGCGGACTTCCTCGGGCGTCGGCAGGCGACGGTCGAGCCGTCGGCGTGCTTGGCCACCATCGGCAGCAAGGAGTTCGTCGCCTGGCTGCCGACCCAGCTGGATCTCGGACCGGACGATCTGGTGGTGATCCCGGCTGCCGCCTACCCGACCTACGAGGTCGGAGCGACCATCGCCGGCTGTCGGATGATCGCCACCGACGATCCGACCGAGCTGGGCGACGAACGACCGTCGCTGGTCTGGCTGAATTCACCGTCCAACCCGACCGGCCGGATCCTCAGCCCCGACGAGCTGCGAGCGCGGGTCGACTGGGCGCGGGAGCGTGGTGCGGTGGTCGCCTCCGACGAGTGCTACCTGGATTTTGCCTGGGACGCACCGGCGACCTCGGTGCTGACCCCGGAGGTCAGTGGCGGTGACCACACCGGCCTGCTCGCGGTGCACTCGCTGTCCAAGATCGCCAACCTCGCGGGCTATCGCGCCGGATTCGTGGCCGGTGACCCGCAGTTGGTCGCCGACCTGACGCTGATCCGGCGACACACCGGGATGATGATCTCCCGACCGGTGCAGCAGGCGATGATCGCCCTGCTCGGCACCGATGATCACGTCGTCGCCCAGCGCGACCGCTACCGGCGGCGGCGCGACCTGCTGCAGCCCGCGCTGCAGAAGGCCGGCTTCACCATCGACCATTCCGAGGGATCGCTGTACCTGTGGTCGACCCAGGGGACCGACTGCTGGCAGGCCGTCGACCGGCTCGCCGAGCTGGGCATCCTGGTCGGTCCCGGGGAGTTCTACGGCGCCGACTGCGGTGATCACGTCCGGGTCGCCCTGACCGCGACCGACGAACGGATCGAGGCGGCCGCCGAGCGGCTCGCTGCGGTCTGACCTCTGGCTCGCCGCTGCCCGGCGGACCGGGTACTGTTCGGTCAGTGACGGGGGACGTCTTGGGGCAGTCGGTCGAGCCGCTGCTGGCAGCGATGAGCCTGCCGGACAAGATCGGGCAGTTGATCACCCATCTGGTGTACGGCGCGAGCGCGGACGAACCCGACGACCGCAACACCGATCTCTTCGGCGTCGCCACGCCGGCCGAGGTGGTCGCGAAGTATCGGCTCGGCGGCGTCATCTACTTCGCCTGGGCCGGCAACACCGCCGATCCGCAGCAGATCGGTCGGCTGAGCAACGGGCTGCAACAGGCAGCCGGGCGGGCCGGGCTACCCGGATTGATCATCGGCACCGACCAGGAGACCGGGCGGGTCGCCCGGATGGGGCCACCGGCAACCCAGTTCCCGGGAGCGATGGCACTGGCCGCCACCCACGATGCCGGTGCGGTCCGGGTGGCGTACCGGATCACCGGCGCCGAGCTGGCAGCGGTCGGTGTGAACACCTGCTTCGCCCCGGTGGCCGACGTGAACATCGATCAGGCCAATCCGGTGATCGGGATCCGATCGTTCTCCTCCGAACCGGACGTGGTGGCCGAGTACGTCCGGGCCGCGATCGCCGGCCTACAACGCGATGCCGGACCCGAACTCGGTTCGCCATCCCCGGGTGACTCGGAAGCACGGGTCGGCTCGGGGCTCGCAGCGGCCGCCAAACATTTCCCGGGCCACGGCGACACCAGCACCGACAGCCACCACGCGTTGCCGACGGTGACCCATTCGGCCGCCGACTGGGAGGCCGTCGACGCTTTGCCGTTCGCCGAAGCCGTCCGGGCCGGGGTGGAGATGATCATGACCGGACATCTCGCGTTTCCCGCGATCGATCCGTCCGGAGATCCGGCCACCCTGAGCAGTCCGATCCTGACCGGCCTGTTGCGTGACCGGCTCGGCTACACCGGGGTGATCATCACCGACTCGCTGCGGATGCAGGGCGTCCGCGAGCTGCACGACGACGGTGAGATCGCGGTCCGGGCCATCGAGGCAGGCGTGGACATCCTGCTCGAACCGGCCGACCCTGATGCCGCCGTCGCCGCGATCACCGATGCGCTGGCGAGCGGTCGGCTGACCGAGCAGCGGATCGATGCCAGTGTCCGTCGGATCCTGCAGCTGAAACAGCGCCGTGGTCTGCTCCGACCTGTCGCCACCTCGCCGAATCGGATCGCCGCGGTGGTCGGCAGCGACGATCATCAACGCGAAGCCCGGGCGATCACCGCGGCCTCGATCACGCTGATCCGCGACGACGGCGATCTGATCCCGCTGCGCCGGGCGCCGGTCTGCCTGCTCGGTGCGGACGAGGCTGCGGTGCATCGGGTCGCCGCCGGCCTGCAGACAGCCGGTCTGGAGGTGTCCGGTCTGGTCACCGGTCCGCGACCGGATCGCGACATGATCAACGCCGCCCGGGCGTGCGCCCACCCGGCCGCGCAGACGGTGATCATCACCAGCGCCGCCTGGCTGTCGCGCTGGCAGCGGACGATGGTCCGGGCCGTTCGAGAGGTCACCGGCCGGGTGGTGCTGGTCGCGATCACCGACCCGTACGACGCCGGCCTGGTCACCGCCGGCGGCACCATGCTGCTCAGCTACTCCGCCACCCCGATCGCCCTGGACGCCGTCGTCGACGTCCTACTCGGGACCAGCCGTCCGGTCGGCCGACTGCCGGTCACGGTGGGGGAGAACCGCGACCATCCGCTCTTCCCGTACCGTGCCGGGATCGTCCGCGGATGAGCACGGGGGTGCAGGTCTGGGAGGATGCCTGGCGTCGGCTGACCGGGTTGCGATCCGAGGACGGAACCGACCCGCTGTTCCCCGGTGTCGTGCTGCTGGCCGGCACTCCTGCCGGGCCGATCTTCTCCCGGGCGGCGGGCTGGGCCCGTTGCTACGCCGACGGCTCCGGTGTCCTGCTCGGCGACGAGGATCGGGTGCCGATGCGCCCGGACACGATCTTCGATCTGGCTTCGGTGTCCAAGCTGTTCTGTTCGATCGTGATCATGAAACTCGTCGAGCGCGGGCTGGTCGATCTGGACCGTCCGGTGGTGGACTATCTCGAAGAATTCGGTCGGCCGACGCCGGCCAAGTCGGCCATCACCGTCCGCCGACTGCTGACCCACACCTCCGGCTTCCCGGCCGAGCTTCCGCTCTGGCGCGAGCACCGCAATCCGGAGTCCCGGATCCGTGGCGCGCTGACCGCCGAACTGATCGCCGAGCCCGGAACCGCCTACTGCTACAGCGATCTCAACCTGATCACCCTCGGCGAGCTCGCCCGCCGCAGCACCGGTAGCGGTCTGGACGAGCTGGTCGCCGAACTGATCACGCGGCCGCTCGGCATGGTCGACACGGGCTACCGTCCGGCCCCTGGTATTCGGTCGCGGACGGCCGCAACCGAATACCAGCGGATCCCCGATCGCGGACTGGTCTGGGGCGAGGTGCACGATGAGAACGCCTGGTCGTTGGACGGCGTCGCCGGGCACGCCGGGGTCTTCTCCACGGCTGCCGATCTGGCGTTGCTCGCCGACGCGGTGATCGCCAACGACCGGGACGGCACCGGTCCGCTGCTGCCCGTCGAACTCTTCACGGCCATGGTCACCAACCAGACACCGGAGTTCGACGGTCATGATCACGGCCTCGGCTTCGAACTCAACCAGCCCTGGTACATGGGCCGGTCGGCGGGTCCGCGGACGATCGGCCATACCGGCTACACCGGCACCTCACTGGTGATCGATCTCGACCGTGGTGGCTACGTCATCCTGCTGACCAACCGAGTCCATCCCAGCCGACACCGCGGCACGGTCAACCCGGCGCGCGCCCTCGTCGGCGACGCCCTCGCCGACACCCTCGGCGAGGACCGGACCACCCCGGGACTCGGCGCTGGTTCAGCGGGTGATGATCTTGATCGATCTGCTGTTGATGGGGGAGTGGGCGGCGGTCCAGCCGGCCAGTGAACTGTCGTCGGTGGTCCATTGCTTGCTGCCGATCCGGACCTCGCGGACACCGTAGTCGCGAGCGTTGGCGACGGCGTACTGGGCGTAGGCCCAGGCGAGTTCGGTGGACTCCGCCGAGATGGCGATGCTGCCGCCGGTCCGGTCCGGTTCGATCTTGAAGGTCTTCCGCAGTGAACCGGTCAGGCCGACCGCATCGCCCTCACCCGGCTCCCGGATCAGACACTCGATGCCGGCCGGGCTGTGTCCGGTCAACACCGAGGCCAGCACCCGGGCGTCGGCCTCATGATCACGGTAGGCCTCGGGGAAACCGCTGATCTGGATCTGCTGGGCGATCTCGGTGATGTCGCTGTGCTCCCAGTCGTCGATCTTGACCAGCGCCCGGTAGAACCGGTTGGTGGCGTAGTAGGGGTCCATCAGCTTCTTCTTGCTGCCCCAGCCCTGCGACGGACGCTGCTGGAAGAGTCCGACCGAGTCCCGATCACCATGATCAAGATTGCGGATGTTGCTTTCCTGATAGGCCGTGGCCAACGCGATCGACGCGGCCCGGGCCGGCAACCCGCGGCGGACCGAGACGCCGGCGATGATCGAGGCGTAGTGGGCTTGTTCGGTGTCGATCGCGGCCGATCGACCGTTTGCGGTGAAGACGCAGCGCTGCTCGCCGGGCAGTGGCTGGTGATTGGGGATCCGGGTGAACACCACGACCACCGCGACGAGCAGGGCGATCAGGACGCCGAGCACCACCAGCAGGGTGATCGCCGTACGGCAGCGACGCGACATCGACTCAGCTCAGCGCTCGTCGGCGCGGTGGCCGCGACTAGGAGGGCGCTGAGCAATTGGCTCGTCGCGAGCGCCGCGATGTGCGTGCACGGGCACGTCGCGGGAGCGAAGGCGGGCCGGGGCCCGTCGAGCGAGCGCGGCGCCGCCCGTGTGCGTGCAGCGTGGCGCGCAGCAGAGCGAATTGTTCAGTGCCCTCCTAGATCGCATGCAGCGACTGGTTCAACTCGACCGGCTTGCCGGCTCGGTTACGGACCTCAACAGTGCCGGTGACCGAGTTGCGGATGAACATCAGGTTCGGAGTGCCGGACAGCTCGGCGGCCTTCACCACAGTGCCGTCCGGCAACGTGATCTTGGTTCCGGCTGTGACATAGAGACCGGCTTCGACCACCGAGTCGTCGCCGAGCGAGATGCCGATCCCGGCGTTGGCGCCGATCAGGCAGCGTTCGCCGACGGTGACCATGTGGGTGCCGCCGCCCGACATCGTGCCCATGATCGACGCACCGCCGCCGACGTCGGAATCGTTGCCGACGATCACGCCCTGGCTGACCCGGCCCTCGATCATCGCCGGGCCGAGGGTGCCGGCGTTGAAGTTGACGAAGCCCTCGTGCATCACGACGGTCCCGGGGGCGAGATGGGCGCCGAGCCGGACCCGGGACGCGTCACCGATCCGGACTCCGGTCGGCGTGACGTAGTCCAGCATCCGCGGGAACTTGTCCACTGCGAGCACGGTGAGCACCTTGCGATCGGCCCGGAACCGGGTCCGGACCTGCTCGAAGCCCTCCACCGCGCACGGCCCGGCCGAGGTCCACACCACGGTGTTCAACAGCGGCGCCCAGCCGTCCAGGTTGACCTCCCGCGGCTTGACCAGCCGATAGCTGAGCAGATGCAACCGCAGGTAGACGTCGGCCGCGTCGCGCGGCGCGGCGTCCAGGTCGATCACGGTCCGGACCAGGTCTGTGTGCACCTGCCGGACCGGGTCGCCGCTGGCCGCACCGGCTGCGGTGATCGCCAGTTCCTCCGGCGCGGCGGCGCTGTCGGGCAGTCCGAGATCCGGGCTGGGGTAGTAGGTGTCGAGCACTTGGCCCGAGGCGTGCACCGTCGCCAGGCCCCAACCCCAGGCCGGGCGGGCGTAGTCGTCGGCAGCGGTCGTCGAGTCGGTGTCAGGCATGCCGACGATTTTAGAGGGCCGCCGAGGGGTTCTGGACCACGGCGGGACGGCGCCAGGCCGATCGGTCCCTTTGCGAGATCCGGTCAGCGTCGTCGGGACGTCCGATCAATGTTCTCGGGAGGTCCGAGCAGCGTTGTCGGGTGGTCCGATCAGGGCGTCCGGCGGGCGTTCCGGCGAGGCGGATGTGCAAAACCCCCGGACGTGTGCGTACACTCGCCGCCGGATCAAATGTAACGAAATGGTCTCGAAGGCCTGGTGGGCGCAGCCGCCCGGCCCCCGACCCAAGGAGATACCTGTGGACCAAGAACGCCCGCGCCGGGCAGATCGTCCGGCACTCGCGAAGCGGATCCTGCGGATCGGCGTACCCGGTCTGATGATCGCCGGTCTGGCGACCGGCGCCGCAGCCGCCGTCTGGCCCGATCAGCAGACCGCCGAACCGGCGGCGTCGTCGTCGGTGGCCGCCCCGGCCCAGGGGATGCGTTCGGACCGACCGAATCGTGACTCCGAGCGCGCAGCGCTGCCGGACAAGTCAGCATCGGCGGCCTCGGCGAGCGCCTCGGCGAAGAAGGCGGCGGCCGAGAAGAAGGCGGCAGCAGCCAAGAAGGCCGCCCTGGCCAAGAAGGCGGCTGCCGAGAAGGCCGCAGAGAAGAAGGCCGCCGAGGAAGCTGCTGCGAAGAAGGCGGCTGCCGAGAAGAAGGCGGCAGCGGAGAAGGCAGCTGCCGAAAAGAAGGCGGCCGCCGAACGAGCAGCCAAGAAGCGGGCCGCCGCACTGGCCGACTTCGCCGAGTTGGGCGACCGCGACGGCAGCAAGTACGCGACCTCCGAGGTCAACGTCCGGGTCGGCGCCGGCACCGACTACGACGCGGTCACCACGATCGACGAGGGCGACAAGGTCGCGGTGACCGAGCGCCGCGAGGACGGCTGGACCCAGGTCGACCTGGACGGCAAGGGCCGATGGATCCGCAGCGACCTGCTGACGAAGCAGGCGCCGGCACCCGACCAGTCCGATTCCGACCAGTCCGGTTCCGACCAGTCCGATTCCGATGGCTCGTCCTCCGATGGCTCGGCTTCCGGTGAATCCGATTCCGATGGGCTGTCCGGCGCGACCTGCTCCTCCGGTTCGTCGGTCGAGAACGGGCTGACCCCGGATGCGATCAAGGTGCACCGGGCGATCTGTGCGAAGTTCCCGCAGGTCAGCTCCTTCGGCGGTGTCCGGCCGGACTCGTTGCCCGAGCATCCGTCCGGCCGTGCGCTGGACTCGATGATCTCCGACAGCTCGGTCGGCTGGGAGATCGCCAACTGGGCTCGCGAGCACCACAGTGAGCTGGGCATCAGCGAAGTGATCTATTCCCAGCAGATCTGGACCGTGCAGCGCAGCAGCGAGGGTTGGCGCAGCATGCCCGACCGCGGCTCCGCCTCGGCCAACCATTACGACCACGTGCACGTCACCGTGTACGGCAACTCCGCCGGCTGATCGATGGCTCGGAGGATGCACACCGCATCCTCCGAGCCGTCCGGTGGGCATTCGATGCCCGCCGGTGGCGGGTGGGGAGCTAGTCTTGCCGTCGTGGAATGGGCGATCGCGGTGCTGGTGGTCGCGGTGTTGGGCGTGGCCGCCGCGGTCGCAGCAGGAGGCGGAGGCGAGATGAGCAAGGACCCTGTTCAGGACGCCTATCGGCAGGATCTGCCCGAAGCCGCGTTGAACGCCGAGGACATCCGCCACTTGCGATTCGGTGTCACCGTCCGTGGCTATGCCATGGATCAGGTCGACGAGGTACTGGCCAGACTCGGTACCGAGATCGCCGAACGGGACGAGCTGATCGCCCGCCTGAGTGACGACTCCCGGTCCGGCTTCGTCGCAGCCACTCCCCGGTCCGCAATACCGGGAGCCGAAACCTCTCGACCGGACACACCTGCAGAAGGCACAATCCGCACTGGTGACGATTCGTCGGTGTCGGTCGATGCAGGAGAGGTGGCCCGGTGAGCCTGTTCTTCAACGGGTCGGTGATGGTGCCGGCTGCGCCCCTGCAGGTCTGGCCGCTGCTGGTCGACTGGGTCGGTCAGGAACAGTGGATCCCGCTGACGACGATGCGCCAATTGAGCGGGCGCGCCGAGGGTCTCGGTGCCCGGATCCGCGGCGAGCACGGACCACGCCTGGGCGGCCGCCGGGTCGGGATCAGTGACGAGATGGTCGTCACCCGGTGGGAGCCGCCGTACGAGTTGGAGATGACCCATCTCGGCCCCTGGTTCACCGGTGTCGGCGTCTTCACCATCGAAGCTCGCGGATTGCGGTCCTGGTTGTCGATCCGCGAACGGATCACGCTGCCCGGCGGTAAGGCGGCCAAGACCGCGGCGCTGGCGATCCGGCCGATCCTGCAACGACAACTGGCCCACAGCCTGGAACGGTTCGCCGCCCTGGTCGAGTCTCGGACGCCGCGACCGACGCGGGACACCGACCCGGCCGAACGTTATCGGGCCCAGCACGCTCAGGCCGCCGTCTTCGCCGACGAGGAGAAGAAGCGGCGCCGTCGACAGGAACGGCGCCGGATGGCTCGCTCGTGAGCGGACCGGCATCATCGGGGGCCGTGCCCGGCCCCGACGGACAATTGCGCTGCCCGTGGGGCGTCGGCCTGCCCGATTATCTGGCCTATCACGACGACGAGTGGGGACGTCCGGTCAGCACCGTCGACGGACTCTACGAACGGCTGACGTTGGAGGCGTTCCAGTCCGGTCTGGCGTGGATCACCATCCTGCGGAAGCGGGAGTCCTTCCGGTCGGCCTTCGCCGGATTCGATCCGGCACGGGTGGCCACCTTCGACGATGACGACGTGGCCCGGCTGATGGCCGATGCCGGCATCGTCCGGAACCGGGCCAAGATCGACGCGGCGATCGGCAACGCCCGGGTGATCGCCGACTGGGGTCAGGGCTTCGCCGACCTGATCTTGTCCTACGCCCAGCCGGACCGGCCGCGACCCGCCACGCTCGGAGATGTTCCGGCGGTGACACCGGAATCGACGGCTTTGTCCAAGGCCCTGAAGAAGAAGGGCATCCGGTTCTTCGGACCGACCACGGCGTACGCGATGATGCAGGCGACCGGTCTGGTCGATGATCATCTGATCGACTGCGTCGTACCGTCTCATCGGAGCTGATCATGCAGCCGGGCCGGGTGATGATCAGGTCCGGCTGCCGAGCAGCGCCGCGGCGCCGACCAGGACTGCCATCGTGGTCGCGGTCGCACCGAAACCGATCGCGGCACCGAGGGCTGTGCCGACGGTCGGAGCCAGCGCACTGGCCACCAGGAGCGGTGCGGAGAACACGCCGTTGATCGTTCCGAAGCGACGCGTCCCCCAGCGATCGGCGACCGCGGTGGCCTGGACCAGGGTGTGACAGCCGCGAGCCATCCCGATCACGATCCCGAACGCCAGCAACAGCCACAATGGTCCGGGCAGCAACGCCAGCGCCAGCAGCGCCGCTGCGGCCGCACCGATGATGATCACCAACCGGCCGGTCGGACCCCACCGTTTCGGGATGATCACGAATCCGAGCCGGCCCGCCACCTGGCCGACGCCGATCAGGCCGAGCCCGATCGCCGCAGTCCGATAGGACGCTCCGCGTTCGGTCAGTAGCGGCACCAGGTTGAGGGTGACGGCGAACATTCCCAGGGTGCTGGCCGTCATCACCGCCTGCAGGACCCGGAACCTCGCCGACCGGGTCACGCTGTGGATCGACGACGTGCTGGTGGGCGAATCATCGTGGGCGTCGTCGGGTGAGCGCCCGGTCCACGGCAGCCGGAGCAGCAGTGCGTGCAGCGGAGCGGTGATGATCAACACCACCGCCGCCATCAGCAGGTAGCTGATCCGCCAGCCCCAGCGGGTGATCGCCTCGGCCACCAATGGTGCGAAGATCGTCGAGGCGAATCCGCCGGCCAGGGTCAGGATCGTCAGCGGCCGGAGCCGGCGTTCGCCGTACCACAGCGTGATCGCCGCGAAGGCCGTCTGATAGAGCACCAGCGCCTTGGCGACGCCGGCGATCAGCCATCCGAGGGCAAAGACCACGATCCCCGGCGCGATCGCCGTGCTGGCCAATCCGATCGCGCCGAGCACCGAACCGATCGTCATCGTAACGCCGGGACCGTAGCGATCGAGGAGTCGGCCGGTCGGGATGCCGGCGACCGCGGCGACCAGCATGCCGGCGGAGAATGCACCGGTGATCAAGGTCGGTGACCAGCCCGTCGACCGGCTGATCGGCAGTAGTGCGGTGGGCAAGGAGTAGTAGAGCAGTCCCCAGCTGACGGTCTCGGTGATGCACAGGATCACCAGGCCGCCGGTCGGGGTGAGAAGGGCGCGTCGAATGGGTAGCAGTCTCCCAGCAGCGAGATCGAGCGCCCGGTCGGCCCCCGGACGGTTCTGCACGTCGACTCGGATCGGTCTGCACGTCGACCCGGAATCGGGCGTTGATGCCGAGCTGTGACGTGCTTCGATGCGCCCCGAATGGCCGCGATGTCGCCGATACGAGATAATGGGCGCCGAACCCTGCTGGAATTTCAGTTTGGATGACAGAGATGAGGAAACGATGGCTGCGATGAAGCCGCGGACCGGCGACGGCCCGATGGAGGTCACCAAGGAAGGCCGGGAGATCGTCATGCGGGTCCCGCTCGAAGGTGGTGGCCGCCTGGTGGTCGAGTTGAACGCCGACGAGGCGGCCGAGTTGGCCGGTGCGCTCAAAGAGGTTGTCGGCTGACCCGTCGTCAGTCGTCGCAGTCGGGCGCCGGGTTTCAGTTGGCCCGGTTTCTCAGTCGGCCCGGTTTTCGCAGTCGGCCCCGGTACGGATCCAGGAGCATCCGGCCGGGGCCGAGTCATGCCCGGGCGATCCTTCGCTCCGGGGATCCCTTCATTCCACGGATCCGGTCACGTCACGGTGCCGGATCGTAGTTCGGCCAGCACCTCGGCATCGTCGAGCTGGTGGAAGTCGCGGTAGGCGGCTCCGACGGCCTCCAGAGGGTCCGGCCGGGAGAGCGCGACCACGGTGACGTCATCGCGTTCCAGGTCGCTGATCGCCTGCACGGAGGCAACCGGAACAGCGGCAGTGATCGGGCCGGCACCGGCCTCTCGGACGGCGGCGACGGCCGCCCGCATCGTCGCACCGGTGGCCAGGCCGTCGTCGATCAGCACTACGGGGTCGCCGTTCGGAGCCGGTGCGATCCAGTCGGCGAAGCCGGTGCCGCGGCGCTGCAACTCGGCACGTTCCCGCTCCCAGACCCGTTCCCACACCCGCGACCGGATGCCGGCATGGTCGACCACATCACGATTGCGGACCGTACGCAGGTCGTCGCCGATCGCCGCGATCGCGCCCATCGCCAGTTCCGGATGGCCCGGAACGCCCAACTTGCGGACCAGCAGCAGCCGTAGCGGACAGCCGAACCTGTCGGCGACCGGGCGACCGACCGGTACGCCGCCGCGCGGTAGGGCCAGCACCTGCGGCCGTCCTCGGTCCGCCGCTCGTCCGACCAGTTCGGGCAGCAGTCCGGCCAACCGTTCGGCGAGCTGCTCGCCGGCGGCGGTCCGATCCGCGAACCTCATCGCCGCATCACCTCTGCGCCCGTCAGCTCGTCCCCGACACCTCACCGGCATGCAGCTCGCCGGCATGGACCTCGATCGCCCGGCGATACACCGCAACGGTCTCGGCGGCGATCTTGGCCCAGGAGAATTCGTCGATGCAGCGCTGCCGTCCGGCCCGCCCGAACGCGGCCGCCTTCGCCGGGTCCCGGGTCAGCTGATTGATCTTGTCGGCCAGCCCCTGTTCGAAGGCGGCGATCGCCGTCGGATCCTCGGCTCGTTTCGGGTCGTAGTCGACCAGGTGACCGGTCTCACCGTCGACCACCACCTCGGGGATGCCGCCGACGGCGCTGGCGACGACCGCGGTCTGACAGGCCATCGCCTCCAGATTGACGATGCCGAGCGGCTCGTACACCGACGGGCAGCAGAACACCGTCGCGTGCGACAGGATCTGTCGCACCTCGGCGCGTGGCAACATCTTCTCGATCCAGATCACGTTCCCGCGGGTCTGCTGCAGGTGCGCGAACGCCTCGCCGACCGATCGGGCGATCTCGGGGGTATCGGGTGCGCCGGCGAGCAACACCAGTTGGGTGTCGGGATCGAGATGTTCGGCGGCCCGGACGAGATGGATGAGTCCCTTCTGTCGGGTGATCCGGCCGACGAACACCGCGTAGGGGGCGTCGGTGCTGATGCCGTGCGCGGCCAGCACGTCGGTCTCCGGATCGGGCCGGAACTCCTCGGTGTCGATCCCGTTGCGGACCACATGCACCTTGTCCGGATCAAGATCACGATAGGAGTCCAGCACATCGCGACGCATCCCCGAACTGACCGCGATCACGGCGTCGGCGGACAGGAACGCACTCCGCTCGGCCCAGGACGACAGCCGATAACCACCGCCGAGCTGTTCGGCCTTCCACGGACGGTGCGGTTCGAGAGAATGGGCGGTGACCACATGGGGGATGTCGAGATACAGCCCGGCCAACCGGCCGGCCAGGTTGGCGTACCAGGTGTGGCTGTGGACAAGATCAACATCGCTGTCGGCCAGTGCGGCGACCATCGACAGATCCGCGCCGAACACCCGCAACGCGGCGTTAGCGCCCGGCGGAAAATCCTCGGCGTGAGCGGTTGCTCCCTCCCGCGGCTCGCCCATGCACTGCACGTCGACGTCGGCCAGGGCGCGCAGTTGCGGGACCAGTTGTCCGACGTGAACACCGGCACCGCCGTAGATGGCGGGCGGATACTCCCGGGTCAGGACCGAAACGCTCAACCGATCGCCAGCATCGTTCATAGCGGCATCGTTGCACGAAGGTCGTCGCGGTCAAACAGCCGATCGGTCCACATCCACCCGGCCGGTCAGGACGATGTGCCACCACGTGCTGCGGGGTGGCCGATGATCGCCGACCGCGGGGGCGATTTTGGTATCACGTACTGCGATGTGTGCCCGGGGGAGTCGTGTGCCGGGGCGATTCGGTAACACGTACTGCGGTGTGTGCCCGGGGAGTCGTGTGCCGGGGCGATTTGGTAACACGTCCTGCGGTGTGGCCCGGGAATGCCGTACGCCGCGGGCGATTCGGTATCACGTCCTGCGATGCGTCCGGCGATCGACGGCTGCGGAGGGCGATTCGGGATCAGGTACGGCGAATCGTCGCGACCGGACGGAGGTTCCGCAGCGTTCGGGTGGCCACGAACGCCCGGTGCCCTTGCTCTGCGACCCGTCCGGGCCATAGGTTCGGCTCATGGCAGCGCGTCCGAAGATCCTGTCCATCGTTCTGGCGGGCGGCGAGGGCAAACGCCTGATGCCGTTGACCATGGACCGGGCCAAACCGGCCGTCCCGTTCGGGGGGACCTACCGGTTGATCGACTTCGTGTTGTCCAACCTGGCCAATGCCGGCCTGCGGCAGGTGTGCGTGCTGACCCAGTACAAGTCGCACTCGTTGGACCGCCACATCTCGCTGACCTGGCGGATGTCGACGATGCTCGGCAACTACGTGACTCCGGTGCCGGCCCAGCAGCGGCTCGGTCCGCGCTGGTATCAGGGCAGTGCGGACGCGATCTTCCAGTCGATGAACCTGATCACCGACGAGGACCCCGACTACATCGTGGTCTTCGGCGCCGACAACATCTATCGGATGGACGTCTCGCAGATGGTCGAGGCGCACATCGACAGCGGGCTGGGTTGTACGGTCGCCGGCATCCGGGTGCCGCGGAGCCAGGCCAGCGCATTCGGGGTGATCGACGCCGGGGCCGACAACAAGATCAACTCGTTCCTGGAGAAGCCGGCCGATCCGCCCGGACTGGCCGACGATCCGGAATCCTCCTATGCCTCGATGGGTAACTACATGTTCACCCGGAGTGCGCTGGTGGATGCATTGGACGCGGATGCGGCCGACACCGATTCCCGGCACGACATGGGCGGCGACATCATTCCTGGCTTCGTCGGCAAGGGCGACGCCCAGGTCTACGACTTCACCGAGAACTCGGTCCCGGGCGCGACGGTGAAGGACAAGAACTACTGGCGCGACGTCGGCACCATCGACGCCTACCACGAGGCACACATGGATCTGGTGTCGGTCGAGCCGATCTTCAATCTCTACAACAACGACTGGCCGATCTGGACCTTCACCCCGCAGATGCCTGGCGCTAAGTTCGTGCTGGACGGTGTCGCCGAGGACTCGATCGTCAGCCCGGGCTGCATCATCTCCGGCGGACAGGTGGAGAGCTCCGTGCTGTCACCCGACGTCCGGCTGCAGGAGCGCTCGATGATCAACCGATCGGTGCTGATGTCCGGTGTCCGGGTCGGTGCCGGTGCCGTGGTCGACAACGCGATCCTGGACAAGAACGTCGTGGTGCCGCCCGGCGCCCAGGTCGGAGTTGATCATGAGCTGGACGTGGCCCGGGGCTTCACCGTCTCCGACGCCGGCATCACCGTGGTCGGCAAGGGGATCCGGATCTGATGAACGAGCAACGGCCGA
Source organism: Microlunatus soli (assembly GCF_900105385.1). Taxonomy (NCBI): domain Bacteria; kingdom Bacillati; phylum Actinomycetota; class Actinomycetes; order Propionibacteriales; family Propionibacteriaceae; genus Microlunatus; species Microlunatus soli. The sequence goes on along the minus strand of NZ_LT629772.1, from coordinate 1,249,703 downwards.
CCAGACGCGAGAACCACCGGGCCAACCGGCGTGGCTGGCAGGACCTGAACGATCGCCAACGGGTGATGATCATCGGCGCCGGTGCCTTGGACCTGGGGTTGCGGTTGGCCGGCTTGATCGACATCATCCGTCGTCCGGCCGCCGAGGTCCGTGGGCCGAAGCCGCTGTGGATCGTCGCGCTCTCGGTGGTCAGCTCCGCCGGCCTGCTGCCGGCGACGTACTTCGCCCTGGGCCGGCGGCGCGCGCCGCGACGCCGGGCGTCCTGAGCCCGACCCCGTGATCACGGAGCGTGATCACGGAGCGTGATCACGGAGCGGGGCCGTCAGAGCTTGACCGAGACCAGCAATCCGTCGCCGGTCGGCAGCAGCGTGCTGACCAGACTCTCGTTCTCCTTGATCGCAGTCAGGGTGGTCCGGATCGACTCGGTCTCGTCGTCGGTGTTGGCCGGGTCGGCGGTCTTGTTGTGCCACAGCGTGTTGTCGATCACCAGCAGGCCCCCGGACCGGAGCAGCCGGAGCGCCTGCTCAAGGTATTCGACGTACTCCAGTTTGTCGGCGTCGATCAGCACCAGGTCGTACGCGCCGTCGCTCAGCTTGGGCAGCACGGTCAGCGCCGCTCCGGCGATCAACCGGAACCGGCGGGCCGGGATGTCGACCGCGGTGAACGCCTGCCGTGCGGCGTTCTGATGCTCGGGCTCGATGTCGACCGAGGTGAGGACGCCGTCCGGCGCCATCCCGGCGAAGAGCGCGAGACCGGACACACCGGCACCGCTGCCGACCTCGACCACGGCTCGGGCGCCGATCGCCCGTGCCAGCACGGTCAGGGTGGTCGCCGCGCCGCGGCCGACCGGGGTCGCGCCGAACGATCGCGCCGCCTCGCGGGCGTCGACCGCAGCCTGGCTCTCCTCGACGAACAACTCCGCGTACGCCCAACTCTGGGCCGTCGGGTGGTCCGCGCCGGTGGCGGCGGGGGTGGCGTTGCCAGCATCCGCAGTACTCACGGCGTTCACCCTACCGAAACGGCCGGTCGGCGTGCGCGGTGAGCGTCCGGGTGGCACGAACCAGAAATCGGTCGGACACCATAGGATGTGCGCCATGAGATCGCATCGCCCCGTGTTCGGCGGCCCCGTGCCGGTCGGCTCGCTCCGATGAGCCACACGGTCGCGGCCGAGCTGGTGGCGAACGTTCTCAAGGTCGAGGTCGAGGTCGGGGCGAAGGTCTCGGCGACCGATCCGGTGGTGATCCTGGAATCGATGAAGATGGAGATCCCGGTGCTGGCCGATGTCGCCGGTGTGGTGGTCGAGGTGATCGCCACCCAGGGTGACGTGGTGACCGACGGCGACCCGCTCGTCGTCATCGAACAGGCGTGATGGGCAGCAGAGAGGTAAGCCGACGATGATCTACACAGACGGGCCGATGTTCGGCCGGCTGCTGACCGCCATGGTGACCCCGTTCGCCGCCGACGAATCGGTCGATCTGGAAGCGGCAGCTGATCTGGCGCGCCACCTGGTCGACGATCTCGGCAACGACGGCCTGGTGATCAGCGGCACCACCGGCGAGTCACCGACCACCACCGACGAGGAGAAGGCCGAGCTGCTGACCACCGTGATCGACGCGGTGGGGGACCGGGCATCCGTGGTCGCCGGCGTCGGCAGCTTCGATACCCGGCACACCGTGGAATTGATCTCCGTCGCCCAGCAGGCCGGTGCCGACGGTGCGTTGGTCGTGACGCCGTACTACTCCAAGCCGCCGCAGTCGGGCATCATCCGGCATTTCCACACGGTGGGCGATGCAACCGAGTTGCCGATCATGATCTACGACATCCCACATCGCACCGGGACGGCGGTCGCCACCGAGACACTGATCGAGCTCGCCCAGCACCCGCAGATCGTCGCGGTGAAGGATTCCAAGCGCGATTTCGAGGGATCGGCGTGGGTGATGGCCGAAACCGATCTGCTCTACTACTCCGGCGACGACGCGATGACCCTGCCGCTGCTGTCGCTGGGTGCGGTCGGACTGGTCGGCACCTCGACCCACTTCAGCGCGGTCGGCACCAAGCAGCTGATCCAGGCCTACCTGGACGGCAAGATCGAGGAAGCGACCCGGCTGCATCGCCAACTGCTGCCGATCTACACCGGGATCTTCGCCACCCAGGGCTGCATCCTGGTCAAGGCCGGACTCGAGCTGCAGGGACGCCCGGTCGGCGGGCTGCGGTCACCGCTGCTGCCGGCCACCGACGAACAGCGCGCCGCGCTGCAGAAGTCGCTGGCAGCCGCCGGTCTCTGACCGCACCCGAGCCACCCCCAGCACCGCCCGATCCACGCCTCCAGCCGACCGACCGACGCGGTAGCTCGGTGTCCGCCGATACCGAACTGCCGGGGCGGGAACAATGCCGGCCGGGCCCGCGTTGGCACGGATGAGAGTTGGCTAAGAGAAGTGGTCGGAGACTTGGGCGGTTTGCCAGTGTTCTCACAGCGGTTTACCAGGAAGGCTCACAAGAATGAGCCGCCAGGGCAGCAAGCCCTGCGCCGATCCGAAGCCACCGCTGTACCGGCCTCACGATCGGGCGTCGCCCCGACGAGAGGTGAGCCGATGTCCCAGCCGACCTGGCCAGCTCCCAATCCTGCCGAACGTCGCAGCCCGGCGGCCGGATCGGCGCCAACCAGCGCCGCGATCTCGCCTGCCGCCGACGAGGAGTGGACACCGCCGACCTGGGACGAGGTCGTCCGCGACCACAGCGCCCGGGTCTATCGGCTGGCCTATCGACTGACCGGCAATCCGCATGATGCCGAGGACCTGACCCAGGACGTGTTCGTCCGGGTCTTCCGTTCGCTGCACAAGTTCCAACCGGGCACCTTCGAGGGCTGGCTGCACCGGATCACCACCAACCTGTTCCTGGACTCGGCGCGTCGCAAGCAGAAGATCCGCTTCGACGGTTTCGCCGAAGGATCCGAGGAACGGTTGCAGAGCCCGACCCTGGCGCCGGCGGAGCAGTTCGACGAGGCGGGCCTGGATCACGATGTCGCCGCCGCGTTGAAGGCGCTGGCGCCGGAGTTCCGCGCCGCCGTGGTGCTGTGTGACATCGAGGGCCTGAGCTATGAGGAGGTCGGGGCCGCGCTCGGGGTGAAGATCGGCACCGTCCGGAGCAGGATCCATCGCGGCCGGGCGCAGTTGCGGACGGCGCTGGCCCACCGCAATCCTTCCGCCGCGCACTCCCGGTATTTCGGCGTCGACGCCGAGCCGGGCGAGTCGCTGCGGCCGATCGGACTGATGGGAGCCATGGGTACGGCGTGAAGCGATCCTGTCAGGCCTTCGCCGAGGCGCGTTCGGCGTACGTTGACGGTCACCTCGGGGAGGGGGAGCGGCAAGCGCTGCTCCGACACCTGTCCGACTGTTCGGCCTGCCGCTGTGAGGTCGCCGCCCTGCAACGTCTCCGATCGCTGCTCACCGACAACGGCCGCGGCCGGCCCGAACCGGTACCGATGGAACTGGCCAACCGGCTGGCCGCGATCGCGGCCGAACCCCATCCGTCACACCGCAATCGAACGCTGACCACCTCAGCCGCCGCCGTCCTGCTGGCGTTGGCGCTGATCACCGGCGTCGGCTACCTGGCCGCGCCGGCACAACCGGGCGGCGTCGCCGACCCGACCGCGTCGGTCCGGACCGATTTCGCCGCCACCGTCGCCCAGCTGCCGCTGACCAATGAGGCGGTTGCCGCCGCGCTGTCGGTCGATCCGCGGGCGTTGCGGGACAACCGGGTCGGGGTGCCGTCCGATCCGACGATGACCGGCGATGCGCTGGATCAGGATCGGATCTCGGCGATCCTGGCCAAGGCGAGTTGGGCCCGGAGCCGGGTGCCGCATGCCGGCGTCGTACGGGTGCTGGCTCCGCGTGACGACCGAACCACGGCCGCCGATGTGGCGGTCAGCTTCGTGCCCGGCAGCGGCAACTCGGTACGGGTCCGCAGCATCAAGGGCGAGCAGTTGGCCCAGGGGCTGATCCCGACGCCGGCCGCGTCCCGACTGGCAGGCAGCGCCGAACTGATCCAGGCGTTGCGCGCCGGCTACCGGTTGAGCGGCACCGACGGTGGCACCCTGCTCGGACGGCCGGTGAGCCTGATCGAGGCGCGCCATCCCGGCGCCCGGGATGCAGACATCCCCGCCGCACGCTGGTGGATCGACAATCGCACCGGTCTGGTGCTGCGACAGCAAAATTACGACCACGCCGGCCGGCTGGTGCTGTCCGCCGGCTACAACTCCGTACGGATCGGTGCCGTTGCCGACGGAGCGGACTCCGCGGCGGACGATCCGAACCGGTCCGATGAGCTGGCGGCCGGCGGGCCGGGGCTGTCCGGGCTCGCCGCCCAACGTCCGCTCGCCGCGTGGTCCACCACGGCGGCGTTCACCACCTCCAGCGCCGGGCAGTTGTCCGAACAGGGATGGTTCTGCCATTCCGAATTGGCCGGCCTCTCACTGGTCAGGCTCCGGGCCGACGCGTCGGCCGAGCCGGGCGTCCTGCACATGGTCTACACCGACGGGTTGTCCACCGTCAGTGTCTTCGAGCGGCGCGGATCGCTGGCCCGGCCGCCCGCTGAGTCGGAGTGGGATCCGGCGCTCGGCGCCTACCGCGACGACGCGATGCTGAACACCGCGACCTGGCAGTCCTCCGATGCGGTCTTCACCGTGGCCACCGACGGGTCGACCGCCTTGCGGGACCGCGTGTTGGCTGCGCTGCCCCACGATCGACCCGTCGATCGAACTACGATGGAACGCGTTGGCGCCGGCTGGGCTCACATCTTCGATCACGCGCATTCCTGATCGGTGGGCGGCCGCCCCGTTGTTGATCTGCCCGACAGCCGACGAACCGGGCCGACTGATCGTGGTGAGGTAGGGACCAGGCGATGACCGAGGGCAGCGATCCGTACCGGCCCGGATTCAGGTCGCCGCAACCTGATCGGTCGGACCCGACCGGAGGGCAGCAGCTCTACCCGGCGCCCGATCAGCCGCCGACCAACGCGCCGCGCCGACCTCGCCGATCACGTCCGATGGTTGCCGTGCTGGCCACTGTCGTCATGGTCGCCTTGGCCGTCGGCGGCGGCGCCGGCTACCTCGGCAGCAGAATCGCCCAGTCCACGGCCCCGTCGGCTGGCCCGTCGTTCGGCAGTGGCGGTCTCGGACCGACCGCACCGGCCCCGGCCAACAGCAATGCGCCCAACAACAGTGCACCCACCAGCACCTCCTCGGTCCCGGCCTCCAAGGGGGCCGCGGACACCGTGACCATCGCCGAGCAGCTGCTGCCGAGCACGGTCACCATCCGGGTCAACACGGGCAGCGGCACCTCGCTCGGTTCCGGTTTCGTGATCGATGGTGAGGGCCGGATCATGACCAACAACCACGTGGTCGACGCCGACGGCGCCATCTGGGTGACCAACTCCGCCGGCCACCGGGAGAAGGCGTCGGTGCTGGGCCGCAGCGCCAGCTACGACCTGGCAGTGATCCAGGTCGACAAGCCCGCCGGTTTTCGGGCGGCCCGGCTCGGCGACTCGGCCAAGATCAAGGTCGGCGAGGCAGCGGTCGCGATCGGATCGCCGCTCGGCCTGGGCGGTTCGGTGACCGAAGGGATCATCTCGGCGGTCAATCGTCCGGTCTCGGTCGGCGAGGCCAATTCGGGTGACGGGCCGGCCTACCTGAACGCATTGCAGACCGATGCACCGATCAACCACGGCAACTCCGGGGGCCCATTGGTCGACGCCGGCGGTGCGGTGATCGGGGTCAACTCGGCGATCCTGACCGGTTCCGGTGCCACCAGCAGCAGTGAGGACAGCGGCAACATCGGCATCGGTTTCGCGATCCCGATCAATCAGGCCCGCCAGATCGGGCAGTTGCTGATCACCGACGGCTACGCCACCTATCCCGTACTCAATGCGACTGTCTCCGGAGACGGGAGCGGTTCCGGAGTGTTGCTGTCCAGCGTCACGCCGGGTGGGGCGGCCGACCTTGCCGGTCTGCAGCCCGAGGACATCGTGACGTCGATCGACGGGCAGCCGGTGGCCGAGACCGAGGACCTGATCGTCGCGGTCCGCAACCACCGTCCGGGTGACACGATCAAGCTCCGCTACGAGCGGGACGGCAGCACCCACACGGCGACCTTGAAGCTCGCGTCCAAGCGCGGCTGAGTTCGGAGTCCGGGCGGGATCCGGATGCCGGCTGAGTTTCCTGGAATCGTCGTCTAGTCTTGCCCGAGACGGGCGAAGCGCCGGGAGGGGTTGACGCGGGATGTTGGACATCGGGGCACCGGAGCTACTGCTGCTGGCCGTCATCGCGGTGATCGTGTTCGGACCGGACAAGCTGCCGGTGATGGCGCGGAAGGCCGCCGCTGCGTTGAAGTACGTCCGCGGCATGGCCGGTAACGCGCAGAACCAGCTGAAGACCGAATTGGGCGCCGACTTCGACGATGTCGACTTCCGGGACCTGAACCCGAAGGCGTTCGTCACCAAACACCTGTTTGCCGACGTGCAGCCGATGGTCAGCGACGTCAAGGACGACCTGGCCCAGATCACCAGCCTGAGCAAGGGCACGGTCAGCGACGCGACCGCTGCGATCGACGAGGCGAAGTCGGGCGGCACCCGCAAGCAGATCAGCACCGGCAACGGCGTCACCGCCACCGTGGTTCCCGCCCTGGCCGGCCCAAGAATCAGTACGCCGTTCGACCCCGACGCCACCTGACGCGGGTCTGGGCCCGTCCGGTCGTTGGGACCGATCGGGTCAACGGCGATGCCGGAGATCACGGCGAGCGGAGACCTCGGCAAACCCGACCCGACCGCCGACGTAGCGGACATCGGGATGTCGGGGGTGCGCCGGTAGCTCCAGTGCCTCCAACGAATCGCGTAGTGCCGCGGCGCCCGGCAGCGCTCTTTCGACGGCCCGGACACCCGGTCGGTAGCCGTCCCGCACCCTGATCCCGAGGGGAGTCAGCTGCACGCGGTGGGATCGATCAACCGTGACGGCGCCGTGTCGCTCCAGCCCCGATTTGCCGTTGCCGGTGATCCGAGAATCGGCAGCGCCGTACCCGCAGGGATAGTGCGAATACTCCAATGGCAGTTGGGAGACGAACGACTCCAACGGCGCGCGGAGCGATGTCGGAGTCCACTCCTGCTCCGCGTGGCTGATGGCCGCGCCCCATCGACGCCGCGCCCGGCTGGCGGGTTCGTTCAACCGGATGATCTTGCCGTCCCTGGTTGCCCATCCCGATCGCTCGACCGCTCCCGTCATCGACCGCACGGCGCGTCGGGACAACCGCACCCGCCCGGGGAGTTCTCTGACGTCGACGCCGTCGTCGTCGATCACCCGCAGCAGGTTCGACCACAGCACGACCTCCTCGGCACCCTGGCGCTCACACTCCCGGGTCAGATCCAACAGCGCAGCCGACAGCAGCACGTTCAACGGAACCATGCGGTGACGCTAGTGCACCCCGCCGACACTCCCGCGCGGCATGCGGTCCGGGCGCGGGCTTACAGGAGATCGAGGAGCACCGTCGGTATCCGGGAGCCTGAGGCCATGATCTGCCGATCGGCGACGGTACGTCGCAGCATCGCGATGTCGAGACGGCTGGGGTCGATGGCCTCAAGGGTGGCACGGAGCCGGTGCTGCTGGTCGCGGGCGATCATCGTGCCGAGCTGTAACTCGATCGGCACGACCGGCAGCACGGTGCCGTACCAATCCATGGCGACCGCGAGGGTTCACGACGCGGCCGAGAGCCGATACGGTCCTGCAGTGCCTGTCAGCAATGTTGATCATGACGAGCTGGTCCGAATTTACGGTCCGTGGCGGAAACGGACGCCGGCGGATGTCGCCGAACTGCTCGCCGACTATCAGGGACGTTGGTGGGTCGCGGGCGGCTGGTCCCTGGAGACATTCAGCGGCGTACCGCGTGATCATGGTGACGTCGACCCGAGCATCCCGCGCAGCGAGCTCGGTCTGCTCCGGCGCTACCTTGCCGGTCGGATCGACCTCTGGTCGGCCGACCAGGAAACGCTGCGGATCCTGCTTCCCGGCGACGTCGGTGCCGACGATCACCTGGTCCCCGACAGTTGCGAGAACGTCTGGGCTCGTCGCAGCGGCGGCGATCCGTGGGAGTACGACATCATCCTGATGACCACGGTGGGCGACCGGTGGGTGTTCAAACGGGACGCGCGGACGTCACTGCCGCTCGATGAGATCGTCTGGACCCAGGACGGTGTCAACTACCTGCGCCCGGAGATCCAGCTGCTGCACAAGGCCGCCGGTCTCCGTCCGAAGGACCAGGCAGACTTCGAGGCCGTTCGTCCGTTGCTGGACGCGGGCGCTCGGCATTGGTTGCGGGAGGCGATCGCGTTGACGCATCCGGGGCACCGCTGGCTCGCCGATCTGTAGCCTTCGCGACCAGCCGGCGCCCCGAGGTCGTCAGGGAACGTTCCAACAGGAACGGCCCGTCGGTCCATAATTCATCTGACCACCCGAAGCCGGGGCGGCGACGATGGTGGATCCGAGTCGGGTTCGGCGGCCCGGTTGGTGATCGGCCGAACCTCGCTGGCCTTGACCCAGGTGGCCGAGTCCTCGGAATCGGAGAACGCGGGCAGGACGTACAGCCACTCGCCGTCGTCCCGTTCTTCCCGGTCTTCAACGGACGCGGGAATCCAGACGTTGTCGCCGAGCGGATCCTTGCCTGCCAGGAATGAAACCTGTTCAGTGCCCATACCTGCGACGTTAGCACGCATGTTCGAAAATCGATGGAGAACCGAGGAAGCAGCCATGACGCTTTCATCAGGATCGGACTCGCGATCCTGCTGCTCGACCAGCTCGTCGTCGACGGCTGGAACGCCGTCCATCCCGCGAGTTTCTGTCGCTACTTCCCGACTGTCGACCTGACGCCGCCGTTCAGCGAGCACCACGCCCGCGACTTCGGCGAGGCGACCCTGGGAACCGCCGTGATCATCCTGATCGCCCTGATCCGGCCGAGGGCACACTTCGTGATCCCCGCGATGCTGGCCTACTCGGTGTTCTCGGTGCCGCACTTCTTCTTCCACCTGACCCACCTGGAGATGGCGACCACCGGTCAGGCGATCTTCCTGACCGGCGCGAATGCGACCGTTGCGCTGCTCGGGATCGCGATCATGCTCGTCACGATCACCCGCGGCCGGGCCAAACCGGTCACCGGTCCGGACGGGGTCGACAGCAGGAGAGCCAGGCACCGTTAGGCTCGAGGTGTGACGTCGTCGAACAGACCCCGCCAGGCCGAGCTGCCGCTCGGTGCCATCCGGCCCGAGGGCTGGCTCCATGATCAACTACGGTTGCAGGCCGACGGACTGACCGGTCGGCTGCCCGAGGTCTGGCCCGATGTCGGCCCGGACAGCGGCTGGCTCGGCGGCACGGGGGAGTCCTGGGAACGTGGCCCGTACTATCTGGACGGGCTGCTGCCGCTGGCCTACGTCCTCGATGATCAAGATCTGATCGACCAGGTCCGGCCGTGGGTGGAGTGGATGATCGGCTCCCAGCGTGCGGACGGCTGGTTCGGCCCGGCCGGCAACGACGACTGGTGGCCGCGGATGGTCGCCTGCAAGGTGCTCTGCCAGCACCACGACGCCACCGGCGACGACCGGGTGCCGGAGCTGCTGAGCCGCTATTTCCGTTACCAGCTGGACAATCTGGTCCAGCGGCCGCTGTCCGGTTGGGGTCGGGTCCGGGGAGCGGACAACGTCCTCAGTGTGTTGTGGTTGCATCGGCTGACCGGCGACGACTGGCTGCTGGAGCTGGCCGATCTGTTGCTGGCCCAGACCGAGGACTGGGGCCGTTACCTGACCGAGGATCTGGTCACCGGTCGCGCGTTGTTCTTCGACCACCGGACCCACGGGGTGAACGTGGCGATGGGGCTCAAGACCGAGGCCGTTCGCTTCCTGCGGACCGGTGATGATCTTGCTCGGCAACGTACCCGGGACGGACTGGCGGCACTGGAGCGGTGGCACGGTCTGGCGCACGGATGCTTCTCCGGTGACGAGTTCCTCGGCGGACGGGAGCCGACCGCCGGGGTGGAGACCTGCCTGGTGGTGGAACTGATGTACACCTACCAGCAACTGGCCCGGATCTTCGGTGACGGTGAATGGGCCGATCGACTGGAGACGATCGCCTACAACCTGCTGCCGGCCAGCTGCGATCCGCGGATGCTGGCCCATCAATATCACCAGCAGGCCAACCAGGTCAGGGTTTCGGTGGGCAGCCGGCCCTGGACCTACTCCAGCGACGATGCCAACCTTTTCGGGTTGGAACCGCACTTCGGTTGCTGCACCGCCAACCTGCACCAGGGCTGGCCGAAGCTGGTCAGGACTCTCTGGATGCACACCCTGGACACCGATGGCGCCCCCGACGGACTCACCGCCGTCAGCTACGCTGCCTGCTCGATCCGGGTCACGATCACCGGCGCCGAGGTCCGACTCCGGGTGCGGGGCGATTATCCCTTCGACAGCGTGATCACCATCGAGGTCGAGTGCGACCGCCCGGCGTCGTTCCCGATCCGGCTGCGGATCCCCGGCTGGTGCAACGATCCGCGCGTCACTGTCGCCGGAGAGGTCGAACAGGCAGAGATCGTCGACGACCATCTGGTGATCACCCGGCAGTGGGCCGGTGGCGAGACGATCCAGCTCGAGTTGCCGACGAAGCCGCAATTGGAGCGACGGGAGAAGCAGGCCGTCGCCGTCCGCTACGGTCCGTTGATCATGGTCGCCGGCGTTGCCGAGAACTGGATCCCGGTGCCCGGCGCACCCGGCTTCGGGGAGTGGGAGGTGCACCCGCGCAGCTCCTGGAACCACGGCATCGTTGCCGATGATCATGAAAACTGGGTGATCGACAAGCGCCCGATCAGCGCCGTGCCGTTCGCGGCCGAGGATGCGCCGATCCGGATTCGGGTGCCCGGTGCGCGGATCCCCGGCTGGGGCTTGGACGGGGAACAGGCAGCACCGCTCCCCGAAGGCCCGGTGCTCGGTTCACCGGTCGGTCACGAGGTGACGCTGACGCCGTACGGCAGTGCCCGCCTCCGGGTCACCGAACTGCCGACGGTCGCCGCCCCTCATCCGGGAGCCTGAGCCCACAAAGGTCCCTGAGCCTGTCGAAGAGCCCCTGGACCTGGGGCGTCATCTGGCTGTATCAGCGACCGGCCGGTTGCAGGTTGAGCTGCCGGCCGGCCAGCCCACGGCCGCGCTTGATCAACTTCTGCGCCAGCCCGGTGAGGGCCTCCGACGAGGGCTCGGCCGGTGCGGTGCCGACGATCGGCTTGCCGAGATCGCCGCCGGCGCGCAGCTGCGGATCCAACGGCACCTGGGCCAGTAGGTCGACGTCGTAGCCGAGCTGTGTGCTGAGGGTCTCGGCGACCTCCTGGCCGCCGCCGCTGCCGAAGACGTCGTAGCGGTGCTGCTTGCCGCAGTCGGGGCAGCTGACCTGCAGGAACGACATGTTCTCGACCACGCCGATCACCCGCTGGTTGACCATCGACGCCATCGTGCCGGCGCGTTCGGCCACTTCCGCTGCGGCCTGCTGCGGGGTGGTGACCACGATCACTTCGGCATTCGGCAGCTTCTGGCCGACCGAGATCGCCACATCACCGGTGCCCGGCGGCAGGTCCAGCAGCAGGAAGTCCAGGTCGCCCCAGTAGACGTCGGCCAGCATCTGGTGCAGTGCCCGGTCCAGGATCGGCCCCCGCCAGGCGACCACCTGGTCACGGCGCGGCTTGAGCATCCCGATGCTCATCACCTTGAGATTGGTGCGACCGTCGGAGTCCGGTGCCGTCGGCACCGGCATGATCATGTCCTCGACCGAGGTCGGCCGGGCGTCGGCGATGCCCAGCATGGCCGGCACCGAGTGTCCGTAGATGTCGGCGTCCAGCACACCGACACTCTGGCCCTGCGCGGCCAGTGCCATCGCCAGATTGACCGTCACCGAGGACTTGCCGACACCGCCCTTGCCGGACGCGATCGCGATCACCTTGGTCAACGAGTCCGGCTTGGCGAACGGGATCTCCCGGTCGGTCTGGCCGCCCTTCAGCGAGTCGCGCAGCGCGGTCCGCTGCTCGTCGCTCATCACGCCGAGCGTGATGTCGACCGACTCGATGCCGGGCACGGTCACCGCGGCCGCGGTCACGTCGCGGCGCAGGGTGTCCTTCATCGGGCAGCCGGCGACCGTCAGCAGGATCTCGATCTCGGCCCGGCTGCCGTCGACGATGTCGATCCGTTTGACCATGCCGAGGTCGGTGATCGGTCGCCGGATCTCCGGGTCGTTCACTCCGTCCAACACCTTGGTGATCTGGCTCACCAGTGGGTTGTCAGGGCTGGTCGTCTCAACATCCGGCATACCCGCCAGCGTAATAGCCCACCCGACCCGCACCGCCCCCGGTACCACTCCGCAACCGTCCGCCGCCCCACACACCCGCCGACCCGTCAGTTTCTCCCCGACACGCCCGGCGTTTCGGGGAGAAACTGACGGGTCAGCGGGAGGGGGTGGGTTGCTGGGGTGGGTCGTCGAGCTCGGCGAGGATGGCGCGCAGCTCGGTGCGGAGTTCGGCGCGCAGGTAGTCGCGGGTGGCCAGTTCACCGACCGACATCCGCAGCGAGGCGATCTCGCGGGCCAGGTAGTCCATGTCGGCCCGCGTCTGGGCGGCCTGCCGGCGGTCGTCGTCGAGGGCGACCCGGTCGCGGGCCTCCTGCCGGTTCTGAGCCAGCAGGATCAACGGCGCGGCATAGCTGGCCTGGGTGGAGAAGAACAGATTGAGCAGGATGAACGGGTACGGGTCCCAGCGCAGCCCGAACAGGCCGATGAAGTTCAACAGCACCCACAGCACGACGAAGCCGGTCATGTAGGCCAGGAACCGGGCCGTACCCATGAAGCGGGCGAACGCCTCGGCGAAGTTGCCGAACGCGTCGCCGGAGATGCGCATCCGCGGCAGCCGGCGTTGTCGACTGCGGCCAGGAGTGTCGAGTCGTTCGGAATCGCGTTCGGAGTCGCGGCGGGATTCACGCGGTGCTCGTGCCATCAGTTCGCCTCCTCGCTGTCGCTCATCGCGTCGAGCTGATCACCTCGCCAATCCTGTGGCAGCACGTGATCAAGAACGTCGTCAACGGTGACTGCGCCGATCAGTCGCCCCGCCTTGTCGACGACCGGTGCGTTGACCAGGTTGTAGGTGGCGAAGTAGCGGCTCACCGCGTGCAGATCGGACTGGTCGCTCAACGGCTCCAGATCGGAGTCGATCAGCCCGGACACCAATACCGACGGCGGTTCCCGCAGCAACCGCTGGGTGTGGACACAACCGATCAGCCGCCCGGTCGGGGTCTCCAGCGGCGGTCGGCAGACGAAGATCATCGCGGCAGTGGCCGGGCTCAGCTCTTCCTGCCGGACCAGGGCGAGCGCATCGGCGACGGTGGCATCGGGCGGAACGATCACCGGTTCCGGCGTCATCATGCCGCCGGCGGTGAACTCCTCGTAGGTCAGCAGTCGGCGCAGGTCCTTGGCCTCGTCGGGTTCCATCTCACCCAGCAGCAACTCGGCCATCTCGGCCGGCAGCTCGGCGATCAGGTCGGCGGCGTCGTCGGCGTCCATCTCCTCCAGGACCGCCGCCGCCCGTTCGACATCGAGAGACTGGATCAGCTGCACCTGCTCGTCCTCGGGCAACTCCTCCAACGCGTCGGCGAGCTTCTCGTCGTCCATCCCGGACGCCACATCCGCCCGGCGCTGCGGAGTCAGCTCGTGCAATTCGCGTGCGACGTCGGCGGCCTTCATATCCTCCATCTCGGCCAACAACTGCTCCGCCGCCTGACCGTAGGATCCGAGCATCGCGGCGATGTCGGACCACTCCACGATGGAGACCTGACCCTTGCGGGTGAAGGGTCGACCGAACCGACGGCTCCGGGTGGCCTCGCGGACCGCGACCTCGGAGACCTCCCAATCGTCATTGCGGACCTGATGCATCGCCACGTCGAAGATCACCCACGGACCGGGCGCGGACGGCTGCGTGACCTGTTGATCGAACAGGTCCTCCACCACCAGCGTCTCGGAGTCCCGGCGGGCGAACCGGCGGGTGTTGACCACTCCGGAGGTGACGATCTGGACCGCGTCGATGCTGCGGACGCGCTGCATCGGGACGAAGATCCGGTGCCGGGCGAACAGCTCGACGACCAGTCCTTTCACCCGCGGCGGACGACTCAACGTCCGCTCACTGATCACCACATCGCGCAGTTTGCCGATGGTGTCGCCGGCATCGTCCACGATCGCGCAACCGCGGATCCGGGAGATGAAGATGCTGGGCCCGTTCACCCCGCGAGAGTACCGCGTCCGTGCCTCCGGATCGGTACGAACGTGCTCACTCCCGTTCGGTCATCCAGCCCAGCCCGTCGGTCAACGCTTCGGCCTGCTTCGGGCCCCAACCGTCCGGCTCGTACGGCAGCGGCTCGGGCGGATCGGCCAGCACCGGTTCGGCCACTCGCCAGGCGTCCGCCAAGCCGGCTGAACTGGTGAACAGCGAACGGTCGCCGAGCAGCACGTCGTGGATCAACGCGACGTACGGGTCCAGCGCTTCGCCTCCGGAGACCTCGCCCAGGCTGAGATCGATCCGTTCCTCCCGCAGGGTCAGGTCGGGGCCCGGACGTTTCATGATCAACGCCACCGCGATCGACCCGCTGCCCTTCAGTGAGATCTCCAGCCGGGCCGCCGCATCGTCAAGATCGCCGAGCGGTCCCTGCGTCTCGCGCATGATCAACGACACCAGTTGGTCGTCGCCGGCCATCCGTTTCCCGCTCCGCAACACGAACGGCACACCGCGCCACCGATCGGTGTCGACCCAAAGTCTGACCGCAGCCAACGTGTCGGTGGTCGAGTCGTCGGTGATCTTGTCGATGTCGGTGTAGCCGTCGAACTGACCGAAGACGACCTCGGACGGATCCAGCGGCCGGAACGCCGCCAGCACCTGCTCCCGGGCATCCTGCAGGTCGTCCGGTGCGATGCTGGCCGGCGGATCCATCGCCACCTCGGCGGCGACCTGGAACAGATGGGTGGCGATCATGTCCTTGAAGGCGCCGGTGGCGTCGTAGAACTCGGCCCGTTGCGCGACGTCCAGCGGTTCGGGTGCGTCGATCTGGACCTGGGCCACGGCGTCGGCCGACCAGATCTTGTTGATCATGGCATTGCCGAACCGCAGCACGTGCAGGTTCTGGGTGGCTTCCTTGCCCAGGAAGTGATCGATCCGGAAGACCTGCTCCTCCTTCATCACCGAATGGACCTGCTCGTCCAGCTCGGTGAAGGACTGCAGCGAGGTCCCGTACGGCTTCTCGAACACGACCTTGGCGTTCTTCAGCAGGTCGTGCGCGGCAAGCCCGGCCACCACCTCACCGAACGCCACCGGCGGAACGGCGAGATAGTGCACGTACTGAGCGCCGTCGCCGATGCCGTCGGCGGCCTCGCCGATCACATCCAGCAGACTGCCCGGATCGGTCTCGTCGAAGCCACCACCGGCGAACCGCAGCCGATCGGAGAAGTCCTTCCACTGCTTGTCGTCGATCTTGTCGCTGCCCGGCCCGAACTCCTCCAACGAGGCGCGGACCCGTTCGGCGAAGTCCTGGTCTGCGTCGGCACCGCGGCCGTTGCCGACCAGTACCCACTCCGGCGGGGTGAGTCCCCGGCAGAACAGGTCGTAGAAGGCCGGCAGCACCATCCGCCGGGACAGGTCGCCGGTCGCACCGAACAACACGAACACCGTCGGCGTGGGCGCCTGCTGCGGGCCGGAACTGATCGTCTGCTGCGGCATCGTTCCTCCTGGTGGGATCCTGAGGTGGACGATACCGTTTCGATCATGGTCGACAACCAGGGTGGACAGCGCGCATTCAAGGATCTGGTGATCGACGCTCAGGACCCTCGCAGGATCGGCGACTTCTGGGCGGCTGCGATCGGATTGAGCGCGGAGTTCGACGGCGACGGCCCGGACGGGGTGTTGCGGGGGACCGAACCGGAACACACGATCTGGATCAACCAGGTCGCCGAGCCACGGACCGTCAAGCAGCGGGTCCACCTCGACGTGCATGCGAGCGGGACCGACCCGCTGACGGCACTCGGCGCAACCGTAGACACCGAACATCCGGGCTGGACGGTGATGCGAGATCCGGAGGGCGGAGAGTTCTGCGCGTTCGAACGGAACGCGTCCCAGTTGACCGACTACCGACTGTACGAATTGGTGATCGACGCCGCCGACCCGGCCGCCATCAGCGCCTGGTGGGCCGAGCAGTTCGGTCTGGCGGCGCAGCACGATCCCGCCGATCCGTGGCACTGGATCGACGGCGGAGCCGCCGGGCTGCCGTGGGATCTGGTCTTCAACCCGGTGCCCGAGCCCAAGCGGGTGAAGAATCGGATCCACTGGGACGTGTGGGGTGATACCGCCGACTACCTCGATGCCGGGGCGACGCTGCTGAGGCGCCGTGACGACGAGATCGGCTGGGACGTGCTCGCAGATCCGGAGGGTAACGAGTTCTGTGTGTTCACGCGGTAGCGTTGGGGGTGAGAACGGGAGGCGAGCCCAATGTCATTTTCCAACCAGAGCTTCTCCCGGCCGGGGAACTCGCTGTTCGAGCTCGAGTTCCCGCAGACGGTCGGCACCTACACCAGCTATGCCGAGGCCCAGAAGGCCGTGGACTACCTGGCCGACAACAAGTTCGAGGTACAGAATCTCGCGATCGTCGGCACCGGTCTGAAGTCGGTCGAACGGGTCCTCGGCCGACGTAGTTGGCGGACCGTGATCGGCCAGGGCATCCAGTCCGGCGTCACCACCGGTCTGTTGATCACCGTGGTGATGGTGATCTTCGGGCGTCCCGGCAGCTGGCTGGCCCTGTTGGCCGTCGCCCTCGGGATCGGCATCGTGCTCGGCATCGGCTTCCAGGCCATCGGGTACGCCCTCAGCCGCGGCCGCGACTTCACCTCGATCAGTCACACCGTCGCCGCCCAGTACGAGGTGCTCTGCGAACACAAGCTCGCCGCCAAAGCTCGGGAGATGCTGCAGCAGATGCCCGGCGCTCGGGCCGCCTACTTCCAGTAGCCCAAGGGTCCTGAGCCTGTCGGACCTCTCACCATGGGTCCTCGTTTGTGAAGGATTGGGTGCCTGGTTGGGGATTCCGGCCCGGTGGTCGGGTTTCCGCCCAGCATCGCGGCCGGGTCGCTTCGGGTGCTTGGGTGCTGTTGGTCCTACCGGCCGCGACGCAACGCCCGCCACACCCGAAACCCGACCACCGGGCCGAAATCCCCGTTGGGTGCCCGGGTGCGGTTGTCGCTGTCGAACGTCTCGCCCCGCATTGCTGGTCAGATGGTAACTCTTGTTGCGGAATCGCCCTCGGTAGTCGCTGTTCCGGGGCGATTTGGTAACAGCTGCTGCGAAGTGGCCGGAGTCTGTGGAGCCGGGTCTGTGGAGCCGGGTCGGCCTCTGCTGCAGGTGGTGGATGGGTCTTACAACCACTTGTTGCGTTTGAAGCCGATCCAGATGGCCAGCACCATGGCGGCGATGATGGCGCAGAAGATCACGAAGCCCCAGTGGCTGTCGGCGCCGGGGATCCAGCTGAAGTTCATGCCGTAGATGCCGGCCAGAGCGGTCGGGGCGGCGATCATCGCGGCGTACGCGGCCAGCTTGCGCATGTCCTGGTTGTCGCTGACCGACAGCCGGGCCAGGGCGGCCTGCATGATCGAGGTGAGCACCTCGTCGAAGGAGGACACGGCTTCGGCGGCGGCGATGTGATGATCATGGAGTTCGCGGAAATAGGCCTGGGCGTCGGACGGGATCATCGGGTAGCCGCGGGTCGACAATCGCTGCAGCGGTTGGCCCAGCGGCACCACCGACCGTTTGAATTCGATCAGCTCACGTTTCAGTTGATAGACGCTGGCGACCTTGCGTTCGCCGTCCTCGGCGAACACCGCGGCCTCGACCTCGTCGACGTCGGTCTCGAACTCGCCGACCACGTCCTGGTAGTCGTCGATGATCATGTCGGCGATCGAGTAGAGCACCGTCCACGGCCCTTCGGCGAGACGTTCGGGATCCTGCTCCAGAGTCTTGCGGATGTTGCCCAGCGGGGCATGTTCACCGCGCCGCACGGTGATCACGAAGTGTTCGTTGAGGAAGATCATCACCTGGCCGGTGGAGACCACCTCGGCGGCCTCGGACAGATGTTGGTGCTCGACGTAGGCGACGGTCGAGATGACCATGAACATGTCGTCGCCGAACATCTCCATCTTGGATCGGGTGTGGCCCTCGACGGCGTCCTCGATCGCCAACGGATGCAGATCGAACTGCTGCGGCAGCGCATGCAGATCGGCGTCGGTCGGATCCTTCAGCCCGAGCCAGACGAAGCCGTGCTTGTCCGCGACCGCGCGCCGGGCAGCGGTCGCCACATCGGGTGCCGACTGCCGTACGCCGCCGACGTACCAGCCCCAGTCGATCACCGAGTTCGGCGGCGGCTCGGGAGCCGTTGCCGGCGCGGGCGGCCGCCGCCGTGAGCCGAGAACGTTCAACGACAGATAGCGTTCTCGGCGGGACGGGGGACCGTCGGGTCGGCGCGGGCTCATCGGGTCAGGCCTTCAGCAGGCCGGCCATCCAGGCTTCGACATCGTCGGCGGTCCGGGGCAGAGCGGCGGACAGGTTGCGATTGCCGTCCTCGGTGATCAAGATGTCGTCCTCGATCCGGACGCCGATGCCGCGCAACTCTTCCGGCACCAGCAGATCGTCGGACTTGAAATAGATCCCGGGTTCGACGGTGATCACCATCCCCGGCGCCAGCGTTCCCTCCTTGTAGTTCTCCTTGCGGGCCTGGGCACAGTCGTGCACGTCGATGCCGAGATGGTGGGACGTCCCGTGCACCATCCAGCGCCGATGCTGCCCGCCGTCGTCGCTCAGCGTCTGCTCGACGCTCACCGGCAGGATGCCCCATTCATCCAGGTACTGCGCGATCACCGCGATCGCCGCCTTGTGGACTTCGGAGAACGTGGTGCCGGCCTTGGCCGCGGCGATACCGGCCTCTTGCGCGGCCAGGACTGCTTGGTAGACCTTGCGCTGGGCCTCGGAGAACGTCCCGTTCAGCGGCAACGTCCGGGTGACGTCGGCGGTGTACAGCGAGTCGAGCTCCACACCGGCGTCGATCAGGATCAGATCGCCGTCCTTGAGGTCGCCGTCGTTGCGGATCCAGTGCAGCGTGCAGGCATGATCACCGGAGGCGGCGATCGTGTCGTAGCCGACCGCATTGCCGGCATGCCGGGCGTGCAGCCCGAAGATGCCCTCGACCCAGCGCTCGCCCCGGCCGCGACGGATCGCCTCCGGGAATCCCTTCACCACCTCGGCGAAGGCCGCCGCGGTCTGCTCACAGGCTTCTTGCAGTTGATCCTGCTCGAAGGCGTCCTTGATCAACCGGAGTTCGCTGAGGAAGACGGTCAGCTCCTCGTCGGACTGCTCGGCAGCCTCGCTGTCGATCTCCTGATCGGCCCGGAGCTGGTCGACGATCCGGGCGATCTCCGGGTCGGCCGAACGCAGCAACCGGATCGCCGTCTGATCGGCGTTCTTGGCCAGTGCTTCGGCGAGCTCCTCGATCGGGACGCAGCTGAGGCCGGACAGGGCCGCCATCTCTTCCAGCGTCTCCCGCTTGCCGACCCACATCTCGCCGTACCGGGCGTTGGCGTAGAACTCCTCGGAGTCACGCGGCGCCCGCGGCTTGAAGTAGAGCGTGGCGTCATGCCCGGAGTCGGTCGGCTCCAACACCAACACGGCGTCGGGCTCCTTGTCGGTGCCCAGCCCGGTCAGGTGCGCGAACGCCGAATGCGGCCGGAACCGGTAGTCGGTGTCGTTGGAGCGGACCTGCAGGCCGCCGGCCGGGATCACCACCCGTTCGCCGGGATAGGCGGCACTGACCGCGGCCCGCCGGTCTGCGGCCGGCCCGGTGGCGGGCAGCGGATCGGGCAGCTCGGCAGGGTCTGCGGCCCAACCGGTCCCGATGAACGCGCGAAACGCCTCGGAGAACGGGGTCTGGCGGTTCGTCGGTTTGGCTTGCTTCTCGCTCATGACCGCATTCTTGCACTCGGTCCGACAGCCCCACGAGCTGACGAAGCCAAGCCGTGGTCCGGCCGTACCGACGACCTGGGGGAGGATCGATGGCCGGGAGTTGCCGACCGCGGCCCGCTAAGGTTTGGACCGTGCCGACTCCCGCGACCTCCTCTGCTCGAACCACCCCGACCCGAACCGCCGCCGATCGCCTGGCCGCCGCCGACGACGCCGCCCTGCGCCGGCTGGGATTCCGTGACGACGATCGTGCCGAGCTGGCCGCGATCATCGAACGAGTGCTCGCCGACACCGACCGTCTCGCTCAGGTCGAGGAGTTGGCGGCGGCGCTGAGGGCGCGGATCGGTGCCTTCGACAGCGAGGAGCAGCCGTTCGCCGGCTACGCCGGGGACGAACGCGAGCGTGCCGACGCCGAGTGGGGGATCGGCGTCCTGCCCCTGCTGGCGTTGTTGGTCACCGCCGACGACGTCGCCGCCTTCCATGCCGAGCGGGGCATCGGCCGAGACATCTCCGAGGTCAGCCTGTCCGATCTCGGACAGCAGGCCTGGGTGCACCGCCGCACCTACGGGGAATTCGGTCTGCACACGTTCGGCTGGTTGACCGTCGCCTGGTCCGGCGCCCTCTACTGGCTCGGCCGGCTCCAGTTCAATCTCACCCGCTCCGAGTTGCCCGGGATCGACGGTGGCTGGGTGATCTCGACCCATATCCCCGAGGCCGGTCCGCTGACCCCGGAGGCGGTGGCCGAGTCGTTCGGCCGCGCACGCGCCTTCTTCGGTCGGTATTTCGCCGACTACCCGACGACGTTGTTCCACTGCGCGTCCTGGTTGCTGGATCCGCAGCTGGTCGAGGTGCTGGCGCCGGAATCCAACATGGTCGCCTTCCAGCAGCTGTGGGAGCTGCGCGGTGAGCCGCGGGACGGCGACGGCGATGCCCTGTTCTTCGTCTTCCGCCGGCGGGGCGAGGTCGATCACACGACGTTGCCGCAGCGGACGTCACTGGAGCGGGCGATCGTCGCCCGGCTGAATGACGGCGGGCACTGGAGCGTCCGGGAGGGCGTGATCGATCAGCAGCGCTTTCCGGAGCTCGACCGGTGACCGAGCTGTACCTGGTCCGGCACGGTGAGACCGAGTGGAGCAAGAGCGGTCAGCACACCTCGACCACCGATCTGCCGCTGACCGAACACGGCCGCGAACAGGCCGAGCTGCTCAACGGCCGACTGCTGCCGGAGGACTTCGGGCTGATCCTGACCAGTCCACGCCTGCGGGCCCGGGAGACGGCCCGATTGGCCGGGTTCACCGGCGATGCCGAACCGAAGACCGACGATGATCTCGTCGAATGGGCCTACGGGGACTACGAGGGCCGGACCAGTCCGGACATCCGGACCGCCCGCCCGGACTGGGATCTGTGGCGGGACGGCTGCCCGGGCGGCGAGTCACCGGCTGACGTGGTCCAGCGGCTGACCCGGGTGGTGGACAGAGTGCGCAACTCCGGCGTCGAACGGTCGATCGCGTTCGCTCACGGCCACGCCCTCCGGGTCTTGACCCTGTGCTGGCTCGGACTCGACATCAGCCTGGGTGATCAGTTCCCGCTGCACACGGCGACGATCTCGGTGCTCGGCTGGGAGAAGAACGAGCCCGCACTGCAACGCTGGAACGGTCCGGTCGGCTGAGTCGGGTCGGCCGAATCAGGTCCGCCGAGAATCGGGTCCGCCGGCTGAGCCGGTGCTGTCGGGTTCTCCCGATCAGAGCGATCGCCGGGACAGCCGCAACATCAGGGCCAGAGCCAGGCCGGTGGCCAAGATCATCATGCCGGCCAGCGGGACGGCGGTGCCGTTGTTCAGCAGCCCGACCAGCGGAGTGGCCAGACCACCGATCACGAACTGGGCCGAACCGAGCAGGGCGGCGGCGGTGCCGGCGTTCTCGCCGTGCCGGGACAGTGCGATCGCGGCTGCGTTCGGCGCGGAAACCCCGCAGGCGGCGAGCAGTGCGAAGATCGGCACCACGAAGCCGATCAGCCCGGCACCCGACAGCGAGGTCAGCAGCAGCGCCACCGAGGCCGTGACAGCGGTGATCACCGCTCCACGCAGCACCCGCTCGGGCCCGAATCGCTTGACCAGCAACGGATTCAGCTGCGTCATGACGATCAGCCCGACAGCATTGACGGCGAACACCACACCGTACGTGGCCGGGCTCAGCCCGAAGACGTCCTGCAACACGAACGGCGAGCCGGCGACGTAGCCGAACAGCGCAGCGAACATCAACGCGGCCACCGCGACCATCGTCAGGTATCGGCGATCGGCGAACAGACCGGCGTAGCCCTGCAGCCAGCGCAGCGGCTCGGCCGGCACCCGACGTCCGGTCGGCAGCGTCTCGGGCAGTGCCACGACGGCGATGATCATCGCCGCCAACGCGATCAGCGCCAGCACCACGAAGATTCCTTGCCAGTCGGTCAATGCCAGCAGTGCGCTGCCCAGGCTCGGCGCCAGGATGGGGGACACCCCGGTCACCAGCACCAGCCGGGACAGTAGCTGGGCGGCCTTCAGGCCGGTGAACAGGTCCCGAACGATCGCCATCGCGACCACCGCGACCGCAGCGCCGGACAATCCCTGAACCGTACGGGCGATGATCAACATCTCGATGCTCGGCGCCAGTGCGCAGACCAGTGACATCAGGGCGTGGCCGAGCAGACCGAAGATCAGCGGCTTCCGCCGGCCGACCGAATCCGACAGCGGACCGATGATCAATTGACCGAGTCCGAGTCCGGCCAGCAGACCGGTCATGGTCAGCTGGGTGCTGGCATCGCCGGCCTGCAGTTCGGCGCGCAGAGCCGGCAGCGCGGGCAGATAGGTGTCGATGGTCAGCGGACCGATCGCGGTCAGGGCGCCCAGCAACAGCACGAGTTGGACGTACTTGCGGCCGACGAAGCGGTCGCCGAGGGCAACGGGAGCGGAGGGCGCGGTGGCGCTGGTCATGGCGGTCCATCTCAGGCGTACGGGAACGGCTGGGTCGGCCACATCGCCAAGACCCGGGAGGTCGGGGTGCTGCAGGAATTCCCGGGCTGTACCGGGCGCTCGACCATCACGGTCCGGGATCGCTGCTGTCCGGCCCAACTCGGTACCGGCAGATTTCATTCCCTGCTGCCCAGAGGTGGCAGCGGTCCGTGCTCGCTCTGCCAGAAATGATGCACCATCGTCCAGGTCGGCGTCCAGCACAGCAGCCGCCTGTCGGCAGCGGATTGTCCTGACGCTGCGGGACCGGCCCGTTCGGCACCGAACTGGCCTGTTGACACCGGACCGCACGGCTGCGAATAGGGTGGACCGGCAACGAGGAAACGCCGCCGGCGATTCCCGGGGCGATGCAGGGTTGGGAGGGCTGAATCATCAAAGCCGATCACGCGGTCCAGCTGAGGTTGCTGGACCTGCAGGCCGTCGACACGACGATCGCGCAGTTGCAGCATCGCCGGGCCAATCTGCCCGAGCATGCGCAGCTGGCCAAGCTGGCTGCCGATCGGTCGGCCGCCTCCGAGGCGCTGGTCGAGGCCGAGACCAAGGTGTCGGATCTGGAGTTGGCGCAGCGGCAGTCCGAGACCGACCTGGAGCCGGTCCGGCAGCGGCGGATCCGCAACCAGCAGCGGATCGACGACGGCTCGGTCGGTGACCCGAAGGCGCTGGCAGGACTGGTCGAGGAGATCCAGCATCTGGACCGCCGGATCGGTGATCTGGAGGACGCCGAGCTCGAGGTGATGGAACAACTGGAGACGGCCGTCGCGACCCGTGATCAGCGTGCCGCTGCCAGCGCCGAGCTGGAACAGAAGGCGGCCGAGGTGATCGCCCGCCGCGACCAGCAGGTGACCGGCATCGACGGGGAGCTGTCCGATCAGAGCACCCGGCGTGACGCGGTGGCCGCCGACATCCCGGCCCAGTTGTTGGCCAGCTACGACAAGCTCCGCGCCGGCCACGGCGGCGTCGGCGCGGCAGAGCTGCGCAACCGGCGCTGTACCGGTTGCCAGCTGGAGGTCAATGCGGCCGACCTACGGGACTTCGCTGCGGCGGCCGACGACGAGGTGCTGCGCTGCGAGGAGTGCGGCCGGATCCTGGTCCGGACGGTCAACTCCGGTCTCTGATCAGGCGGCCGGCAGGCCCCCGCCGGCCAGCAGGCGGCTGCCGATCTCGGCGTACCGGGCGGTCGCGAGCGCCTGTCCGAACGGCCCGATCGACACCCGGGCGACGCCGAGCTCGGCCAACTCCGCCGTCGTCGGCCCACCGGGAGCGTTCATGATGCTGACCTGCTGCCGGCCCAGCGCGCCGACCAGTTCACCGATCAGCTCGGTGGACAGCACACCGGGCACGAAGACGCACTGCGCGCCGGCCTGCTGATAGGCCCGGCCGCGTTCGATCGCATCGGCGAGCGACTGGTCGGCGGCTCGCTCGGGTGCCAGCAGGAAGGCGTCGGTCCGGGCGTTGATCACGATCGGCACTCCCTCCGCCGCGCCGGCCGCGAGCGCTGTCTCGACCATCGCCACCGACTCCTCGATCGGCCGGAGGTGATCTTCGAGATTGGCACCGACCACGCCGACCCCGATCGCTCGGCGGATCGTCTCGCCGACGTCGCCGTAACCGGCTTCGAGATCGGCGGTGACCGGCAGCTCCACCGACCGGGTGATCCGAGCCACCACCGCGAGCATCTCGTCCCGGCTGATCTGCTCGCCGTCCTGGTAGCCGTAGGACGCGGCGATCGCGTGGCTTGCGG
This sequence comes from Microlunatus soli, assembly GCF_900105385.1. NCBI lineage: Bacteria > Bacillati > Actinomycetota > Actinomycetes > Propionibacteriales > Propionibacteriaceae > Microlunatus > Microlunatus soli. The sequence continues at coordinate 1,224,868 of NZ_LT629772.1, read as the reverse complement.
TGGCGATGGCCTGCGCGCCGGTGAGCCCCGCTGCCGTACGGGCGCTGATCACGTCCCAGCAGTTGATCAAGGTGAGGATCTCGGGGCGGCGGTGCAGGCTGAGCAACCGAGCCGCCTTGTCCTGGACGGTGTCTGCGATCGAGGTCTGGTCTGCTGTCGGCATGTGATCATGCTGGATCCGGTCCCGGCGACGGTCAATCGGATTCGGTGGCTTCGTCCGATTCCCGCGTGCCGGCATGGGGCGACGGGCGCATCCCGCTGCCGGGCCGGGCTCGGCATTGGCCGGATCGGCCGGCCAGACCGTAGACTGTCTCTTCGGGCGAGTCGGCCAGGCGATCGCGGCATCGGGTGACCGGTGTCGAGGAAAGTCCGGACTCCGATGAGCAGGGTGGTGGGTAACACCCACCCGGGGTGACCCGCGGGACAGTGCCACAGAAAGCAAACCGCCCGATGATCATCGGTCATCGGGTAAGGGTGAAACGGTGGTGTAAGAGACCACCAGCGGTCCAGGTGACTGGGCCGGCTCGGTAAACCCCACCCGGAGCAAGATCAAGAAGGGGGCGCTTCGGCGCCTCCGCGGAAGCCGCTCGAGGGCTGCTCGCCCGAGGTTTCCGGGTAGATCGCACCAGGCCGTCGGCAACGACGGTCGCAGATGGATGATCGCCACCGCCTCCGGGCGGTACAGAATCCGGCTTACCGGCC